>NZ_JBIASO010000006.1:0-410280 GCF_042890865.1 Streptomyces sp. NPDC002018
GGCACCATCAAGGGCCTCACCGCCGAAGTCGGCGCCTCCCTCACCTCCGGCGCCACCATCTGCGAAATCAAGGACTGACACACCCGCACCGAGGGCCACCGGAGCTGTCCGGTGGCCCTCGGTGTATCCGCCGCCTGGCATCCTGGACCCACCCGTGGCGACAGGAGGACCACGAATGGCGACGAGCACGGCACAGACGCCGCCCCGGCCCATGCGCGCGGACGCGCGCCGCAACCACGACCGGCTGCTGACCGAGGCGCGCGCCAGTTTCGCGGAGCACGGTACGGACGCCTCGCTGGAGGATGTCGCGCGTCGCGCGGGTGTGGGGATCGGCACGCTCTACCGGCACTTCCCCAACCGTCACGCGCTGCTGAACGCGGTCTTCCAGGAGGCCGTCGCCGTCCTGCTCGAACGCTCGCGCGAACTCGCCGACGCGGAACAGCCCTGCACCGCCCTGGTGGAGTGGCTGCGCGCCCTCATCACCCACGCGGGCGAGTACCGCGGGCTCGCGCGGGCGCTCATGTCGGTCTCGCAGGACCGGAGTTCCGCCCTGTCGCAGTGCAGTGTCCCGCTCCGCGCGGCGGGCGCCCGTCTGCTGGTACGGGCGCAGGAGGCCGGTCATATACGGTCCGACGCCTCCATCGAGGATCTGATGCAGCTCACGAACGCGATCGCGCTGGCGGCGGAACAGTCCCCGGACGATCCGCGTCTGGCGGACCGTCTCCTGAAACTGACCCTGACGGGCCTCAAGGAGCCCGGCGCGGCCCGCTCCTGAGGGACGGGGCCGACGCGCCCCGCGCGCACGGGCACGGACCCCGTACCGCACGGGCGACCCGCGTCACGCCTCCCCGCTTTCCCCGGGCCCCAGGCCCCGGGCTCCGGCCCCGGACTCCGGACTTCCGGGCCCCGGACTCCGGACTTCCGGGCTCCGGGCTCCGGACTTCCGGGCTCCGGGCTCTCGGCGGGAGGCGCCGCACCGCTGGACGGCTACCGGCGGCGCAGGTCCGCCACCCTCGACCGCTCGCCCGGCTCCTGCGTCGTCAGCGACGCCGCCGCGCTGCGCAGTTGCGGCCCCGGGCCGCCGGCGCCGCCTCCGGGCGCCCCCGAGTGCGTACGGCGCTGTCCCGGGAGCGGCACGTCCCTGCGGGACTGACGCCCCGCCGGAACCCCGTCCCCGCCCGAGCCGCCCGCACCGGAGCCACCCGCGCCGCCGGAGCCGCCGGGACCCGCGCCCGTACCGGCGCCGGCCCCCACCCCCGCGCCCGCCACCGCGATCTGCACACCCTGGTCCGCCAGGGCCTGGAGCTCCGTCCCCGCACGGTCGTCGTGCGCGGGCGGCTCGTCGGTCACGAGCCGGCTGATCAGATCCGTCGGCACCGTCTGGAACATCGTGTCCGTACCGAGCTTGGTGTGATCGGCCAGCACCACGACCTCCGCCGCGGCCTGCACCAGCGCCCGGTCGACGCTCGCCGAGAGCATGTTGGAGGTGGAGAGACCGCGCTCCGCCGTCAGCCCGCTCCCCGAGAGGAACGCGCGGGTGACCCGCAGCCCCTGGAGGGACTGCTCGGCGCCGCTGCCGACCAGGGCGTAGTTCGACCCGCGCAGCGTGCCGCCGGTCATGACGACCTCGACCCGGTTGGCATGGGCCAGCGCCTGTGCGACCAGCAGTGAGTTGGTGACGACGGTCAGCCCGGGGATCCGCGCGAGCCGGCGGGCCAGCTCCTGCGTGGTCGTACCGGCACCGACGACCACGGCCTCGCCCTCTTCGACGAAGCTCGCGGCGAGATCGGCGATGGCCGTCTTCTCCGCCGTCGCGAGATGGGACTTTTGCGGAAAGCCGGATTCTCGCGTGAATCCGCCCGGCAGTACCGCACCGCCGTGCCGGCGGTCGAGGAGTCCTTCTGCCTCGAGCGCCCGCACGTCCCGCCGTACGGTCACTTCGGAGGTCTGGACGACGCGGGCGAGCTCACGGAGCGACACGGCTCCGTTGGCGCGCACCATTTCGAGGATCAATTGGCGACGTTCTGCAGCGAACACGAAACTGACAGTAACCCCAACGACCGTCTGCTTTCAGCAGTTTGCGCCGAATAAGAGAAGTTGTACACAGACGAGCGCACGTAGTGGTATACGTCGACGCGACCGTTCGCCCAGGACGCGCGGAGGCCCGCCGGACCCCGCGCCCACCCCCCGCGCACACCTCCGCCGAGCCCCCGCCGAGCCCCCGCCGAGCCTCCGCCGGAACCGTTCCGGACCGTCGCCGGGAGCCCCGGCCGCGCTCCCGTGAGAGCGGGCGTGACCCCCTCGGGTCAGCCCTCCTCCGCCGTCTTGCGTGTGTGCAACTGCCGCGCGACCTCGGCGATCGAGCCCGACAGGGACGGATACACGGTGAAGGCGTTCGCGATCTGCTCGACGGTCAGACTGTTGTCGACGGCGAGCGAGATGGGGTGGATCAGCTCACTGGCCCGGGGCGCGACGACCACACCGCCGACGACGATGCCCGTACCGGGACGGGCGAAGATCTTGACGAAGCCGTCCCTGACGCCCTGCATCTTGGCGCGGGCGTTCCGCAGCAGCGGCAGCTTGACGACCCGGGCGTCGATCCTGCCCTCGTCCACGTCCGCCTGGCTGTAACCGACCGTGGCGATCTCCGGGTCGGTGAAGACGTTCGAGGAGACGGTCTTGAGGTTGAGCGGGGCCACCGCGTCCCCGAGGAAGTGGTACATCGCGATCCGCCCCTGCATGGCCGCGACGGAGGCGAGCGCGAAGATCCCGGTGACGTCGCCGGCCGCGTAGACCCCCGGCGCGGAGGTACGGGAGACCCGGTCGGTCTTGATGTGGCCGGAGTCCTTGACCAGTACGCCGGCCTCCTCCAGGCCCATGCCCTCGGTGTTCGGTATCGCGCCGACCGCCATCAGACAGTGCGTGCCGGTGATGATCCGTCCGTCGGAGAGGGTGACCTCGACCCGGTCGCCGACGCGCTTGGCGGCCTCGGCCCGGGAGCGGGACATCACGTTCATACCGCGGCGCCGGAAGACGTCCTCCAGCACGGCGGCGGCGTCCGGGTCCTCGCCGGGCAGCACCCGGTCACGGGAGGAGACCAGCGTCACCCGCGAGCCCAGCGCCTGGTAGGCGCCGGCGAACTCGGCGCCGGTCACACCGGAACCGACCACGATCAGTTCCTCGGGCAGCTCGTCGAGGTCGTAGACCTGCGTCCAGTTGAGGATGCGCTCGCCGTCCGGGCGCGCGTCCGGGATCTCCCGGGGATGGGCCCCGGTGGCGATCAGCACGGCGTCGGCGGTGAGCGACTCCTCGCTGCCGTCGGCCGCGGTCACGATGACCTGGCGCGACCCGTCCACGGCCTGCCGGCCGTCGAGCCGGCCCCGGCCGCGCATGACGCGCGCGCCGGCCCGGGTGACGGAGGCGGTGATGTCGTGGGACTGGGCGAGCGCGAGCCGCTTCACCCGTCGGTTGACCTTGCCCAGATCGACCCCGACGACCCGGGCCGACTGCTCCTTGGGCGGGGTGTCGTCGGCGACGATGATGCCCAGCTCCTCGTACGAGGAGTCGAAGGTGGTCATCACCTCGGCCGTCGCGATGAGCGTCTTGGACGGCACGCAGTCGGTGAGTACCGACGCCCCGCCGAGGCCGTCGCAGTCGACAACGGTCACCTCGGCGCCGAGCTGGGCGCCCACCAGGGCTGCCTCGTAGCCGCCGGGTCCGCCACCGATGATCACGATCCGGGTCACGAAAAAGTCCGCCTCGCGTTGTCAACCCGGCCCGTCTGCCACCCCGGCCGGGGTTCCGGGGGGACCCCCGGGGGATGCAGTACGTACTCCATTGTCCCGCACGCTTCAAGTAGCTTCGCCCCGGGGCCCTCCATCCGGGAACCCTCCGGCGTCCGCCGTACGGGAATCCCCGGACCGCGACGGGCGGACGCCGCCGCCGGACCGGTGGACCGGCGGCCACGCCCGCACCTCCCGTACCCTCAACCTCATGTCGCTCTACGCCGCGTACGCCGGCAACCTCGACGCGCGGCTGATGTCCCGCCGCGCCCCGCACTCCCCGTTGCGCGGTACCGGCTGGCTCAACGGCTGGCGGCTCACCTTCGGCGGCGAGCACATGGGCTGGGAGGGCTCACTCGTCACCGTCGTGGAGGCGCCGCGCTCCCAGGTCTTCGTCGCGCTGTACGACATCGCCCCGATGGACGAGGACTCCATGGACCGCTGGGAGGGCGTGGGGCTCGACATATACCGCCGGATGCGGATCCGGGTGCACACCCTGGACGGCGAGGAGCCGGCCTGGATGTATGTGCTCAACGGGTACGAGGGCGGCCTTCCCTCCGCCCGCTATCTGGGCGAGCTGGCGGACGCGGCGGAATCGGCGGGCGCACCCCACGACTATGTGATGGAACTGCGCAAGCGTCCCTGCTGAGCCATGGCGCGAAGGCATCGCGCGCACGGCGCGAAAGCGACGTACATACGGGGCATTCCGGGCGTCCGGCCACGCGTTCGCCGTCACACCGCGACCCCGTCTGTCCGAAACGACAACACAACGATGTCAAGACCGTGTGCCCATCATCTACGCGCGTAGGGAATGACCGGCTACCCTCATCCGCGTGAACGCATCTGTTATCCCGGCCCACGCCGACGGACCCGCCGACCCCCTGGCCGCCGCTGACGCCGCCGCCGCGCGCCTGCGCGAGCTGACCGGCGCCGAGACCCATGACATCGTCCTGGTGATGGGCTCGGGCTGGGGACCCGCCGTCGAAGCGCTCGGTGCCCCCGAGGCGGACTTCCCCGTGACCGAGCTGCCGGGGTTCCCGCCGCCCGCCGTGGCCGGCCACGGCGGGCGGATCCGCTCGTACAAGATCGCCGAAAAGCGCGCGCTGGTCTTCCTCGGCCGTACGCACTACTACGAGGACCGGGACGTCGTCGCCGTGGCGCACGGGGTCCGCACCGCCGTCGCCGCGGGCTGCAAGACCGTCGTACTGACCAACGGCTGCGGCGGACTGCGCGAGGGCATGCGCCCCGGCCAGCCCGTGCTGATCAGCGACCACATCAATCTGACGGCCGTCTCCCCGATCGTCGGCGCGAACTTCGTGGATCTGACGGACCTGTACTCGCCGCGGCTGCGCGCGCTGTGCAAGGAGATCGACCCGGCGCTGGAGGAGGGGGTGTACGTGCAGTTCCCCGGCCCGCACTACGAGACCCCGGCCGAGATCAACATGGTCCGGGTGATGGGCGGCGACCTCGTCGGCATGTCCACCGTGCTGGAGGCCATCGCGGCCCGCGAGGCCGGCGCCGAGGTCCTCGGGATCTCGCTGGTCACCAATCTGGCCGCGGGCCTCTCGGGCGAGCCCCTCAACCATGAGGAGGTCCTCCAGGCGGGCCGCGACTCGGCGACGCAGATGGGTGCGCTGCTGGCGCGGGTGCTTGAGCGCGTCTGAGCCGGGAATGACATCTGACCAGGACATCCGGCCCGGTCCCGGTACCGCGTCCACCACGCATTGAGCAACCGAAGCGGAGGCCGACCGCCTCCGCGAGAACGGCGCCGCCGCAGGCGCGAGGAGGTCCACCCACCGTGCAGCAGCAGGACCCCATGGAGCAGGATGTCGTCACCCGGGCCAAGGCCTGGCTGGCCGAGGACCCGGACAGCGAGACCCGCGAGGAACTCGCCGCGATCATCGAGGCCGGGAATGTGGCCTCCCTCACCGAACGGTTCGCCGGCACGCTGCGGTTCGGCACGGCCGGGCTGCGCGGGGAGCTGGGCGCGGGGCCCATGCGGATGAACCGCGCCGTGGTCATCAGGGCGGCGGCCGGCCTCGCCGCGTATCTGAGGAACCGCGGCGACGACGACGGACTGGTCGTCATCGGGTACGACGCCCGCTACAAGTCGGCGGAGTTCGCCCGGGACACCGCCGCCGTGATGACCGGCGCGGGGCTGCGCGCCGCCGTACTGCCCCGGCCGCTGCCCACGCCGGTGCTCGCCTTCGCCGTACGGCATCTCGGCGCCGTGGCCGGGGTGGAGGTCACCGCGAGCCACAACCCGCCCCGGGACAACGGCTACAAGGTCTATCTCGGCGGCGGCTCCCAGATCGTGCCGCCCGCGGACGGCGAGATCGCGGCCGAGATCGACGCGATCGGCCCGCTCGGTTCCGTACGGCGCCCGGAGGACGGCTGGGAGATCCTCGGGGACGAGGTCCTGACGGCTTATCTGGAGCGAACGGACGCGGTCCTGACACCCGGCACCCCGCGGACCGCGCGGACCGTCCACACGGCGCTGCACGGTGTCGGTACGGAGACCCTCCTGGCGGCCTTCGCGCGCGCCGGTTTCCCCGAGCCCGTGCTGGTGGCGGAGCAGGCGGAGCCCGACCCCGCGTTCCCGACCGTCGCGTTCCCCAACCCGGAGGAGCCGGGCGCGATGGATCTGGCCTTCGCCACGGCCCGGCGCGCCCAGCCCGATCTGATCATCGCCAACGACCCGGACGCGGACCGCTGCGCGGTGGCCGTGCCCGACGACACGGCGGAGGACGGCTGGCGGACGCTGCGCGGCGACGAGGTCGGCGCGCTGCTCGCCGCGCATCTCGTCCACAAGGGCGCGACGGGGACGTTCGCCGCGTCGATCGTCTCGTCCTCGCTGCTCGGGCGGATCGCGCGGGCGGCGGAGCTGGGGTACGAGGAGACGCTGACCGGCTTCAAGTGGATCGCGCGCGTCGAGGGCCTGCGGTACGGGTACGAGGAGGCGCTCGGCTACTGCGTCGACCCCGACGGGGTGAAGGACAAGGACGGCATCACCGCCGCGCTGCTCGTCGCCGAGCTGGCCTCGGAACTGAAGGAACGGGACCGTACGCTTGGGGACCTCCTGGACGACCTGGCCGTCACCCACGGGCTGCACGCCACGGACCAGCTCTCGGTCCGCGTCAAGGACCTGTCACTGATCGCGGACGCGATGCGCCGGCTGCGTGAGCGTCCGCCGATGGTGCTGGCCGGTCTGGAGGTCGTCTCCGCGGAGGATCTGACGGAGGGCTCGGCCACGCTCCCGCCGACGGACGGCCTGCGGTACCACCTGGAGGGGACGTACCGGGCCCGGGTGATCGTCCGCCCGAGCGGCACGGAGCCGAAGCTCAAGTGCTACCTGGAGGTCGTGATCCCGGTGGCGGACGCGCCGGGGCTGGCGGTCGCGCGGGCGACGGCGACGGAGGTGCTGGAGGCGCTGAAGCGGGACATGGCGAAGGCGGCGGGCATCTGAGCGATCCGGTGCGCCTCCCTGGCGAGAGGCCGTGGCGGGGGGTGGCGCCGGGGGTAGACCGTACACCCTGGGAGTCAGGAAATCAGCAGGTCGGGGCATGAAAGAGCCCCGCCCGGCACTTGGCCGAACGAGGCTCTGTTTGCTGCTGATGGTGCTTGCTACCTCCGGTACCGGTCCGCCTGTGCCGGAAAAACCGGGCGCAGGTAGATGCAGCCGGGGCACACGTTGAAGTCGTAATCCACACCGATCTCATGGAACGCAGCGGCCCACCAGTGTTCGCGCTGTTCTGGGGTGAGCGTCTGAGTTTCTTGGACATGGAAGATTTCTCGGGCCTGCGATGCGCTTACCCCGGTCCACGGCTTGGACATCGCGCATGTCGTTCAGCTCCTCGAAAGCTGTTCGGCGGAGCCCCGATGAACCGGGCCTAATCGGTCTGTCGGGGCGTTTCACATCTGGCGGTAAGCCAACTCCTCTACCATCGTCTACCTACGTATAGGGACGCTTGGACTGTGGCCGGATGTCTACGCTTCCGGCATGAGCCCGAGCATTGACTACGACGCCCCGACTCCGCCGTATCAACAGATCGCCGCAGAGATCATCCGGGACATCACATCGGGCACACTCGCAGTGACCTACGTTCGGAATCGCAGTGGCGAGGACCAGAACGCTGAATAGCCCCGCCCATGCGCCAAGGCGACTTATGGGCGGGGCTGAATTGCCCCTTGAGCTGGCGCAGGTACTGAATACCCAGCCGGGGCCTGTCTTCCCGTGACTACTCGTGGTCGTCACGTTGTTCGTACTCAATGGCTTTGAAGCAGTCTTCGTGCACGGGCACATGCCAGCCGGAACCGGAAGGAGCGTCCCAGTACACCCTGCGGAGGGGTTCCTCCGGTTCCACGGGCCAGTGGCACGCGTAGCAGCGCGGCGTCTCGCCATGAAAGGTGATGCGTGGACGTGGATCACGGGCCAAAGGAGTGGTAGTCGCTTCCTTGGTAGGAGTGGCACCGCTTGAGGTCCGCAAAGGCTTTCGCGGGAGATCCCCCGGGGCGGGTTTGCAGGTCACAGCCGCCGCCCCAGAAAGCCGACTTCGTGACGGCGCTGCGCGGTGTCCTGCCGGATGAGAGGCCGGATGCGCTCCATGGTGGGACTGTGCGACCGGTCGTCGGCTCGACTGTGCTTCGAATCGTCGTCGGCAACGGCGTCGGGGCATTCCGGTCTTCCACACTGGCACGGGTCCCATGCGGCCAGATGGGACCGTACGGGGATCTCGCGGTTCTCCTTCACTCCGTCCCGTCCTTCTGATCGGTCGCCCCGTGTGGGTGCTGCCGGATGGTGTCGTTGGCGCTTCGGACACTCACGGGGCTGCCCACCGTGTGAGCAGTGGCTCGACTCCGGTCCGCCGCACGGCAGATGTCGCACTCGGGCCGGGCCACGGGCTCAAGGTCCGGCGTGGGCACGTCCACGGCTGTCGTGGTCTCACTGGACACAGTTCAACCGCTTTTCCACTCCGGCCATGACCCGGTGGAGAATCGTGCGGGTCGGCTTGCGAAACGGCCCACGGGGAGCACCGGCCGGCCACAACGCCCACTTGCTGTGCCACGTCTCATCCGGCGTCAGCCGGTAGAACTCGTGCCCGGTGACGGCCGCTTCGAGCTCTGCCGCGCCGTTGCGGGGTAACCGCTTCGGTAGTTCGTACGCCATGGCCACCATCCCGCTGTTCATCAAGACCGTTGATGCTGTCGAGTGTTGACCTAGAGAAGCGCGGCGAAGGGCTCGGCACCACAGCAGAAAGGCCGCAGTCCTGCCGCACTCCGGCCGCACTGGATACGCTGACCAGGGCAGACGGCACCCGGACGAGAGGGGACGGGCAGGATGACCGACACTAGGCGGCGGAGACTCGCGGAGCGCCGGAAAGCACGTGGATTGAATCAAGAGGAATTCGCGGAAGCGGTAGGCGTTGACCGTTCCACTGTTCAGCGCTGGGAAAATGGGAAAACCGGCCCTCAGCCCTGGCAACGGCCGAAGATCGCTAAAGCGCTAGGAGTCACAGCGAACGAGCTTGACGCGCTTCTCATTCCCGACGTGTACACGCTGCCCCAACCGCCTAGCTTGTGGCTTCCGGTTGCACACCCTACAACCGATGATGAATTCGATGCATTCGAATTGGCGCGGCGGGTCTCGGCAAGCGACGTGGGGAAGGAGACGTTGAGCCGGCTAGAAAACTCATTCGATGAGTTGGCCATGAAGTATCCAGTTTCTCCGCCACAGGAACTTTTGGAGCGTGTGCGGAAGCATTCTGCGTACGTGGCACATCTCATGGACGCTCGCATGACACTAAGCGAACAGCAACGGCTTTACGTCGTCGGAGGCTGGTTCCAACTATTGGGCGCGACGCTCCATATCGATCTGAACCAGGAGCACGCCGCAACGGCCCGTTTGCAGGCAGCGGCAAGCCTTGCTCGGCACGCCGGGCACCGAGAAATCGAAGCGTGGTGTTACGAAACAGACGCTTGGCGAGTGCTGACGGATGGCGACTATGGCCGTGCGCTCGAACTGTCTCAGGTGGCGCAACAACTAGCACCGACCGGGAGTTCAGTAGAAATTCAGGCTACAGCTCAAGAAGGAAGGGCACGGGCGCGCCTAGGAGAAGACGCAGCGACTTATGCGGCGATTGAAAAGGTTCAACGAATGTCGGGGGCAATGGTGCCGCGGAAAGGAACGGAGCACCATTTCCAATACGACCCCGGTAAGTCGCTAGCCTACACCGCCACAACGCTTGCATGGATCGGAGACCCGTCCGCAGAAACTTACGCGCGCGAGGTAATTGCCAGGCTAGCC
Organism: Streptomyces sp. NPDC002018; assembly: GCF_042890865.1. NCBI lineage: Bacteria > Bacillati > Actinomycetota > Actinomycetes > Kitasatosporales > Streptomycetaceae > Streptomyces > Streptomyces sp. NPDC002018. Next base: position 10,087 of record NZ_JBIASO010000006.1, read on the forward strand.
CCTTCTGAGGATATTCATAAATGGCCTCGCCGGGTCGCGTCAGCCAATATCGATTTGGCTTTGGCCTTGCTCGGTGGCGACCGTATGGACGAAGCGTGTAATGCGGCTCAACGCGCCATATTGTCCGGCCGTATCGTGCCCTCAAACCATTGGCGTGCATTGGAAGTCGTCAAGGCAGTGGAGAAACGGCGACTCCCTGAAGCGCCGGATCTTCGCGAGGCTTACCAGGGTCTCAAGGCGCCAGAGGCCGGAGAGTAGCAGTATCGCTCTGCGTATGTGAGCAGGACACCGGCCGACACGGGCGGTCAGTTCGGGGCAGCCGGGGACGGAGCAGGGGGGCGGGGTCTGCGAGGCATGGGCAACTCCTGTCGCAGGAGGGTGTCGGCGCCACGCGCTAGACTCTCGACCACGGCTCACTAGCTAACGGGAATGTGATGAAAGAGAGCGAGCCCGCACACAAGAGAGTTCTTTCCAGGAAATTGGAATACTTGAAGCACATGCACTCAGGCGTTCTAGTGCTTCACGGCCTGCCTGGCGAGGGAAAGACAGAGGCTGCGCTCCACTTCGCCACCACCCTCGAACTTGATCCCACAGCAGTTTTTCGTGTGAGTGCCACCGCGTTTGAGATTGAGCGGGATGTGGCAGCCTGGCTCCAGAGCGAAGAAGAGAACGGCGCTCGCGCCCACATCAGATCGGCCGCTGAGAGCCTGCGTTCCGCATCCACGGTCGCAGAACGACGCACAGCCGTGACGGTCTTCCTCGCAGCATTGGGAGAGTTGATCGCATGCCTGCTGCGTTTCCTCGTGCGGGTGTTGATTCTGTTGCTGTCTCGACTGCTTGGCCGGGCGGCAGTGGAAAACGTACCTGTCTGGAAGCCCGATCCGATCGACACGTCGCCGCAAATCACGCCTCGTGGCCCGAACTCCGCCCTCCCCTTGATCACACACCGGGGCGGGCATCACCGCAGCGCGCTGGGGAGCGCCGTAATAGCTGCCTGAGTGGCCCGCCGACCGTTCAAGGTCGGAAGGTTCATTGTTGTGTTCAACCTGCCGGAAACGGCTCCGTGGGGCGCCGTGCTGGTTCTAGCTGGTCTCGGCATCCTCGTCTTCGGGCTCAACGCCGCTATCCGTGCTCTTTGGCCTCAAAGCTCCGTGCATCGCAAGGAGCTGTGGCAGGAGCGACAGCGTGAGCGTGCCCGCCGACAGAGGGAGCGCGCCCGTCGGCGACAGGCGATCGACAAGCGGAAGTAGCGGCGCGGGGACAGCCATCGGAAGTTTTCGCCCGCGGATCGGCGACAAGCCCGAACGGCGCTCTGGCGAGCCAGCGTCCCTCGTTGCGCTGCCGGTTCTTGGTCGACCGGACATTGTGTGACAGACGCTGCGAGTACTCGCGCGCGTTCTCGGCACGGTCGATGATCCAACGACGGTCCCGCTCGTCCATCGAGTCCAGACGCTCATAGTCGAAGATCACGTGCGCTTTGCCGAGGATCGGCACAACCGCTTCGGCACCCTTGCGGCTGAACCGGTCCAGCGCGTAGCACCAAAGGGCGGGTACTTCCCCGTTGAGTACGGCGTCCATGGCCACGTCGTACTTCGGGCGCTGGACGTCGGACCACGCCGACAGGTTCTCTTTCCACACCTTGCGGACCCGGTAGCTGTTCTCCTCGGCCCACGCCCGGCCCCGTTCCTCCTGTGCGCGGATGGAGAGTGCGCGCTCCCCCTCCCGGACGACTTTCGACTTCCTGAGCGACAGGTCAGCTTCGGGGCGATTGTCGAATGCGGCGGGAACGGAGACCGCACCCCGTTGGACCAGCGAGTGCCTGCGCGCCTTGACCGGTGTGGCTGTAGCCATGGGAAACCCCTAGTGACCTGCGGAAACAGTCCGCTACCCGAGCAAGTCCCAGAGTGTTGGACCTACTGGTGCCGGGGTCTCCGGGCCGGGGCCGCGACCCGGCCCGTCCGGCGATCGGGGACGGGACCGTCGGCCCGGACGCCGGGTCTCCGGGCGGTGGGGGTCAGCGGGACCGTCAGCCCGTGGCCAGCAGCACGATCAGCAGGAGCAGGCCCGCCAGCGTGGGGGCGATCACCTCGTACGCCCAGCGCACCGTCGGCTCCCCCTGGGCCGTGGGCTGGGTCTCGGCGCGTTCCGAGAGTTCGCGCAGGTCCGCGACCGCGCGGTCCGCGACCGCCAGACGGGCCGGGTCGAGGGCGTCCGCCGTTGCCGCGGCGCCCGCGCGGGCCAGGCGGTCCTGATGGCGGTGGGCGCGCTTGCGCTGCCGCAGCGAGACGGGCACGGCCCAGAGCTGGAACTTCCCGTCGTTCTCGGTGAACACCTCGCACGAGTACGCGGCCCGTATCTCCGTGACCGACGCCCAGGGCAGCGTGATCGTCCGGAAGGGGTTGCGGACGCGCAGCCGGTCGGCGCCGGCGAAGACGGCCGGGCGCAGGCTGAAGGCGATGACGAGCGGCACGGCGAAGAGCAGTCCGGCGAGCGCGAGCCAGGGCGTGCGGCCCGTGCCCCGTACGAGCGCGTCCACGCCGAGCCAGCCCACGACCGCCAGCAGCAGGATCCCGCCGAGGATCCCGGCGGCCGAGCGGTAGACACGGTCGCGGTAGGTCGGGTCGGACGGCGGGGGCGTGGGGCTCGTCATATGCCCGATTCTGCCGTACGCGTCCGTAAACCCTCGACAGCCCTCCGGTCACAGCTCGGCCTCACAACGAGCACCCCCCTGTACACGTCGCTACGCGCGTAGATATGCTCCTCTGGTGACCATGCCGACCATCACTCCCGCATTCGCCGACGTGACCGCGTCCGACAGCACACTGCGCCGCTTTCTGCACGGGCTGCCCGGCGTCGACGCCGTCGGCCTGGAGGCGCGCGCGGCCTCGCTCGGGACGCGCTCGATCAAGACCACGGCCAAGGCGTACGCGATCGATCTGGCCATCTCCATGATCGATCTGACGACGCTCGAAGGCGCGGACACCCCGGGCAAGGTCCGGGCGCTCGCCGCCAAGGCCCGGCGGCCCGATCCGACCGACCGTACGACACCCTCCACGGCGGCGGTCTGCGTCTACGCGGACATGGCCGGGACGGCGGTCGCCGCGCTCGCCGGGTCCGGGGTGAAGGTGGCGTCCGTCGCGACCGCCTTCCCGGCCGGCCGGGCCTCCCTCGGGGTGAAGCTCGCGGACACCCGGGACGCCGTGGACGCGGGCGCGGACGAGATCGACATGGTCATCGATCGCGGCGCGTTCCTCGCGGGTCACTACCTCAAGGTGTACGAGGAGATCCGCGCGGTGAAGGAGGCGGCCGGGACCGCCCGGCTCAAGGTCATCTTCGAGACCGGCGAGCTGTCCACGTACGACAACATCCGCCGCGCGTCCTGGCTCGGCATGATCGCGGGCGCGGACTTCATCAAGACGTCGACCGGCAAGGTCGGGGTGAACGCCACGCCGGCCAACACCCTGCTGATGCTGGAGGCCGTACGGGACTTCCGCGCGCAGACCGGCGCCCAGATCGGTGTGAAGCCCGCGGGCGGCATCCGCACCAGCAAGGACGCGGTCAAGTTCCTGGTGCTGGTCAATGAGACCGTGGGCGCGGACTGGCTGGACAGCCACTGGTTCCGCTTCGGCGCCTCCAGTCTGCTGAACGATCTGCTGATGCAGCGTCAGAAGCTCAGCACCGGCCGCTACTCCGGCCCCGACTACGTGACGGTGGACTGATCACCATGGCTTCTGTATTCGAGTACGCGCCGGCGCCCGAGTCCCGTGCGATCGTCGACATCGCCCCCTCGTACGGGCTCTTCATCGACGGTGAGTTCACCGGGGCGGCCGACGGCAAGGTCTTCAAGACCGTCTCCCCGTCGACCGAGGAAGTGCTCTCCGAGGTCGCCCAGGCGGGCTCCGAGGACATCGACCGGGCGGTCCGCGCCGCGCGCAAGGCGTTCGAGAAGTGGTCGGCGCTCCCCGGCGCCGAGCGTGCCAAGTATCTGTTCCGTATCGCGCGGATCATCCAGGAGCGCTCGCGGGAGCTGGCCGTCCTGGAGACCCTCGACAACGGCAAGCCGATCAAGGAGACCCGGGACACCGATCTCCCGCTGGTCGCGGCGCACTTCTTCTACTACGCGGGCTGGGCGGACAAGCTCGGCCACGCCGGGTACGGGCCCGAGCCGAGGCCCCTGGGGGTCGCGGGCCAGGTCATCCCGTGGAACTTCCCCCTGCTGATGCTCGCGTGGAAGATCGCCCCGGCGCTCGCCACCGGCAACACCGTGGTGCTCAAGCCCGCGGAGACGACCCCGCTCTCCGCGCTCTTCTTCGCGGACGTCTGCCGTCAGGCGGGGCTGCCCAGGGGCGTGGTCAACATCGTGACCGGTGACGGCGGTACGGGCGCGGCGCTCGTGTCGCACCCGGACATCGACAAGGTCGCCTTCACCGGTTCGACCGCCGTCGGCAAGGCCATCGCCCGCGAGATCGCCGGTACGGACAAGAGGGTCACCCTCGAACTCGGCGGCAAGGGCGCCAACATCGTCTTCGACGACGCGCCGGTCGACCAGGCCGTCGAGGGCATCGTCACCGGGATCTTCTTCAACCAGGGCCAGGTCTGCTGCGCGGGCTCCCGGCTGCTCGTCCAGGAGTCGGTCCACGACGAGGTGCTGGAGTCGCTGAAGCGCCGGCTGTCCACGCTGCGCGTGGGCGACCCGCTGGACAAGAACACCGATCTCGGCGCGATCAACTCCGCCGAGCAGCTCGCCCGGATCACGGCGCTGGCGGAGACGGGCGAGGCGGAGGGCGCGGAGCGCTGGTCGCCCGCGTGTGAACTGCCGTCCTCGGGCTACTGGTTCGCGCCGACGCTCTTCACGAACGTCACCCAGGCGCACACCGTCGCCCGCGACGAGATCTTCGGCCCGGTCCTGTCCGTGCTGACCTTCCGTACGCCCGAGGAGGCCGTGGCGAAGGCCAACAACACCCAGTACGGCCTGTCGGCGGGCATCTGGACCGAGAAGGGCTCCCGTATCCTCGCGGTCGCGAGCAGGCTCCGGGCGGGCGTCGTCTGGGCCAACACGTTCAACAAGTTCGACCCGACCTCGCCCTTCGGCGGCTACAAGGAATCCGGCTACGGCCGGGAAGGCGGCCGTCACGGCCTGGAGGCGTACCTCGATGTCTAAGGAATCGTCCAACGGCTCCGGCGCCGGCCGGCTCGGTGTCCTCAAGACCTACAAGCTGTACGTCGGGGGCAGGTTCCCCCGCAGTGAGAGCGGCCGGGTGTACGAAGTGACCGACTCCAAGGGCGCCTGGCTGGCCAACGCGCCGCTCTCCTCCCGCAAGGACGCCCGGGACGCGGTCGTCGCGGCCCGCAAGGCGTTCGGCGGCTGGTCGGGCGCGACCGCGTACAACCGCGGCCAGATCCTCTACCGCGTCGCCGAGATGCTGGAGGGCCGCAGGGACCAGTTCGTACGGGAGGTCGCGGACGCCGAGGGCCTGTCGAAGCCGAAGGCCGCGGCGGCCGTCGACGCGGCGGTCGACCGCTGGGTCTGGTACGCGGGCTGGACCGACAAGATCGCCCAGACCGTGGGCGGCGCGAACCCGGTGGCGGGTCCGTTCTTCAATCTCTCCACCCCCGAGCCGACCGGTGTCGTCACCGTCCTGGCGCCTCGGGACTCCTCGTTCCTGGGCCTGGTCTCGGTCGTCGCACCGGTGATCGCCACGGGCAACACGGCGGTCGTCGTGGCGAGCGAGGACGCCCCGCTGCCCGCGCTGTCCCTGGGCGAGGTGCTGGCCACCTCGGACCTGCCGGGCGGTGTGGTCAACGTGCTGTCGGGACGGACCGCCGAGATCGCGGCCCCGCTCGCCGCGCACCAGGACGTGAACGGGATCGATCTGACCGGCGCGGACGCGTCCCTGGCCAAGGAGCTGGAGATCGCGGCGGCGGACAACCTCAAGCGCGTCCTGCGCCCGCACACCACCGACTGGTGGTCCGACCCGGGCACCCGCCGGCTGACGGCCTTCCTGGAGACCAAGACGGTCTGGCACCCCACCGGGAGCCTCGGCGCCTCGGGCTCCTCGTACTGACTCCGCAGGACCGCGCACGGAACGGGCCCCGCTCTCCCTCGTCCAGGCGAGAGCGGGGCCCGTTCTGTGCGTGGCTCGGTCTTGTGCGGGGCCCGTTCTGCGCGGGGGCCGTCCCCCGGGCCGTCAGCGCGGCAGCAGGCCCGCCACCTGGCCGATCACGGGGAGGTCCTGGAGTGCGCCGCCGCCCTTGGTCAGGGGATCGGTCACCGTGGCCGTGGAGAGCGGCTTGAAGTCGGCGATCTGGGTGCCCACCGCGTTGTCGAGGGGATCCACGCCGGTGCCGGACAGCGGATTGAGCCTGAGCTTGGTGACGGGGGCGAGCGCGCCGGCCGTCCCGTGGCCGAGCGCGCCGCCGAGGGCCGTGCCCGCGGCCTCCGTCGCCTCGGCGAGCCGGAGGTCACTGCCCGTCGCGGCCGGCGCGGCGACGGGCGGCGCGGCGACGGGCGGCGCCGCCTGGGCCGCCGTACCGCCCAGACCGAGGGCCGCGCCCGCCGCGGTGACGGTCAGACCGGCGCGCAGCAGAGCGCGGCGCGGAGAGGTGGGAGCTGCATGACGTGCCATGAGTTTTCCTGCCTGGCCGAGTGATCGAGTGACTTTCCCGACTCCGTAACGACAGCCGGCGCCCCCAAGATGCGGTGTGTCACGCCATCAGGACCGGGTGGCCCCAGGGGTGATACGTCCCGGTCCGTCCCGCACTCTTCCCGGCCCCCTCCCCGGTCCGTCATCGATTCGCCATGATCCGTCGGGTATCCGTACACCCGGGGGGTCACGTACGCGGGTCCATACAGCAGACTGGTGTCCCGTGACTTCTCCTTCCCTTCCGGCCCGGGTCGTCCTCCTCGCGGGCCCCTCAGGCTCCGGAAAGTCCTCCCTCGCCGCGCGTACGGGCCTGCCCGTGCTGCGCCTCGACGACTTCTACAAGGAGGGCGACGACCCGACGCTGCCGCTCGTCACGGACAGCACGGACATCGACTGGGACTCCGCCCTGTCCTGGGACGCGGACGCCGCGGTCGCGGCGATCGAGGAGCTGTGCCGTACGGGCCGTACGACCGTTCCCGTCTACTCCATCGCCACCAGCGCCCGGGTGGACACGGAGGCGCTCGACCTCGGGCACGCCCCGCTGTTCCTCGCGGAGGGCATCTTCGCCGCCGACATCGTCGCGCGCTGCCGTGAGTCGGGGGTGCTGGCCGACGCGCTCTGTCTGCGCGGGCGGCCCTCGACGACCTTCCGGCGGCGTCTGCTGCGCGATCTGCGCGAGGGCCGCAAGTCGGTCGCGTTCCTGCTGCGGCGGGGCCTGCGGCTGATGCGGGCGGAGCGCGGGATCGTCGCGCGGCAGACGGCGCTGGGCGCGTATCCGTGCGGCAGGGCGGAGGCGCTGGGCCGGATCACCGCCGCCGGGACGCACACCGCGGAGGCGGCGGTACGGAACGCCGCGCCCGGTCGTCCTTCACCCGCGCCCGCACCCGCACCCAGCTCCACCGCGAGCGGCCGTTGAGCGGCCCGCGCGGTGAGCCGCCGCCGCGCGGGAGCCGGACCCGGACAACGCAAGAGCGGGACCGCACACGACCCCCCGGTCCTGTGCGGTCCCGCTCCCTTTCCCTGTGATCCCCCGTGGGCCCCCACGACCCGCGAGTTCTCCCCCCGTGCTGTTCCCCCGTGCTCCCGCCGTCTCCCCCGAGACCGCGGGCCCCCCGCTTCCCCCGTGTTTCCCCCTACGGCCCTCAGGCGACCAGTTCGCCGAAGGACTCCTCCTCGTCACGGCCGAAGCTGAGGACCTCGTCCTCACGCAGCCGGCGGAGCGACCGCCAGATGCTCGACTTCACCGTGCCGACACTGATGTCGAGGATGTCCGCGATCTCCGGATCGGTGCGGCCCTCGTAGTAGCGCAGTACCAGCATCGTGCGCTGGAGCTCCGGCAGCCGCGCGAGCGCCTGCCACAGCACCGCGCGCAGTTCCGTGCCGCGCATCGCGTCGGTGTCGCCCGCCGTCTCCGGCAGCTCCTCCGTCGGATACTCGTTGAGCTTGCGCCTGCGCCAGGCGCTGATGTGCAGATTGGTCATCGTGCGCCGCAGATAGCCCCCGACCGCGGCCTTGTCGCTGATCCTGTCCCAGGCCCGGTACGTCGAGAAGAGGGCGCTCTGGAGCAGGTCCTCGGCCTCGAAGCGGTCACCGGTCAGGTGGTAGGCGGTGGCGTACAGGGAGGCACGGCGCTCCTGGACGTAGGCGGTGAACGCCGCTTCGGCGTCCGCCGGCTCCGCCGGGAGCTTCCGCTCCCCCGAGCCCTCCCCGTACATGGCGGCTCCCCCGTTGCCCGCCAGGTCCGCGTCAACCACCGTCATGTACGACGGCTTGTGCTGACGCCCGGCGCCGCGAACGCACCCCCGCCCGTTCACGGCGCCGGACTTCTCCCCGCTCCTCGTGACGTCGTGAAGACGCGTGACCACCGCGTTCGAGGCCGTGCCGTGCAGTGCGTTCATCCCGCGCCCCCCGTCGTTTGGAGTTGCTTCCGGTGTTGCTCCGTGCTCTGTGACCAAGAGCTTGCCGGGGCAGTTTCATGGCGCTGTCCGCCGACTGTCACAGGCCTGTCACAGGGGGCGGCGGACCTTGCGCGAACCGTGCGGAAGGTATGGGAGCGCTCCAACGGTCGAACTGTGGTCCCCCATGGGACAGAATGGCCCCCGTGCCTTTCCTGTTGCTGATCGAGGACGACGACGCCATCCGCACGGCCCTCGAACTCTCGCTGTCACGCCAGGGCCACCGTGTGGCCACCGCGGCGACGGGAGAGGACGGCCTGAAACTGCTCCGGGAGCAGCGGCCGGATCTGATCGTGCTGGATGTGATGCTGCCCGGGATCGACGGCTTCGAGGTGTGCCGGCGCATCAGGCGCACCGACCAGCTGCCGATCATTCTGCTGACCGCGCGCAGCGACGACATCGATGTGGTGGTCGGCCTGGAGTCCGGGGCCGACGACTATGTCGTCAAGCCGGTGCAGGGCCGGGTGCTGGACGCGCGGATCCGCGCGGTGCTGCGGCGCGGCGAACGGGAGTCCACGGACTCGGCGACCTTCGGCGGTCTGGTGATCGACCGGTCCGCGATGACGGTCACCAAGAACGGCGAGGATCTCCAGCTCACCCCGACCGAGCTGCGGCTGCTGCTGGAGCTGAGCCGCCGTCCCGGCCAGGCGCTGTCGCGCCAGCAGTTGCTGCGCCTGGTGTGGGAGCACGACTATCTGGGCGACTCGCGGCTGGTGGACGCGTGTGTGCAGCGGCTGCGCGCGAAGGTGGAGGACGTGCCGTCCTCGCCGACCCTGATCCGTACGGTGCGCGGAGTGGGATACCGGCTGGACGCGCCTTCGTGACCGAGGCGCACGTGGTGGACGGGCCGGAGCGCGGCCCGCTGGAGAACGGAGCGGGGGCCGCACGGCTCGGCGCGGCGGTGAAGGGCGGCGCGACCAAGAGAGCGATCCTCTCGGGGCTCCGCTGGACCAGTCTGCGGCTGCGGCTCGTGGTCGTCTTCGGGGTGGTGGCGCTGACGGCGGCGGTCTCCGCGTCGGGGATCGCGTACTGGCTCAACCGCGAGGCCGTGCTGACCCGTACCCAGGACTCGGCCCTCAACGACTTCCAGCAGAAGATGCAGAACCGCGCGGCGGAGCTGCCCCTGTGGCCGAGCCAGAGCGAGTTGCAGAGCACGGCGGAGCAGATGGCGGACGGCAGCGCCGGCTACAGCGTGCTGCTGATAGGCGAACGCGCCGAGGGGAAGCCCGTCGTCGGGGTCTCCGATCCGGACACCTTCACGCTGGACGACGTACCGAAGTCGCTCCAGCAGGCCGTGAACGACAAGCAGAAGGTCACCTCCGGGAACGCCTACCCGTACCACGTGTTCTGGCTGCGCACCGAGCGCGGCGGTACGCCCTATCTGGTGGGCGGTACGCGGATCATCGGGGGCGGTCCGACCGGCTATCTCCTCAAGTCCCTGGACCAGGAGCGCGCGGACCTCAACTCGCTCGCCTGGTCCCTGGGCATCGCGACGGCCCTCGCCCTCGTCGGGTCCGCGCTGCTGGCGCAGGCCGCGGCGACGACCGTGCTCAAGCCCGTGCAGCGGCTGGGCGAGGCGGCGCGGCAGCTCGGTGAGGGCAAGCTCGGGACCCGGCTGCGGGTGTCCGGGACGGATGAACTGGCGGATCTCTCGCGTACGTTCAACAGGGCCGCGGAGTCGTTGCAGAAGAAGGTCGCGGACATGAGCGCGCGGGAGGAGTCCAGCCGGCGTTTCGTCGCGGACATGTCCCATGAGCTGCGGACGCCGCTGACCGCGCTGACCGCCGTGACGGAGGTGCTGGAGGACGAGGCGGACAGCCTCGACCCGATGATCGCGCCCGCGGTGACCCTGGTGGTGAGCGAGACCCGGCGGCTCAATGTCCTGGTGGAGAATCTGATGGAGGTCACCCGCTTCGACGCGGGTACGGCCCGGCTCGTCCTGGACGATGTCGATGTCGCCGACCAGGTCACGGCCTGTATCGACGCGCGTGCCTGGCTGGACGCGGTGGAGCTGGACGCGGAGCGGGGCATCATGGCGCGGCTCGATCCGCGCAGACTCGATGTGATCATGGCGAATCTGATCGGCAACGCGCTCAAGCACGGCGGTTCGCCGGTCCGGGTGGCGGTGCGCACGGAGGACGGCTCGCTCGTCATCGAGGTACGGGACCACGGCCCCGGTATCCCCGAGGACGTCCTGCCGCACGTCTTCGACCGTTTCTACAAGGCGAGCGCGTCCCGGCCGCGCTCGGAGGGCAGCGGTCTGGGTCTGTCGATCGCGCTGGAGAACGCCCATATCCACGGCGGTGACATCACCGCCGCCAATGTGCCGGACGGGGGCGCGATGTTCGTGCTGCGGCTGCCCCGGGACGGCGCGGACCCGGAGCCTGCGGGGCCGGAGCACGAGCACGGCCGGGGCCGGGCGGAGGAAGCGGGAGAGGAGGGCGACGCGCGATGACACCCAGGTTCGGTACGGCGGGGAGCGGCCGGAGCGAGGGGCGGGCGGCCCGCCAGGGCACGGCGGCCGGGCGCCTCGCGGGCGCGCTCGCGCTCGTCGCCCTCGCGGCGGGATGCGGGATCAGGACCACCTCCGTCCCGGTCGACGCGGGGCCCGCGCCGTCGCGGATGCCGTGCCAGGTCGCGGGCGAGACGGTGATCACCCAGTCGAGGCCCGGCGTTCCCGTGGGGATCTATCTGGCCTGCGCGTCCGGTCTCGCGTCGGTGGAGCGCGCCACGCCCGTCCCGCGGGGGAGGTCGGCGGACGACCGTGTGGAGATCGCGCAGGGCCTGCTCGACGAGCTCCAGGCGCAGCCGTCCACCAGTGAACGGGAAGCGGGCTTCACCACCTATGTGCGGGGGCCGCTGATCCTCTCGGGGCCCCGCGCGGAGGATCCCGCGGACACCCTGCGGCTCAGCCGCCAGCCGGAGGACCTGCCGGCGACCGCGCTCGCCCAGATCGTCTGCACCTTCGCGGAGAGCGAGATCACGGACGGCACGGTGGTCCTGGGCGGCCCCGGCGACCGTCCCCCGCGCGGCTACCGGTGCGACCAGGACACGAAGAGCAATCCGGACACGTCGCTGCGCGCGCTCCCGCCGGGGCCGTCCGGGGCGGGATCCGCCTCGGCACCGGCTTCCGCTTCCGCGTCGGCGTCCGCTTCCGTTTCGCCCTCCGTCCCCTCCGCGCGGTGATGTCCGCCGAGCCCGGACGGGCGCCGGGACAGGGCACCGGAGCGGTCCCCGGCGCCCGCTCCGTGGTGATGCCCGTCTCATGGCGGCGTTCCCGCGGGAGCGGCGGAACCGATTCCGTCGGGCCGCGCGTCCCTGGATATGTGCGTCAAGGTCCGGGCGGCTCTGCCGTCATCCGCTTCCGTACGGCGGGGCTCGTACTCCTCCTCCTGCATCTCACGCTGGTGGGGTGGCTGACGCTCCGCCCGCTGGACGTCCCCTGGGTGAACGCGGCGAATCTGACGCCCTTCGCGGGTATCAAGGCGGATCTGGCGCTGGGGCCCCTCGTGGGCGCGCGCCGGATCGCGGAGGGACTGCTCCTGCTGGCCCCGCTCGGGGTGCTGCTGCCGATGGCGGGCGGCAAGGTCGCCGTCTCCGGCTGGGCCTCCATGGCCCGTACGGTCACGGCCGGGGCGCTGGTCTCGCTGGGCATCGAGCTGCTCCAGACCGGGGTTCCCGGCCGGGTGGTCGACGTGGACTCACTGCTGCTCAACACGGCCGGTGTGGCCCTGGCCCATCTGCTGCTGGTGCCCGCGGGGCGGGCACGGCTGCGGCGGGGAGACCGGCACTGTACGGTCCGCCGCGTACCCCGGCCCGGGGAGGAGACGGGGACCCTCCATCGGGACGAGGTCCCTCAGGGCACGACCCCGACGATTCCCAGGGTCGGCATCGCTCCGTAGAGCGACGCCCGTGACCCGGCTCCGCCCGCACCATGGAGACAACGGGAGCACCGGAGAAGAGGCTCCCACGACGGTCTCGAAGGAGCCCACCATGGCCGCATTGATCCGCCCCCGTGACGGACGCGTGATCGGCGGAGTGTGCGCGGCGCTGGCACGGCGCTTCCACACCTCCGCGAACACGGTTCGTGCGATCTTCCTGGTCTCGTGCCTGCTGCCGGGGCCCCAGTTCCTGCTCTATCTGGCGCTGTGGGCGCTCCTGCCGAAAGAGAAGACCGCCACGACCGCCTGGTAGCGATCCGTACGCCCGCGTCCACCGGAACACCGTGTGCCGGTCCATCGCGTACCGGTCGGCGCGTGCCGGTACAGGCGCAGTGGGGCCGCACGCACAGTGGGGCGCACACCCTGAGCCGGGTGTGCGCCCCACCGCTGTTGCCCCGGACCGTGGTGCTGGATCCACGGTCCCGGACGGTCGGCCGGATCAGCCGCCGAGCGGAATCCCGTTGACCGGAATCCCACCCTTGGCCAGGCCGTTCACCGGCAGTCCGCCGAGCAGTCCGTTGACCGGGGCGACGGTGCCGAGGGCGCTGGGGGTCTTGGCGGCCGTGGCGGTCTTGGCCGGAGCGGCGGTCTTGGCGGGAGCGGCGGTGCCGAAGATGTGCGGCGCGACCAGCCGCAGGGTGTCGAGCGCGATGCGGCTGCCGCCGACGACGTCGGAGGCGGGCGCGGGAAGCTGCGCGGCGGTCTCCTCGACCGGCAGTTCCTTGGCGGCGGTGCCGACGGTGTCCAGGGCGGAGACCGCGCCGGCTCCGGCGAGGGCGCCGGCGGCCGTGGGCACGGGCGCGGCAGAGGCGGTGCCCGCGGCGGCAGCGGCGAAGGCGGCACCGAGCGCGGCGACACCGAGAGTCTTGACGGCGGACTGCTTCATCTGGGATTTCGTCCTTGGGGAGGGGGAGTTTCGGGGGAGGGGACATGAGAAGTGGGAATGCGAGCGGCTCTGCAAGTTAGCCAGTCACCCATATCTCCCGCAAACACCGGGAAACGGTCCGCAGGACGTGTTCCCGACCGCTCCCCCGCAGGACACCCATCCCGCCCGGATTGGATATGCGCAGGTCAGAGCCTTCTACTTGAACAGCCATTCGGATTTCAGCTCGGCATATCCGGGCTTGATGACGTCATTGATCATCGCGAGTCGTTCATCGAAAGGAATGAATGCTGATTTCATCGCATTGACCGTGAACCACTGCATGTCGTCGAGCGTGTAGTCGAAGGTGTCCACCAGCAGCTCGAACTCCCGGCTCATGCTCGTCCCGCTCATCAGCCGGTTGTCGGTGTTGACCGTGGCCCGGAAGTGCAGTCTGCGGAGCAGCCCGATCGGGTGTTCGCCGTACGAGGCCGCCGCACCCGTCTGGAGGTTGGAGCTGGGGCACAGCTCCAGCGGGATGCGCTTGTCCCGTACGTACGCGGCGAGCCGGCCCAGCGTGACCGTGCCGTCCTCGGCGACCTCGATGTCGTCGATGATGCGCACCCCGTGGCCCAGCCGGTCGGCGCCGCACCACTGGAGGGCCTGCCAGATCGACGGCAGTCCGAAGGCCTCGCCCGCGTGGATGGTGAAGTGGTTGTTCTCGCGCTTCAGATACTCGAAGGCGTCGAGGTGACGGGTGGGCGGGAAGCCGGCCTCCGCGCCCGCGATGTCGAAGCCGACCACGCCCGAGTCCCGGTAACGGTTGGCGAGTTCGGCGATCTCCAGCGCGCGGGCCGCGTGCCGCATCGCGGTGAGCAGGGCGCCGACCCTGATGCGGTGGCCGTTCGCGTGGGCGCGCCGCTCGCCCTCGCGGAAGCCCGCGTTGACGGTCTCGACGACCTCTTCGAGGGTGAGCCCGCCCTCCAGGTGCTGCTCGGGCGCGTACCGCACCTCCGCGTAGACGACTCCGTCCTCGGCGAGGTCCTCGGCGCACTCGGCGGCGACACGGAAGAGCGCGTCACGGGTCTGCATGACGGCGCAGGTGTGGGCGAAGGTCTCCAGATAGCGCTCCAGCGAACCGGAGTCGGCGGCCTCACGGAACCAGACCCCGAGTTTGTCGGACTCGCGCTCGGGCAGGTTCTCGTAGCCGGCCTCACGGGCGAGGTCGAGGATCGTGCCGGGACGCAGTCCGCCGTCCAGGTGGTCGTGGAGAAGGACCTTGGGGGCGCGGTGGATCTGGTCGGCGGTGGGTGGCCGGTAGGTCTGGCTCGTCATTTCCGCACTCTAACGCCTACGCGCGTAGATCCGCCCTGTCGATATGTAACAGTGACCCGGCGGACGGGTGGAGTACACCCGTCCTTCTGAGACTGTTCTGCTATGGGACAGAGCGCAGTTCCCGGGCCGGGGGGACGTACGGCAGGCCGGGACGGTTCGGCGCGCGCGCGTCGCGCGGAGCCACGGGCACGGTTGGGGCGGGCGTTCACCGCGCTCCCCGAGGGGACGGCCACGGGGGGCGTGATCCTGGTGCTTCCGTCGGGTGAGCCGGTCTCCGACCGCCGTCCCTCCCCCGTCGCGTACGCCCGGATGCTGCCGCTGGCACGGGCGTTGGCCAGGCCGGGGGCGGCCGAGGGACTGGCCGTGCATGTGGTGCACTACCGCGGGCGCGGCTGGAACGGCACGCAGGCGCAGCTCGCGGCGGACGCCGAGTGGGCGGCGGAGGAGGTCGTACGGCGGTACGGCGATGTACCGGTGTGTCTGGCCGGACACGGGATGGGCGGCCGGGCCGCGCTCCAGGCGGCGGGGCACTCGGCGGTCAACTCCGTTTTGGCGATGGCCCCTTGGCTGCCGGAGCAGGACAGGGCGGTCGAGCCGGAGCCGGTGCGCCAGCTCACGGACCGTCATGTGCTGATCATGCACGGCACCAATGACGAGCGCAGCGATCCGGAGCTCTCGTACCGGCTGGCCGAGCGGGTCAAGAAGATCAACCGCGACATCTGCCGGTTCGAGGTGCACTCCGACGGGCACGCGCTGCGCCAGTACCAGGAGGAAGTCCTCGCGCTGGCCACGGACTTCGTGCTGGGCTCGCTGCTCCCCCGCGCGTACTCCCGCCCGGTCGCGGACGCCCTGGCGGCACCGCCGCCGCTGGGACTGCGCATGCCCCTGGCGGCGGGCTACGGCAGATCGTTACGACCGTAGCGGCGGGCTGACGGGACCGGGGCGCGCCGGGGCCGACTGGCTTGCGGGGCCGGGCCGGGGCGCCGGGGCCGGCTGGCTTGCGGGGCCGGGGCGTCGGGACCGACGGGCCTGCGGGACCGGCCGACGGGCCTGCGGGGCCGGAGGGCTTACGGGACCGACGGGCCTGCGGGGCCGGGGGCGACAAGGCCGACGAGGGGTGCGGTCGTGTGCCTCGTCCCGGTCAGTCCGGGAGCAGTTGGCCCCGGCGCGAGAGCAGGAAGCGTTTGAAGGCCGCCACCGGCGGGGTGTCGGGGTGGCCGTCCAGCCAGGCGACGCCGATCTCGCGCACCGCGCGCGGCGCCGTGACCGTCAGCTCGACCACCCCGGGGCGGGCCACCGCCGGCGGGGGCAGCAGGGCGACCCCCAGGCCCGCCGCGACCAGCCCGCGCAGCGTCTCCGCCTCCTCGCCCTCGAAGGCGACGCGCGGCCGGAAGCCCGCCTCCGCGCAGAGGTCGTCGGTGATACGGCGCAGCCCGTACCCCGGCTCCAGGGTGACGAACGTCTCGTCCGCGGCCTCGGCGAGCCGGACACGGCGCCGTCCGGCGAGCCGGTGGTCGTCGGGGACGACCAGCCGCAGCCGCTGTTCGTCGAGTCTGCGGGCGACCAGATCCGGGGCGTCGGGCACCGGCGAGGTGAGACAGAGGTCCAGCTCCCCCGCGCGCAGACGCTCCATCATCGCCTCGCCGTAGTTCTGGACGAGCTGGAACCGCACCCGGGGATGGTCGGCGCGGAAGGCCCTGATCAGTGCCGGTACGGTCTCGGACCCCATGGTGTGCAGAAAGCCGAAGGCCACCTTGCCGGACGCCGGGTCCGCGTCGGCCCGTACGGACTCGGCCGCGCGCTCCACCTCCGCGAGGGCCCGCTCGACGGAGGCGAGGAAGGTCCGGCCCGCCGGGGTGAGCGAGACCGTACGGCCCCTTCGGGCGAACAGTGCGATGTCCAGGTCCTGTTCGAGCCGGACCATCGCCCGCGAGAGCGTGGACTGCGGGACGCCCATGTCCTGCGCGGCGCGGGTCACATGCTCGTGCCGGGCCACCCCGGCGAAGTACGCGAGGCGCGGCGCGAGGACCGCCGGCCAGGACTCGGGGTCCAGATCGGCCGCGCCTGCCCCGCCATTCGCCCCTTTTGCGCCTTTCGCGACTTCCACACCTTGCGTGCTTTGCGCGCCTTGCGCCCCGAGCGCTCCTGCCGCCGCCATGTCTTCTTCGTAACTGTTCCATGACACGGGCTTGCGTGACCTCTGCTCATGCGTCATGGGAACGATTATCCCCGTTCCATGCATTGGACGCATGAAGCCGGGGAGCCTACGTTCGAGACATGCCTTCCGTCAGTACCGGGGCGCCCACCACCGTGGGCGCCTCCTCCGCGCCGTCCACCACCCTCTCCGCGCCGTCCACCGCTCACGCCGCCACCGCTTCCTCGCATCTCTCCCCCGGCCGTCCCGGCTACCGCCGGATGAGCCTCGCGCTCTTCGCCGCCGGGGTCGCGACCTTCGCCCTCCTCTACTCCACCCAGGCCCTGCTGCCCGCCATCTCCACCGGCCTCGGTGTGACGGCGAGCCAGGCGAGCTGGACAGTCTCGGCGGCCACGGGCGCGCTGGCGCTGTTCGTGCTGCCGCTGAGCGCGCTGTCCGAACGGTTCGGCAGGCGCACGCTGATGACCGTCTCACTGGCGGTCGCCGTCGGGGTCGGGCTGCTGGTGCCGTTCGCGCCAAGCCTGGAGTGGCTGGTGGCGCTGCGCGCCGTGCAGGGCGCGGCGCTGGCCGGACTGCCGGCGTCGGCGATGGCGTTCCTCGCCGAGGAGGTGCGGCCGAAGGCGCTGGTCGCCGCGATCGGTCTGTTCGTCGCGGGCAACAGCGTCGGCGGGATGAGCGGCCGTATCGTCGCGGGCTGGGCCGCCCAGCTCTGGGGCTGGCGGGCGGCGCTCGGCGTGGTCGGGCTGCTGGCGGTGGTGTGCGCGGTGGTCTTCCGCGTACTGCTGCCCAGGGCACGGCACTTCACCCCGCGGCCGCTGAGCGCGCGGTCGCTCGCGAGGACCGTCGGCGGGCATCTCGCCGATCCGCTGCTGCGCCGGCTGTACGCGATCGGCGCGCTCTTCATGACGGTGTTCGGCGCGGTCTACACCGTGATCGGCTACCGGCTGGTGGAGGCGCCTTTCCGTCTGCCCCAGGGCATCGTCGGCTCGGTCTTCCTGGTCTATCTGGTCGGTACGGTCTCCTCGGCGGCGGCCGGACGGCTGGTCGCGCGGCTGGGCAGGCGCGGCGCGCTCTATCTGGCCGTGGGAACGACGGCGGCGGGTCTGCTGCTCTCGCTGACGGACACCCTGACGGCGGTGCTGCTCGGTCTGGTGCTGATCACGGCGGGCTTCTTCGCGGGGCACGCGGTCGCCTCGTCCTCGGTGAGCCGTACGGCGAAGACGGGGCGCGCGCAGGCCTCGGCGCTCTACCAGTCGGCGTACTACCTGGGCAGCAGCGCCGGCGGCACCCTGGGCGCGGTCGCGTTCCACGCGGGCGGCTGGACGGCGACGGTGGCGCTGGGTCTCGCGGCGGTGCTCGGGGTCGTCTCGATCACGCTGTACGGGACGCGGTGCGCACGGGCCGAGCGCCGACTGACGGCCGCGACCGCCACCACGGCCGCCGCGACCACCGCTGCCACGGGCGCGAGCACCACCGCCGCGGGTGCGAACGCCACCGGCGTGGTGGCCGGCGCCGCCGGCGCCGAAACCTCCCGCCGCTGAGGGAAATCTCCCGTCCGGGCCGTGCAACTCCGCGCGCCCGTCACCCGTCTACCACCCCGAGTACGCCACACGAGTGACGTGGACCGAAGGGGGGACGGGAGAGATGGGACAGATACGCCGTAACGGGGCCGTGGCGGCGGGGATCGCCGCGCTGGTGGTCCCGCTGACCGTGGCGCTGGGCGCCGCGCCCGCGCAGGCGGCTTCCTGTACGACCAGCAAGGGCCCGTACCAGAAGCAGGTCGAGAAGTTCCTCGGCCGGCCGGTGGACGGCAAGCAGTCCGCCGCCGACTGCAAGGCGACCCGCGCCTTCCAGTCGAAGCACGGCATCACCCCCACCATCGGCTACGCCGGGCCCGTCACCTGGGGCGTGATGGATCTGATGAACAAGCAGAAGGCCGCGGGCAGGACACCCAACAAGGCCGGCAAGTGCCCGACCAACAAGGGCCGTATCGCCTGTGTCGACCTCACCCGGCAACTGAGCTGGATCCAGGACGGCAAGAAGCTGGTGTACGGGCCGGTGCCGGTGCGTACCGGGCGCGACGGCTACGAGACCCGGACCGGGCTGAAGAAGATCTACTGGCGGAACAAGAACCACGTCTCCTCCATCTACGACGTGCCCATGCCGTACAGCCAGTTCTTCGACGGCGGCCAGGCCTTCCACTCGGTGGGCCTCAGCGTGTGGAACCCGCCCGGTTCGCACGGCTGCGTGAACATGACCAAGACCAACGCCGTGAAGTACTGGTCCCTGCTGAAGAACGGGGACGACGTCTACGTCTACGGGCGGAAGCCGGGAACCTGAGCCCGTTGTCAGTGCCGTGCGGTAGCTTCCGGGGGACTGGTTCCAAGGGGGCGACTGGGGTGACCTATGAGTGATCCGGTGTCGGCCCGGGATATCGATTCCCGGCTGGAGAAGCACCGCACGGAGCTGACCGGTTACTGCTACCGGATGCTGGGCTCGGCCTTCGAGGCCGAGGACGCCGTGCAGGACACGCTGGTGCGGGCCTGGCGCGGCTTCGACACCTTCGAGGGCCGCTCCTCGCTGCGGTCGTGGCTCTACCGCATCGCGACCAATGTCTGCCTGGACATGCTCAAAGCGGGGAACCGCAGGGCGCGGCCGATGGATCTCACGGCCGCGACGCCGGTGGCCGAGGCGCGGCTCGCCGCCCGCCCGGAGACCACCTGGCTGGAGCCGGTGCCGGACGGGCGGGTGCTGCCGTCCGTGGCGGACCCGGCGGACATGGCGGTGTCGCGGGAGACGATCCGGCTGGCGTTCGTCGCCGCGCTCCAGCACCTGCCGCCGAAACAGCGGGCCGTGCTGATCCTGCGTGAGGTCCTGGCGTGGAAGGCGAGCGAGGTCGCCGAGCTGCTGGACACCACGGTCGCCTCCGTCAACAGCGCGCTCCAGCGGGCCCGTGCCACCCTCGCCGAGTCGGCGCCCGCCGCGACCGACACGACGGATCCGCTCGACGCCGGGCAGAAGGAACTGCTGGAGCGGTATGTCGCGGCCTTCGAGGGCTATGACATGAAGGCGCTGACCGCGCTGCTCCGCGACGACGCCACGTTCTCCATGCCTCCGTACGACCTGTGGCTCCAGGGCCACGAGGACATCGTGGGCTGGATGCTGGGGGTGGGCTCCGCCTGCCGTGGCTCCCGGCTGATCCCGACGGTGGCCAACGGCACCCCAGCCTTCGCCCACTACCACCCGGCCGAGGACGGCGACGGCCATACGCCCTGGTCGCTCCAGGTCATCGAGATCGAGGACGGCCGGATCACGGGGATCAACAACTTCCTGGACACGGCCCGCTGGTTCCCGCTGTTCGATCTGCCCCCACGGCTGGGCGAGGAGTGACTTGAGGGAAGTGACCTGAGCGGCGAGGTCAGGGGCGTTCGCCCTGCTCCCCGGCCGCCGCGTCCGGCGCGTCCTGGGCGGTGTCCGCGAGGCCTGACAGGCCCATCAGCTCCAGCAGCAGCCGCAGTTCACCGCCGACGCCCCGCAGCCGCAGCCGGCAGCCGCGGCGCCGGGCGGTGAGCTGAAGCCGCGCGATCGCCTCGACGGCGACCAGATTCGGCGGGCCGAGCCCGCCGACGTCACCGATCACCTCGGCCGCCCCCGTGCCGTGCAGCCGCGCGATCAGCTCCGCGCAGAGCCGGGGCACATCGGCCGGGGCGAGCCGGCCCGCGATGGTGAGAACGATCGGTTCTGTGGTGTCCACACCCACTGAGACCGGCACCCCGGCCGTAACTCATCGCGGAACCCTGTTCCCGGCGAACCCTGTTCCTGTACGGGCGGTCCCGTGCGGGCGGTCACGCGCGGCCGGTGGCCGGTCCCGTACGGGAAGCCGCGCACCGCCCGGTGACGCACGGCCGTTCCGAGGTCAGTCGACCGGGAAAGCGGCCGTCTCGACGGTCAGCCCGAAAGGCTCGGGCAGCGTGATGTCCTCGCCGAACTTCACCGCCTGATGCACTCGGTAGACCTCACCCGTGGGCTCCCCGTAGAGGGTGACCGTGGGGCCGCCCGGGGCCCAGCCGTCGATGAGCAGATAGAGCGGGATACCCGCCTGGGCGTAGCTCGCGGCCTTGGTGATGCGGTCGTGGCTCGCGGTGGACTTCGAGGTGATCTCGACGACCAGCTCCGCCGCGGCGGCGGGGATGAAGTTGCCGGGTTCGCTCCGCACCACCGCCTTGGGCGCGACAGCCAGGTCAGGAATATAAAGGCCATGACGGGTAGGGAATGCGGCCCCGAGCGTCTGGTAGATCCCCCATTCATGGGGGATCACCGTGTACAGCAGACGCTGGACCGTGTCGGCAATGTCGTTGTGGGCGTTGGACGGCGGCGGTGCCACGGTGACGATCCCCTCGATGATCTCCACCGTGCAGCCCTCGGGTGCGTCCGTCTCCTGCCAGATACGGACCAGGTCGTCCCACTCGTGGCCACTGGCCGTTGTGTGGTCGACAGTGAGTGCGCTCATTGGCGGTCTCCAATCGGTACGTCACCGATCCCAGCATGACCGACGGGACCGGTGGGGGTCCACCGGTCCCGTTCACCCGAATGGGTCGTTGACATCGGCCGCGGTCGGGCGTCGGGGCAGGTCAGGCGATGCGTTCCAGTACGACGGGGGCCGCCTGGTAGGAGGTGCCGGGGGGTGCGATGTCGTAGGTGCCCTCCAGCGCGTCCAGCGCGTAGCCGAACTTCTCCGGGGTGTCCGTGTGCAGGGTCAGCAGGGGCTGGCCCGCCGTGACCTCGTCGCCCGGCCTGGCGTGCAGTTCCACGCCCGCGCCCGCCTGGACCGGGTCCTCCTTGCGGGCGCGGCCCGCGCCCAGCCGCCAGGCGGCGACGCCGACGCCGTACGCGTCGAGCCGGGTGAGGACGCCCGACGAGGGGGCGGTGATCAGCTGCTGCTCACGGGCGACCGGCAGCGCCGCGTCCGGGTCGCCGCCCTGGGCCGCGATCATCCGGCGCCAGACATCCATCGCCGAGCCGTCGGCGAGCGCCTTCGCCGGATCGGCGTCCTTGAGTCCGGCCGCGTCGAGCATCTCGCGCGCCAGGGCGAGGGTCAGCTCGACGACATCGGCGGGGCCGCCGCCCGCGAGCACCTCGACCGACTCCCGTACCTCCAGGGCGTTGCCCGCGGTGAGGCCGAGCGGGGTCGACATGTCAGTGAGCAGGGCGACGGTCCGCACACCGTGGTCGGTGCCCAGGCCCACCATGGTCGCGGCCAGTTCGCGGGCGTCCTCGATCGTCTTCATGAAGGCGCCGGAGCCGACCTTGACGTCCAGGACGAGCGAGCCCGTGCCCTCCGCGATCTTCTTGGACATGATCGAGGAGGCGATCAGCGGAATGGCCTCGACGGTGCCGGTGACATCGCGCAGCGCGTAGAGCTTCCTGTCGGCGGGGGCGAGTCCGTCGCCCGCCGCGCAGATGACCGCGCCGGTGCTCTCCAGGACGTCCAGCATCTCGGTGTTGGAGAGCAGGGCCCGCCAGCCGGGGATGGACTCCAGCTTGTCGAGGGTGCCGCCGGTGTGGCCGAGGCCCCGGCCGCTGAGCTGCGGTACGGCGGCGCCGCAGGCGGCCACCAGGGGCGCCAGCGGGAGCGTGATCTTGTCGCCCACTCCGCCCGTGGAGTGCTTGTCGGCCGTGGGGCGCGACAGCGCCGAGAAGTCCATGCGCTCGCCGGAGGCGATCATGGCGGCGGTCCAGCGGGCGATCTCGGCGCGGTTCATGCCGTTCAGCAGGATCGCCATCGCCAGCGCGGACATCTGCTCGTCGGCGACCTCGCCGCGCGTATAGGCGTCGATCACCCAGTCGATCTGCTCCGGGCTCAGTTCGCCCCGGTCCCGCTTGGCGCGGATGACGGAGATGACGTCCATGGCGTTCCTTTCACCTGCGTACACGTGCGTGCACATCTATGCGCGGGACCGGTGCGGGGCATGCCTGCGTACGCGTGTCCTCGTACGGAGGCATACCCCTTCGTGCGGTCGTGCGGTCGTGCGGCTCCGCGCGGTCGTTCCGTCCGGTTACATACGGCCCCGACCCGCCGGATCGCGGCGGTGCCGGGGCCGAGCTCAGTGGAGGTGCCCCGGGCCGAAGGCCTGCGGAAGCATCTCGTCGAGGGTGCGGATCCCGTCCGGGGTCTCCAGGATCAGTTCCGGGCCGCCGAACTCGTACAGCAGTTGCCGGCACCGTCCGCACGGCACCAGCACCTCACCCGTGCCGTCGACACAGGTGAAGTGGGTGAGCCGGCCGCCCCCGCCGAGCTGGAGGGCGGAGACCAGACCGCATTCGGCGCACAGGCCGAGGCCGTACGAGGCGTTCTCGACATTGCAGCCCGTGACCGTCCGGCCGTCGTCGGCCAACGCGGCGGCTCCGACCGGATAGTGCGAGTACGGCACATACGCGTGGGCCATCGCCTCTCGCGCCGCGGTCCGCAGCTTCACCCAGTCGACACCCGCGCCGCCCGCGCCGCCCACAGCGTCCGCGCCGGCCGCGCCGCCCTCGACGCCCGTCACTTGCCCTGTCCTCTGCGATAGCGCATGCCATCAGCTTTCGGCATCCGCAGCCGCTGCGCCGACAGGGAGAGCACCAGAAGGGTCACGACATACGGCGTGGCGCCGACGAAGTCCTCGGGCACGGTGTCCGTGAGCAGGTACCAGACCAGGATGAGCACGGCGACCGCCGCGCTCGCGGCGGCCTGGACGACCGCCTTGCGGTAGGCCTTCCACACGGCGAGCAGCACCAGCAGCACCACGAGCAGGAGCAGCAGCGCGTGGACGGTCTCGCCGCCGTTGCGCAACTGGAGCGCGTCGGAGAAGCCGAACAGCCCGGCGCCCATGGCGAGCCCGCCGGGCCGCCAGTTGCCGAAGATCATCGCGGCGAGACCGATATAGCCGCGCCCGCCGGTCTGGCCCTCCAGATAGATGTGCGAGGGGACGGTCGCGAGGAACGCGCCGCCGAGACCGGCCAGACCGCCGGAGACGGCGACGGCCGCGTACTTGTACGAGTAGACGTTGACGCCCAGCGACTCGGCCGCGATCGGGTTCTCGCCGCAGGAGCGCAGCCGCAGACCGAACGGGGTCCGCCACAGCAGCCACCAGGTGGCGATGAAGAGCACCACGGCGAAGACCGTCAGCACCGAGACATTGGTGACCAGACCGCCGATGATGCCCGCGAGGTCCGAGACCAGGAACCAGTGGTGGTTCGCGAGCGAGGTGAGTCCGTCGGAGAGCCCGGGGACGGTGACATCGGGGATGGAGTCGACCGGGGGCGACTGCTTGGGGTTGCCGCCCTTGGCCAGCGCCTCGCCGGAGTTGAAGAAGATCTTGGCGAGATACTGGGTGACCCCGAGGGCCAGCAGGTTGATGGCCACACCGGAGACGATGTGGTCGACACCGAAGGTGACGGTCACCACCGCGTGCAGCAGTCCGCCGAGGACACCGAAGGCGACACCGGCGAGCAGGCCCAGCCAGGGGTTGGTCTGCCAGCCGACCCAGCCGGCCCCGAAGGTGCCGAGGATCATCATGCCTTCGAGACCGATGTTGACCACACCGGCCCGCTCGGACCAGAGACCGGCGAGACCGGCCAGACCGATCGGCACAGCGAGGCCGAGGGAGGCGCTGATCTGGCCCGTGGAGGTGAGCTGGTCGGCGCCGGTGAGTATCCGTACGGCCGAGACCAGGATCAGGGCGCCCGCGATGATCAGCAGGACCCGGGCGAGGGTGAGCTTGCGGCGTACGGGCTTGGCGCCCTGGGCCCTGGGCGCCGCCGGAGGCGGAGTGTCGGTCGTCGTGGCAGTCATCCCGCCACCTCCAGCTTCTCGGTCTTGGCAGCCTGGGCGGCCTGGGCGGCGAGTTCGGCGCCGACCCGCTGCTGCTGGCGCTTGAGGCCGTAGCGGCGCACGAGTTCGTAGGCGATGACGACGCACAGGACGATGACGCCCTGGAGCACGCCGAGGATCTCCTTGTCGTAGCCGATCACTTCAAGGTGGTTGGTGGTGCGCTCCAGATAGCCCCAGAGCAGCGCGGCGAGCGCGATGCCGATCGGGTGGTTGCGGCCGAGGAGCGCGATCGCGATACCGGTGAAGCCGATGCCCAGCGGGAAGTCGTTGCTGTACATGTGGCTCTCGTTGAGCAGCGTCGGCATCCCGATCAGCCCGGCCATACCGCCCGAGAGGATCATGCTGGTGACGACCATCTTCTTGACGCTGACCCCGCTCGCGGCGGCGGCCGACTCGGACTGGCCGACGGCGCGCAGGTCGAAGCCGAAGCGGGTGCGGCCGAGGACGAACCAGTAGGCGAGGCCCGCGAGCACGGCGACGAGGAGGAAGCCCCAGAGCAGACCGGCCGGGCCCATGTCGATGGTGAAGAACCAGGACGACTCGGGCAGCGGCTTGGTGGAGACCAGGGTGCCCGCCTCGTCGAGCTGGCCCAGCCGCTCCGGCTGGATCAGATAGCCGATGACCGCGGTCGCGATGGAGTTCAGCATGATCGTCGAGATGACCTCGCTGACCCCCCGTGAGGTCTTGAGGACACCGGCGATCCCGGCCCACATGGCGCCGACGAGCATCGCGACGATGATGATCACCGGGATCTGGACGATACCCGGCAGATCGAGGGTGCCGCCGACGACGGCGGCGAAGAAGGCCGCGATGCGGTACTGGCCGTCGACGCCGATGTTGAACAGGTTCATCCGGAAGCCGATGGCGACCGCGACGCCCGCGAGGTAGTACGTGGTCGCCTTGTTGAGGATGTAGACCTGGCTGTCGCTGGCGGAGCCGTACGACAGCATGTCGTCGAACGCCTCGAAGGGGTTCTTGCCGGTGACGGCGATGACCAGCGCGGTGACGACCAGCGCGGCGAGCACGGCCAGTACGGGGGCGGCGACCGCGAGGAGCAGCCGCTCCTTGTCGATCCGGGCGGTGAGCTTCTTCATCGGTCCTCTCCCCCGGCTTCGGTTCCGGCTCCGGGGCCGGCCGCGGCGCGCGGGCCGCTGTCGTCCTGGCCGTCGAGATGGCCGGTGACGGCACCCGTCATGGCGGAGCCCAGTTCCTCGGGGGTGATCGTGGCGGGATCGGCGTCGGCGACCAGGCGGCCCCGGTACATCACCCGCAGGGTGTCGGACAGGCCGATCAGCTCGTCCAGGTCGGCGGAGATCAGCAGGACCGCGAGACCCTCGCGGCGCGCTTCCCTGATCTGGTCCCAGATCTGCGCCTGGGCGCCGACGTCCACCCCGCGGGTGGGGTGCGCGGCGATCAGCAGCTTGGGCGTGTGGCTCATCTCGCGGCCGACGATCAGCTTCTGCTGGTTGCCGCCGGAGAGGGAGCCCGCGGTGACATCGATCCCGGGGGTGCGTACGTCGTAGTCGCGCACGATCCGCTCGGTGTCGAGACGGGCGGCCCCGGCGTCGATGAGTCCGCGCCGGGAGTTGGGGCGCTCGGTGACATGGCCGAGGATGCGGTTCTCCCAGAGGGGGGCCTCCAGCAGCAGGCCGTGCCGGTGGCGGTCCTCGGGGATGTAGCCGATGCCGCTCTCGCGCCGCTTGCGGGTGGGCGCGTGGGAGATGTCGGTGGTGTCGAGGGTGATGACCCCGCCGTCGGGATCGCGCATGCCCATGATCGCCTCGACCAGTTCGGCCTGGCCGTTGCCCTCGACGCCCGCGATGCCCAGGACCTCGCCCCGGTGGATGGTGAAGTCGATCCCGGCGAGGACGTCCCGTACGACACCGTCGGTGTCGGTGGCGGTCAGCTTCAGATCGCGGACCGTCAGGGCCGGTATGCCGGTGACCGTCGACTCGCGGGTCTCCGGGGAGGGCAGCTCGCTGCCGACCATCAGCTCGGCGAGCTGCCGGGAGGTGGTGGAGCGCGGGTCGGCGGTGCCCACGGTCGTACCGCGGCGGATGACGGTGATCTCGTCCGCGACCGACAGCACCTCGCCCAGCTTGTGGGAGATGAAGATGACGGTCAGGCCCTCGGACTTCAGCTCGCGCAGATTGTCGAAGAGCGCCTCGACCTCCTGGGGGACGAGGACCGCGGTGGGCTCGTC
Organism: Streptomyces sp. NPDC002018; assembly: GCF_042890865.1. Classification (NCBI taxonomy): domain Bacteria; kingdom Bacillati; phylum Actinomycetota; class Actinomycetes; order Kitasatosporales; family Streptomycetaceae; genus Streptomyces; species Streptomyces sp. NPDC002018. The sequence goes on from NZ_JBIASO010000006.1 coordinate 37,055, forward strand.
GAGGATCAGGGTGCGCGCGCCCCGGTAGAGGACCTTGAGGATCTCCACGCGCTGCCGGTCGGCGACGCCGAGTTCCTCCACGAGGACATCGGGCCGTACGCCGAGGCCGTAGGCGTCCGAGATCTCCTTGATCCTGGCGCGGGCCCGGGAGCCGATGCCGTGGAGCTTCTCGCCGCCGAGGGCGACGTTCTCCAGGACCGTGAGGTTGTCGGCGAGCATGAAGTGCTGGTGCACCATGCCGATACCACGAGCGATGGCGTCCGCGGGGCTGCCGAAGGTGACCTGGTCACCGTCGACGGTGATGGTTCCCTCGTCGGGCTTCTGCATGCCGTAGAGGATCTTCATCAGGGTCGACTTGCCGGCACCGTTCTCGCCGCAGAGGGCGTGCACGGTGCCTCTGCGCACGGTGATGTCGATATCGCTGTTGGCGACGACGCCGGGGAAGCGTTTGGTGATGCCGCGCAGTTCGACGGCGGGCGGGCTGGACGCGTTGATGGCGCACTCTCCTCGGAGGAAGGAGCGTTGGGGCGGGGGGCGTGGTGACGCTAGCGCGTCAACTCCCGCCTACGCGCGTAGAGTTGACACATCGTTATGGGCCCGGGAAGAGGGGTGGAAGCCTCTCCCCGGGCCCGTACGCTCAGCCGGCGGCGGGACTCGACATGACCCTGACCCGCGTGCCGGAAGGGGTCACGGGGTGGTCTTGACCTTGATGGAGCCGTCGACGATCTTCTGCTTGGCCTCGTCGATCTTGGCCTGGATGTCCGCGATGAAGCCACCGCTCGTGGCGAGCGAGACGCCGTCCTTGGCGAGCGAGTAGCTGTTGGTGCCGAGCAGCGGCTTCTTCTCGTGGACCGACTTGATCAGGTCGTAGACACCGACGTCGACGTTCTTGACGACCGACGTGAGGATCGAGTCCTTGTACTTGGCGAGCGAGGCCTGGTTGTACTGGTCGGAGTCGACGCCGATCGCCCAGGCGCCCTTGACGCCGTTGACGGCCTCGATGGCACCGGAACCGGAGGAGCCGGCGGCCGAGTAGATCACGTCGGCGCCCTTGTCGAGCATGCCCTGGGCGGCGGCCTTGCCCTTGTCGGGGCTGGCGAAACCGGAGGTGTCCGAGCCGTGCGACAGGTACTGGACGTCGACCTTCAGACTCTTGTCGGTGTCCTTGACGCCCTGGACGAAGCCCGCCTCGAACTTCTTGATCAGCGGGACGTCCACACCGCCGATGAAGCCGACGTGCTTCTTCTGCGTCTTCAGCGCCGCGGCCACACCCGCGAGGTAGGAGCCCTGCTCCTCGGTGAAGACGATGTTGTCGACGTTCTTCGCGTCGACAACGGAGTCGACTATGCCGAAGGTGGTGTCGGGGAACTTGACCGCCACCTGCTTCATCGAGTTGGAGTAGGCGTAACCGATGCCGACGACCGGGTTGTAGCCGGCCTGGGCGAGCTGGGTCAGACGCTCGACGCGGTCGGCCTCGGTGTCGGTGGTCTTGGCGGTCAGTTCCTTGACCTCACCACCGAACTCGGCCTTGGCCTTGTCCATGCCACGCGCGGCGGAGTCGTTGAAGGAGTGGTCGCCACGGCCGCCCACGTCGTAGGCGACACCGACCTTGACGCCGCCCGCGGCGGAGGCCGAGCTCGACGTGTCGTTTTCCTTGGCCTTGTCGGCCGAAGTGCTGCCACACGCGGTGGCAGTCAGAGCGAGCGCGGCGGAGGCGAAGCTCGCCGCAGCAATCTTGGTTACCCGGCGCAAGAGGGTGGTCCCTTCAACCTGACCGAAGCGCCTCTTCCGGCGCTGGTTTCGCGGCGATCGTAACGCGCGTAGATGTCAGATAAAGACCCGTACGGAAGCCGTTATCGGATCGTCGCGAACGGAAGGTGTCATGGCCGATTACAAACGGTTGCCGTCGATCAACGCGGCAGCCGTGAACAGCTCCACACCGACCCCGATCGCCTGCTCGTCGACGTCGAAATCACCACGATGCAGGTCGTACCGGGCCTGGCTGCCGGGGGTCCGCACGCCGAGCCTGGCCATCGCGCCGGGCACCCGCTCCAGATACCAGGAGAAGTCCTCCCCGCCGAGGCTCTGCTCGGTGTCCTCGATCGCATACGAACCACGGCGCGCGGTCTGCGCGGCACGCAGCAGCTCCGTGACCACCGGGTCGTTGACGACCGGGGGCACCCCGCGGACATAGGTGATCTGCGACTTGGCGTGATAGAGCGTCGCGATCTCGTCGATGGCGCTGTGGACCAGGTCCGGGGCGTCGCGCCAGGCGTGCAGATCCAGGCAGCGGACGGTGCCGGACAGCTCGGCGTGCTGCGGGATGACATTGCAGGCGTGGCCGGCCTCGATGCGTCCCCAGGTGACGGCGAGCCCGGAGCGGGCGTCGACCCGGCGGGCCAGCAGGGCGGGGACCTCGGTGGCGACCTTGGCCACGGCGGTGACCATGTCGGTGGTGAGATGCGGGCGCGCGGTGTGGCCGCCGGGGCCGTCGAGGGAGATCTCCAGCCGGTCGCAGGCGGAGGTGATGGGCCCGGGGCGCAGCCCGATCAGCCCGGCGTCGACCCGGGGGTCGCAGTGCACGGCGATGATCTTGCCGACACCGTCCAGCGCGCCGTCCTTGATGGCGTCGGCGGCTCCGCCGGGGAGCACCTCCTCGGCGGGCTGGAAGATCAGCCGTACGGCGTTGGGCAGCAGGCCCTGCCGGTCGAGCCCGGCGAGCACCAGCCCGGCGCCGAGGACGGCGGAGGTGTGGACGTCGTGCCCGCAGGCGTGCGCGCGGTCGGGCACGGTGGAGCGGTACGGAACGTCGGTCTTGGTGTCCGGGATCGGCAGCGCGTCGATGTCGGCGCGCAGCGCCAGCATGGGCCGCACACCGTCCCAGGTCCCGATGTCACAGACGAGCCCGGTCCCGGCCCTGAGGACTCTGGGCGCCAGCCCGGCCCGCTCCAGACGGTGCTTGAGCGCGGCGGTGGTGCGGAACTCCTGGTTGCCCAGCTCGGGATGCATATGCATGTCCCGCCGGAAGGCCACCAGCTCGGCACGCAGCTCCTCGGTCAGCGCACCGGGCAGCGCGGCTTCGCCCGGCAGTGCGGCCTCACCGGGCAGTTCGTCGGTCTCGGACTCTGGGGACATCAACTGGCTCACCTGTTGAAGACTAGGCCTCTTCAGGGATCAACGAACCCTCGATCAGCAAAATTTCAGCCACACAGGCGATGTTTCCCGGCGTGGGAGTGCTTAGCACCGCGAGGGAGCGGGTATACCGGTGCGTTTCGTATCGATGTGTACGGGGGTGCCCCATCGCCGCGCTCGTCCGGGAGGCCGGCGCCGGGCAGGGGCTCTGACGTGGGTGGATCGCGCGGCCCGGACGCCGGGCGGTCCGGAAGCCGCGGAGGCCCCGGCGCGGAACCGCGTCCGGGGCGGACACGGCGGCCGGGGCGACATTCCGGCCCATCGCCGGGACCGGGTGCGGGGGGAACCTGGGGGGCGCCTGGGGGGCGGGGACGCCTGGGAGAGCCGGGGCGGCCGGTGGAGGCCGTCGGGGGACGGGACGCCGGGAGAGCCGGGTGAAGCGGGAGGCGGGGACGCCGGGGGGGGAGGGGGCGGGGACGCCGGGAGAGCCGGTGGAAGCCGTCAGGGGCCGGGGCGGTGGAAACGCGGTGGGCGTTGTCAGTGGTCGTCCCTACGATGATCCATACCTTCCCAGTCCACCTCGGCGGTGTGCGCACGCGTGTGCCGTCGCGGTCAGGGCCGGGGCCATCGCGATTCGTGAGGGGGGGACCCCGCGATCGCCCGACCCGCGCCAGCGGCCGCCTGCCCGGGGCCGTGAGGTTGCCCCTCTGCGACTTATGAACCTTGACCCATCCGTGCCGCCCGTCCCGTCCACGCCCTCAGCTTCTTCCGCCCACTCCGCCCACTCCGCCCCGTCCGTCCCGTCCGTCCCTTCGGTCAACACGTTCCAGGTGGATCTGCGGGGCCTGGTCGACCTGCTCTCCCACCACCTCTACTCCAGCCCGCGCGTCTATGTGCGCGAGCTCCTCCAGAACGCGGTGGACGCCGTCACCGCGCGGCGCGGCCACGATCCCGCCGCCCCCGCCCGTATCCGTCTCACGGCCACCGGCGACGCCGTCGTCATGGAGGACAGCGGTATCGGGCTGACCTCCGACGAGGTGCACACCCTGCTCGCCACCATCGGCCGCAGCTCGAAGCGCGACAGCCTGGAGAACGCCCGGCAGGAGTTCCTCGGCCAGTTCGGAATCGGGCTGCTCGCCTGCTTCGTGGTGGCCCGCCAGATCCGGGTCGTGTCGCGTTCCGCGCGGACGCCCGGCGAACCGCCCGTCGAGTGGGTGGCGAGCGACGACGGCTCGTACACCGTGCGGACACTGCCGCACGAGGCACGCCCGGAGCCCGGGACGACCGTCCGGCTGGAGCCCAGGCCCGGCGCCGAGGAGTGGACCGAGCCGGGGCGCGTCGCCGAACTCGCCGCGGACTTCGGCTCGCTGCTGCCCCACGAGGTCACCTTCACGGGCCCCGAGGTCACCGACCGGCCGCTGACCGAGCGGCCCGCCGTCTGGGACCGCTCGTATCCCACGCCCACCGCGCGCCGGGTCGCGCTCGCCGGGCACTGCGCGCGGGTCTTCGGGTTCAGCCCGCTCGACTCGATCGACCTGGACCTGCCCGTGGCGGGGGTGCGGGGCGTCGCGTACGTCCTGCCCGACGCCACCAGCCCCGCCCGGCGAGCGGCCCACCGGGTCTATCTCAAGGGCATGCTGCTCACCGCCCAGGCCGACAACCTGCTGCCCGACTGGGCGTTCTTCGTCCGTGTCGTCCTCGACACCGACACCCTGCGCCCCACCGCGTCCCGGGAGAACCTCTACGACGACGAGACGCTCGCCGCCGTACGGGAAGCGCTGGGCGCCCGTATCCGCGCGTGGCTGGCCGAGCTGGCGGCGGGCGATCCCGACCGGCTGGCGGCGTTCCTCACCGTCCACCACCTGGGGGTGAAGTCCATGGCCCGGCACGACGCGGAGCTGTTCTCGCTGATGCTGCCGTGGCTGCCCTTCGAGACCAGCGACGGCCGGGTCACCCTGGACGAGTTCGTCCGCGCGCACCCCGAGGTCCACTTCACCCGGACGGTGGAGGAGTTCCGCCAGGTCGCGCCCATCGCCGCCGCGCAGGGTCTCGCCATCGTCAACGGCGGATACACCTACGACGCCGATCTGATCGCGCTGCTCCCGGGGATCAGGGACGGCGTCACCGTCAGCGAGCTGGACGCGGGGGCCGTCACCGCGCATCTCGACCCGGTCGAGCCCCGGCGGGAACTGGCCCTGGCCTCCTTCCTGGCCACCGCGCGGACCCGGCTCGACCCGCTCGGCTGCGATGTGGCGCTGCGCGCCTTCCAGCCCGTGACCGTCCCCGCGCTCTTCCTCGACGACCGCGGCCGCCCGGCATGAACGGGACCGCGCGGCGGCGGAGGAGAACGCCGACAGTCTGTGGAGCGGCATCCTCGGCGCGCTGCGCGGCTCGGCGCCCCGCGCCCGGCTGGTCCTCAACCACAACAACCCGCTGGTGCGCCGGATCGCGGCGATCAGCGACGCCGATCTGGCCGGTACGGCGGTCGAGTCGCTGTACGGACAAGCCCTGCTGATGGCACAGCGGCCGCTGCGCCCGGCGGACACCTCCCTGCTCAACCGGGCCTTCCTCGGCCTGCTGGAGTGGGCCACACATCCGGTCGCCGGGCGTCCGGCCGTCACCGAGGAGGACGACACGTGACCACCGCCCACTCGCCCGAGGAGATCCGCCGCGCCCTGTGGGAGAACCGGTCGGCGCCCAACGGCCCCCTGCGCAACGCCCGCGCCGAGGAACTCGCCGCGGCCGCCGAGTCGACCGGGGACCGCGATCTGCTCCGCGCGGCGCTGTTCGGCATGATCCAGGCGTACGAGTACAGCACCGAGCGGGGCAAGATGCTGGTCCCGTTCGCCCGGCTGCTCCAGGAGTGGGACCAGGACCCGTCCGCGTTCGACGGCGGGGACAGCCATACGTTCCACTGGATGTTCAAGTGGGTCAGCTCCGGAATGCTGACGCTCCCCGAGATCCCCCTCGCGACCATGGAGCAGTGGCTCGGCGAGATGGAGCGCCGGTACCGGATCTCGGGCTTCAGCGAACGGGCCGTGCGGCAGGCCGAGTTCGAGCTGGCCCAGCACACCGGTGAGACCGGCCGGGCGGCGCGGGCGTTCGGGGCGTGGACCGCCGCCGAGCGCGACCGGATGGCCAACTGCCACGCCTGCGAGCTGAACGACCAGGGCGGTCACTGGGCGAGCCTGGGCCAGGACGACAAGGCGCTGCGCGTGTGGGAGCCGGTCCTCGCGGACCGTTCGCACTGCGCCGAGGAGCCGCACCGGGTGCTCGCGAAGTCGCTGCTGCCGCTGGTGCGGACGGGCCGGCTGGAGGAGGCGCGCGCCAACCATCTGCGGGGCTACCGCATGGCCCGGGGCAACGAGAGCCTGCTGGCGGCCATCGGGCTGCACATCGAGTTCTGCGCGCTGACCGGAAACGAGGGCCGGGGCCTCGAACTGCTCGCCGAGCACGCCCCGCATCTGTCGTCCGACGGCAACGCGTACACGCGGCTGGAGCTGTTCACGGGCGCGCTCACCCTGCTGCGACGGCTGCTGGCGCTCGGTCTGGACACCCAGCCCGTGGTCGCGGCGGCGGGAGAGCGGCGTACGGTACGCGAGTTGCACGACCTGCTGGACGCCGAGGCCGCGTCGATCGCGGCCCGGTTCGACGCGCGCAACGGCAGCGATGTCGTCTCGGGCCTGCTGAAGCACAGGCTGGAGCGCGAACCGCTCCTCGACGCGCTGCCGCTGGGGGTACGGGGGGCCGCGCTCTCCGGCCCGGCGGTCTCCGGCCCGGCGGTCCCCGGTCCGGTGGCGGTCGCTCCGGGGACGGCGGGCGCGGGTACGGGTACGGGTACTGGGGCGAAGTCCGGGGCGCACGGCGTACGGACGGTGTCCGAGCTGGCCGCCGAGGCCCGTGCGCTGCGCGGCCGGGGACACCCGGGTGCGTCGGTCGTATGGGACCGGATCGAGACCCGGATCGCGCGGGGCGACGGAACGGCCGATCCCCTGCTCGCCGCCGAGATGCTGGAGCACCGGGCGATACGCGCGGGCCGTGCGGACACGACGGGCGGCGCCGGACGTACGGGCGGCACGGACCGTACGAACGGTGCGGGCGGTACGGGCGGTACGGGCGGTACGGGCGGGAAGACCGTCCGCGAGCTCTTCGCGGAGGTCGTCGCCGCCTACCGGGCCGTCGGTGAGCCCAGTCGCGCCGCGCTCAACGAGCTGCGCGTCGTCTACGCGGCGGCGCAGGCGGGCGCCCCGGCCGAGGAGATCCGGGCCCTGCTGGCGGCGGCCGACGCGTCGGCGCGGGCCCTGGCGCCCACCGAGCCGACGAGGGCCCGGCGGATCGCGACCGTCGCCCTGAACGCCATCAGACTGGGCCCGCTGCTGCGCCACGCGCACGGACACGGGGACGCGCACGGACACGGGGACGGGGACGGGGAGTACGGTCGTCAGGGTGGCGGTGAGTCCACAGCGGCCCATGATCACGCGCTCATGGACACGGAGCTGGCGGCCTTCGTCACGGAGTTCACCGCCGGCCCGACGGAACCGACAGAACCGACAGAACCGACGCACGAGGGCGGCCGGGGCATCGACACCGGCGAGACGGCCGGGCGGAGCGGGACGGCCGGACAGGGCGGGACGTCCGATCTGGCCGATCTCGTGGCGGAGGCCGAAGTGCTGCGTGCCGAGCACGCCTGGCGGAAGGGCGATGTCGAGCGGGCGGACGCGCTGTTCGCCTCGGCGGCGCGGCGCGCTGTCGGCGCGGGCCGCCCGTGGGAGGCGGCCGAACCGCTCGCCCAGCGGGCACGGCTGCTGCTCGGCACGGGCCGGCCCCAGGAGGCCGAGAGCGCGGCACGCGCCGCGCTGGAGCAGGGCGCGGAGCTGGTGGCGGCGGACGAACTGGGCCATCTGCGACTGACGTTGGCCGATGCGCTGTACCAGCAGGACGGCAAGGAGGCCGAGGCCGCCGAGTACGCGCTCGAAGCGGCCCACTGGCTGGACGCGGCCGGGCAGTCGGCGGGCGCGGGGGCGTACGCCCGGCTGCTCCTCGCCCAGTCGTACGGCGAAACCGGCCGCCATGCCGAGGCGGCGGAAGTGCTGGAATCCGCGCTGCCGGATCTGCTGGAACACGGCGACGAGCAGGCCGCGCGGGCCCGGGAGACGCTCGGGCGGAATCTGCGCGCGCTCGGTGACCGGCGGGCGGCGGCGGAGCAGTATCTGCTCGCCGCCGAGGTGACCAGGGCCTGGGACGACGAACGTCCGCAGGCCCAGTTGGCCACGCTCGCCGCCGAGTGCCTCTCGGAGGCGGGTCTGCCGGACGAGTCGGTCGCCGCCTACGGACGGGCCATCGAGCTGTGGCGGAACGTGGGCGAACCGGTGGCCTGCGCTCGGGCCCTGCGCTCCGTGGCCTGGCTGAAGGTCCGGGCGGGCGACCAGGAGGCGGCCGAGGAGCTGATGGCACAGGCGCTGGCGGCCGTCGACGGCGAGGGGGACGGACTCCTGCTGGAGCGCGCGCGTACGTGGTCCCAGACCGGCGAGTTGCTGCTGAGCGGGCTCTACGAGGACGAGGACGAAGCCGAAGCCGAGGACGCCGATGACGCCGATGACGCCGGTGACGCCGGTGACGCCGGTGACGTCCACGACACCCACGACGCCGTGGACGAGAAGAAGGAGGACACGGACCCGACGGGCAAGCGGGACGGGGACCGGCGGGCCGATGCCCTCCGGGTGCGCGAGGAGGCCCTGCGGCTGCTGGAGCGGGCGGACTCGGCGTTCGCGGCGCTCGGCCCTGTGGTCCTGGACGAGCGGGTCCGGTGCACCGTACGCATGGCCTGGACCGAGCAGGAGATGGACCGGACCGACTCCGGCGCGGCCCGGCTGAGGAGGCTGATCACCGAGGTGGCCGCGGTGGACACGGAGGAGGCACGGGCGTTGCTGCCGCGTCTGGAGCACACGCTCAAGCAGCTCACCCAGCGGGTCTGAGCCCAGGGCACCGGCCGGTCACGACGACCGGCCGGTGCCGGTCCGCTCCGGTCGGGCGGGCGTCTGCCAGACGAACACCTCGGTGCTCGGCAGGCGCTCGCAGAAGCGGCCCGGGGCGGAGTGGTCCCGGAGCAGCCCGTCGAGGTCCGAGGTGAACGCGCCGAGGCGCTCACCGAACAGATGCGGCGCGGAGTCCGACCTGGAGAACACCCAGGCGGCCACGTCCTCGCGGGTCCTCTCCAGTGCCTGGCCGCCCGGTACGACATACCGCCGGGGTCCGGTGAAGCCCGCCCGGGTGAGGATGGCGGCCTCGCCGCTGGGGGTCCCGTGCGGGAGCACGCCACGGCCGGCGCGTCGGACCGGCCCGAGGTAGCGCCTCGTCAGTTCCCCGATGGCGGCGTAGGGCACCGCCGGATACGGCAGGCCGTCGACGCCCAGATCCTCCGTCTTGAGATCCGAGACATGCACGAGCGCGCCACCGGGCCTGAGCAGCTCCCGGAACCTGCCGGCCACGAGATCGCGGTCCATCCAGTGGAAGGACTGGCCGAAAGTCGCCACCGTGAAGGTCCCGAGACCGGCGGGCAGTTCCTCGGCACGGGCCCGGATCCATCGAGCGCCGCCGGCCGAGCCCGCCCCCACGGCCTCCGCCCCCGCGGCCTGGCGCTCGGCCTCGGCGATCATCCCGCGATCGGGGTCCACCCCGACGACCTCGGCGAAGTGAGGACCCAGACTCAGCGCGAGCGTGCCCGGCCCGCAGCCCACATCGATCAGCCGCCCCCGCCCGTCGAGCCCGAGCACCTCGGCGAGCAGTTCCACGTACCCCGGCGCGTACGGCAGCCTCCCGCGCCGGTAGTACGGAGCCGCCCCCAGGAACAGCGTGTCGTCCCACACCCACCCGTCAACCACCGCCGCCCCCCGCCCGTCCGGCCACACCGCCCCTCGCGGGACGCGATCGTACAGCGGCGCTCCCACCGCGCCCCGTACGGCCGGATCAGCGGAACTCGCCGGCTCTCAGGCCGCATCGGCAGGAGCGTCAGGTCCGAGCCGAGCACAGCCGGCTGGGACTGCCGACCGACTACCGTCGCGACCGGTACAGCCCCTCACCCGGCGACCGCCGGGTTCTTCATCGGAGGCGTCAGCCGCAGGGCTGGTTCAGCGCACGTCGTGCCGCGTTGATGAGGTTGCGCGCGTCAACGCCGTACACGGCGGACTCCCGGAGCGTCCTCCATGTCCGCAGGTAGGTGTCCACGCTGGTCTCATCGTCGATCCACAACTCGGCGTGCCAGTTCTCGACGATCACCTGACGGTCGTCATAGATCCAGAAGGCGGTGGCCGGAGGGATCCTGAGCGGGGCTGACAGCGGGATGATCCCCAGCTCCACCGTGTCCAGACCGACGGCTCCCGCGAGACGGTCGAGCTGGGCCGCGAGTACCGAGGGCGGACAGATCAAGGTACGAAGGGCGGCCTCCCACACGATGAGGTGGAAACGCTTCGAGGAGTCGTACAACGCCTCCTGTCGCTTCATGCGGGACCGCACCGCCTCCTCGGTGTCGCGCGGCGATCGCTGTAGCTCCGCGTAGCGCGTGAAGATCGACCGGGCGTAGTCCGGCGTCTGGAGGATTCCGAAGATCATGGACGACTCCCAGCCCCGGAACACGGAGGCACCGGCATGGACGCCCAGATGAGTGTCCTGAACCGCCTTGTGCCCCGAGGCCAGTTGTCGCCGCCATGACCGAATGTGGGACTCGAAGCCACGGAGGCGGGCGAGCAGTTCGTCGTAGGCCTCGGGCCTGCCGGTGGCCTCCGCCCATTTACGGAGGTCATCGGGTGTAGGGGTCTGCCTGCCGTTCTCCAGCCTGCTGACCTTGGACTTGTTCCAACCGTACCGCTCGGCGAGCCTCATGCCGGTGAGCCGGCCATCGGGGGCCGAGAGCCTGAGTTCGCGCAGCCGCACCCCGAGTGCCTCTCGTGCCTGCTGATAGTCCGTGCTCACCGGTACGCACCTGCCTCATTCCTCCTGGTCGGTCAGCCCTGCCGCGAACTCCGCGTACGGGACGGCATGATGCGTCGCCGCATCACGTGCCATGGCGTACCGAAGCACCGCGGCGGGCTCCGTGACCAGCTCGACGTCCACCAGATTGTCGGCGTCGTCGAAGTTGAGCAGTGCGACCAGTCGGGAGTCGAAGATCCAGAAGTCTTCGGCGGGCAGGCCGAGCCGCTCGGCATCCGCGCGCCCGAGATTGAGGATCTTCTCGCCGACAGCGCTGTTGCGGCGCGCGTTGTCGAGCAGATAGAGCTGGCCTGTCGTGGGCGGGGCGTCGACGACGCGGACGCGCTCGAACCGCTTGCCGAGCGCGGTCTGCTCACGGCGCTCCGCGCACCACTCGGCATCGGCGCCCTCCCAGTCGACGGGCTCGTCTCGGATGAACTGCCCGTAAGTCGCGGTGAGTTCGTCGGACGCGTACCGGCGGCGGCTCTCCAGGCGCCAGGCTGTGTGCTCGAATCGCGTGAAGAGCCGGTCGAACTCGTCCAGTCCGATGATGTCCGGCACGCGGTTGATCTCCTTCGGTCCGAAGTCGACGAGCAGCTCACGGGGCACCACGACGGGCACCTCACCCTCGTTCAGGTGCCGGAGCTGGGCGATGTCGTCGGGGTCGGTGAGGACCGGGCCGTGCACGATGAGCTCACCCGTGCCGAGGTCTTCATGAAGGGACGGGCACCCGTTGACGCCGCTGCCCGTGCCGTTGAAACGCAGTCGTCGGACCATGATCACGACCTTCCGTCGGGGCTGATCCGCCAAGCTTCCCCGAGACCGACGTCCTGTGCCGGGGGTTCCGACGGCCTGTATCGGCAACTTCGCGCAACCTCACCGAGTGGCGCCGCAACTTCACGCAACGTCCCTGGCGTCTCTCAACGCCCGCTCCCTACCGTCCTGTCATGGCTTCAGCACACGAGTCGTCCGGCGCCGGCCCGATCGGCACGGCACGATCCGCCTCCGAAGGAGTATGCCCATGACCGTCACGCTCGACCGGCCCGCGAACACCCGTACCCGGGACCCGAAGGAACTGCTCAACGCCGTCCAGCCGCACGTCAAGCATCTGTCGGTCAACGTGCTGGACAGCGGCATGCCCCTGTGGGACCGCGAGGTCGCCCTGCTGCTGCGCGACCACACGATGGTCCGTGACATGGCCGAACGCATTCTCGGCAACGCCGTCCTGTACACCGTCGGCTCCATGGAACACCCGGAGGTCCACCTCGGGGTCGGCAAGCTCGTCGACATCGGTGTCCACCAGCTCATCCTCGACACACCCGTGTGGTGGGCCCTCTGCGACGCGTACAACGAGGGCCGCTACAAGCACCACGCCCCGTTCGTCGAACGCCGCCGCGACGGGCTGTGCCTGCGCACAGCGGACTTCCTGAAGTCGATCGGGTTCGACATCGACGAGGAGCTGTGGGCGATCGACGGCACGGACTGCTCGCCGTGTGACGACAAGGTCCCCGACAGCCACTGAACCGTCCCGCGCCGGCCTCTGCCCTCGGTCACCGGAGGGCAGGGGCCTGCCCCACGCGAAGAGGAACCGCTGTGCCCGCTCACCACGACATCGCCGCAGAGACCGAGCTGTGGGACGCCTACGCCGCGTCCGCCTTCCAGGAGGACGTCGAGCCGAGCTTCGGCTGGACGCAGTACGCCGGTCACGGGCCCGGCCCCGAACTGCTCGGTGACCCGGGTTCCGTGCTGGAGATCGGCTGCGGCACCGGGCGCGCCCTCGCCCACCTCGCTCGGCGGGGGATCGACGCCCGTGGCGTCGATCTGTCTCCCGTCATGGTCAAGAAGTCCACCGCGAGGTGGAGCGGCACCGGTGCGGTGTTCGTGTGCGGCGAGGTCCTGGAGTATCTGAGCGGGCACGAGGACCTGTACGACGCCGTCTACTCCGTCTTCGGAGCGGCCTGGTTCACCGACCCGGGCCGTCTCCTCCCGCTCGTCCGGCGGCGGCTGAAGCCCGGCGGGGTCTTCGTCTTCTCGCAGCCTCCGGCCATCCCCGGCGCGTACGGCCCGCAGGGCATGTACAAGGGGGGCTTCGCGGGCAAGGCGCTGTTCACCTACCGGTACAGCTACCGTCCGGCCGTGTGGGAGCGTCTGCTCACCCGGGCCGGGTTCGCGACGGCCGACGCGCAGGTCCTCGATGCGCCCCACGCCGGGCACATCGGGACGCTGCTCGTCCGCGCGGTCGCCGTATGACCGGTCCGGACCGTACCCCCACGCCTCCGCCTACGCCGGTGACGGTGTTCTCGGGAGGCGGTGGACGTCGCGGGCCGTGGTCGTGACGCCGGAGAGGAAGCCCTGGGCCCGGGGGGAGGCCGACGCCTTGAGCCACTCCGGGGCGATGTCGCACACCGCGACGCGGACGCCCGTGCCCGCCAGGGCCAGCGGGAGGGTGTGCACCACCGTGGAGGGGAAGCTCAGGATCGTGCTGCCGATCGGGCCCCGGCGGGCGATCAGTTCCAGCGGGAGGTCCGGGCGGACGATCTCCAGGCCGGTGGCCGTGTGGAGACGGTGGAGCTTGTCCGCGGCCTCGCGGCGGTGCGCGAAGTAGCGGGTGGCCTTGTGGGTGCGGGCCAGCGCGCCGACCGCGTCGAGATACTGGTCGGCGTCGACCACGCCCGTCTCCACGAGCGAGGTGCCGACCATGTCCGCGCCCTCGTGGACCCGGGGCGGGCCGAAGGTGGCCCGCGTCCACTCGAAGCGGTTGGCGGTGACGGTGATCCCGTCGGGTACGTCCTCGACGGGCATCGAGGTGAAGACCTCGACCGGACGCGCCCGGGACGGCGTCAGCCGCCGCCGGGCGGCGGCGGTGACGGGTGCGAGCACCAGTTCGCGCGGCCCCCGGGCGCCACCGCGCCGGTGCCAGCGCACCAGCCGCTCACCACGGGCGATCTGGCCGATGAACTCCATGGTCGCGGTGCCGTCGTCCACGACCGTCAGCTCCTTGGTGCCGACCAGGGTCAGCAGGAGCTGCACATAACGGGAGAACGGATCGCCGATGACGATCCTGCCGGCCTTCCGCAGCAGCGGTGCCAGCTCCCGTACGGTCCGCAGGGGCGCCCCCGCCCCACCGCGCGCTTCCTGCCAGCGCACGGTGAAGCCCTCGTCCCGGGCCAGCTCCGCCATCCGGCGGAGCTGACCGCGTGACATGGGATCGGTGGGCGAGAGCACGACGACGGTGAGGGCGTCACCGGTCGCGCTCGCGCGGGCCCACTCCAGCACATTGAGCAACTGGACGGGGCTCTCCACGAAGGCGATCGCACGAGGGTGCGGGGGGCGGCCCCCGCTGGGACCGGTCATGGCCGTCAGACCGCCACCGGCTCGGCGGTCTCGGCGACGACGCCCGCGACACGGCGGAGCTTCTTCATCGGGCCGAGCTCCGACTCGTAGACCTTCTTGACGCCGTCACCGAGGGACGCCTCTATGGTGCGGATGTCACGGACGAGACGCTGGAGACCCTGCGGCTCGACCGAGGCGGCCTGGTCCGAGCCCCACATGGCGCGGTCGAGGGTGATGTGGCGCTCGACGAAGGTGGCGCCGAGGGCGACGGCGGCGAGGGTGGTCTGGAGACCGGTCTCGTGGCCGCTGTAGCCGATCGGCACGTTCGGGTACTCGGCCTGGAGCGTGTTGATCACGCGCAGGTTCAGCTCCTCGGCCTTGGCCGGGTACGTCGAGGTGGCGTGGCAGAGCAGGATGTTGTCGCTGCCCAGGACCTCGACCGCGTGACGGATCTGCTTCGGCGTCGACATGCCGGTGGAGAGGATGACCGTACGGCCGGTGGCGCGCAGGGCGCGCAGCAGTTCGTCGTCGGTCAGGGAGGCGGAGGCCACCTTGTGGGCCGGCAGGTCGAACTTCTCCAGGAAGGCGACGGCCTCGGTGTCCCACGGGGAGGCGAACCAGTCGATGCCGCGCTCCTTGCAGTGCTCGTCGATGGCGCGGTACTCGTCCTCGCCGAACTCGACGCGGTGGCGGTAGTCGATGTACGTCATCCGGCCCCAGGGGGTGTCGCGCTCGATGTCCCACTGGTCGCGCGGGGTGCAGATCTCCGGGGTGCGCTTCTGGAACTTGACCGCGTCACAGCCCGCCTCGGCGGCCACATCGATCAGGGCGATGGCGTTGTCCAGCTCACCGTTGTGGTTGATGCCGATCTCACCCGTGACATAGACGGGCTGGCCGGGGCCGGCGGTCCGCTTGCCGAAAGTCCGCAGGCGGGAGGTGGCGTCGGTGCTCATGGGTGGGTCCTTACTTGTTGAGGGTGTTCTTGTGGGGGGTCTGGAGACCCGGACCGAGGAGCCAGGCGGCGATCTCACGGATCGCCCCTTCGCCGCCGGGGGTCGTGGTGACGGCACGCGCCGCGGCGCGTACGGCGTCATGGGCGCTCGCGACGGCCACCGGCCAGCCGACGAGGCCGAAGCACGGGAGGTCGTTGACGTCGTTGCCGACGTACAGCACGCGCTCGGGCGCGATCCCCTGCTCGTCGCACCACTGCTTCAGTGCGAGGTCCTTGCGGTCGATGCCGTGGAGCACCGGCACCTGGAGCTTGCGGGCGCGGGCGGCGACCACCGGGTTCTGCTCGGTGGAGAGGATGAGCAGTTCCAGCCCGGAACGGCGCAGCGCCGCGATCCCCAGTCCGTCGCCCCGGTGCACGGCGACCATCTCGCGGCCGTCCGAGTCGACCATCACCTTGTCGTCGGTCTGGGTCCCGTCGAAGTCGAGGACGACGGCGTCGATGTCGTCGTGGCGCGGCAGGACGGCCGGGTCGAGCAGCGGCGCGAGGGCGCGGGCGCGGGCCAGGTCGTGCGGATCGTCGATCTCCAGCACCCGGGACGGGTCGGTGCGCACCAGGGCGGTACGGCCGAAGAAGCGGTGGCCCGCGGCGCGGAAGCCGTCGGCGCGCATCGCGTACGCGGCTCCGGTCTCCAGATACTCCTGGGGACGGTCCTGGCGGCGCGGCCGGTTCGACTTGTCGTGGTTGACGCCGTAGCCGCCGGAGGCACCGCCGTCGTCGCTGCCCTCGCTGTCCTGGCGCCAGATGAAGCCGTGGGTGGGCGCGACGGTCAGCGCGGTGTCGGCGCCGTCCTCGGTGACGGCGCCGACGACACCGTCCAGGTCCTCGGCCGTGATGAACGGGCTGGTGCACTGCACCAGCAGCACCACGTCCGCGACCAGGCCACGCATCGCCTCGTACGCGTCCATCGCGTGCAGGACGGCGGCCTCGCTGGTCGCGGTGTCGCCCGCGATCGCGGCGGGGCGCAGGACGACCTCGGCGCCGGCGGAACGCGCCGCCTCGGCGATGGCCGCGTCGTCGGTCGAGACGACCACGTCGGTCACGCGCCGGGCCGCCAGGCTCGCGCGGACGGCGCGGACGACGAGCGGGACACCGCCGACGGCGGCGAGGTTCTTCGCGGGTACGCCCTTGGATCCGCCGCGTGCGGGTATTACCGCGAGGACGGTCATCTGAACTCCTTGGTCCGCGGATGGTGCCTCCGCGGCTGGTCGCTGTGCGGCTCGTGCTTCTTGCTCTGCTGCGGCCCGGGGCTGCCCGGCCCGAGGCTGTCCGGCCCTGGGCTGTCCGGCCCTGGGCTGTCCGGTCCCGGACCGCTCGGCTCCGGACCGCTCGGCTCCGGACCGCTCGGCTCCGGACCGCTCGGCCCCGGGCGGCTCGGCGCGGGGCCGTTCCGGTGCCGGTGGGGCCGCGGGCGGGGTGTCACGCGGGCTCACAGGTCGCCCATACGCCGGATGACGGGGGCCACGCGCTGCACCCCGTGCCGGTACGCGCCGCGCGCCGCGCCCCGTACCGCCTCGCGCACCACGCGGCGGACCCCGCCGCTGCCGCTCGACGGCGCCCGCGAGGGCAGCGCGGTGCCGTCGGCCGCCAGGTGGTAGCGGGCGAGGAGCCCCGGCAGATAGCCGGGCGCGGTGGTGGCCGTGTAGTAGGGGCTGAGGGGCGCCAGCGCGGGCCCGTCGAGCAGCTTCGCGACCTGCTTGCGCGCCTCGTCGAAGGCCGAGGAGTACGTGCCGTCGGCCGCGACGCCCTGGCGGTCCGCCCAGACGGCGTCGGCGCGCGGACGCTCCCCGCTGTCGAGCTGCTCCCAGGAGGCCAGACAGCCGGACCCGATGAAGTGGTGGTTGCCGAGCGGCTCGCGCACCCCGAGATCGGTGAGGATCGCGGTGGGGATGCGCCGGTGCAGGGCTTCCAGGGCGGCGGTCGAGGAGACGGTGACCAGCAGATCCGTGCGGTCGAGGACCTCGCCCATGTTCCCGTAGACCAGCTTGAAGTTGGGCGGCAGACCGCCGGGCACCTTCTCGGCGAGCCGCTGGTAGGGGAACTCCTCCACATGCGTGGTGTGTTCGCCGATCTTGCTGCGCAGCTTCAGCAGCACCTCGCGGCGGGGGTGCAGCCGGGCGTGCTCGACCAGGCGCCTCAGCAGATAGGAGCGGTCGGCGCGGCTCGCCGGTACGGACGGCTGGGCGGCGAAGACGACCGTGTCCCGGCCCTCCTCGGGGGCGTAGCGCTCACCGCCGAGGAAGGGCAGCGCGGCCTCGGTGACGGACGAGGCGTCGGCGCCCACCCCCTCGTAGACGGCGCGGAAGCGCTGACCGTCGTAGCGGGAGTTCGCGAGGACGACATCCGCGCCGTGCCGCAGCAGCAGACCGTCCGAGAGCTTCTCGTAGACCACGCCGACATAGCCGGTGACGATGACCGGGCGGTCTTCGAGGTCCAGCGCGGATATCCCGTGGAGCATCGCCTGCACGGCGCCTCCGACCAGGGCGAGCACGACGAGGTCGTACTCCTTCTCGCGCAGCTCCTGGAGGAACGCGGTGCCGGTCACCTCACGCAGCGCGTCCGCCTCCGCGCCGACCTCGGCGAGCTGGCGGGCGGTGGGCGTGGCTCTGCCGCGCAGCAGATAGCCGCTCAGCTCTGTGGAGCGGCCTTCCGGGGCGATACGGCGCGCGGTGAGCGCACCCCACTTCCACCGGGTGTCGGAGTCGGCGAGCACTGCGACCCGGACCGCTGCGTTGGTACGTGATGGCACGACGAGGACGTTAGAAAGAGTTTCCGTTTGTCGGCCGAACTCAATGGCAATAAAGGGTTAACAACACATCTACGAATGGCGACGGAGCCCGGGAAGAGGCCGGAACGCGGGCTGATTCACCATTCCGCCATTCTTCGTTCACCTGCCATATTCCCGGATGTCAGAACGAATGACGTGCCGCCGCCTACCGTCACGGCTGTGGTCAAGCTCTCCGTCGTCGTGCCGTTCTACAACGTGCAGACATACGCCCTCGAAACCCTGAGAAGCCTCCGTGCGAACAGCCGCGAGGACTTCGAGTTCCTGCTGGTCGACGACTGTTCGACCGATGGAACCCCCCGGATCCTTGAACAGGCCGAGCGCGACCTTCCGGGGGCGGTCCTGCTCAGACATGAACGGAACGGGGGACTGGCCACCGCGCGCAACACCGGACTCGACGCCTCACGTGGCGAGTACGTGACCTTCCTCGACGGCGACGACTGGGTGGTGCCCGGCTACTTCGAACAGCTCCTCGCCGCCATCGAGGGTCTCGGCGTCGATTTCATCCGTACCGACCACGTCCAGTTCACCGGCAAGGCCCGCGCGATCCACCGGGTCCCGGTCGCCCCGCGCGACACGGTGCTCAATCCGCGCGACGCCATCCTGCCCGAGTACCGCTCCACCTCCGTCGACTACGCGTACGCCTGGGCCGGCGCCTATCACCGCCGGCTGGTCGACCGCGGTCTGGTGCACTTCAGGGACGGTCTGCGGACCGCCGAGGACCGGCCCTGGATCTGGCGGCTGCACCGGGAGGCGGAGACCTTCGCCGCCGTCGGTCTGCACGGTGTCTTCTACCGGCGCGGGGTCGCCTCGTCCCTCACCCAGATCGGTGACGTACGGCAGCTCGACTTCATCCGGGCCTTCGACCAGGTGCTGGCGGAGACGGCCGAGGACGCGGAGGCCGACCGGTTCCTTCCCAAGGCCGTACGGACGTACTGCGCCGTCATGGCCCATCACCTGGAATCCATCGAGAGGATGGAACCGTCAGTGGCACGGAAACTGCGCTCCCTGAGCGCGGCGGCGCTGAAGCGCATGCCCTCGGACATCCTGGCGGAGACGATCGACGCGCTCGGCACCCGCCGGGCCGGCCAGCTCCGCCGGGTACGCCGCCGTCCCGTCTCCCGCTCGATGGAGGTCCAGGTCTGATGGCGGGCACGTCCTCCACCCAGCTCTTCTTCGCGGCCACCCAGTACGCGGCCGCCACCGTGACCGCGGCGCTCAGATCCGGGCAGTTCGGCGCGCGGGCCGATCACCGGCGCATCCTCGTGGTCAGCGATGTCTCGTCCTCGCCCGAACTGGGCAAGCCGTTCAGCGAGCTGCCCGGGTTCGACCGGCTGCGGCCCGAGTTCGACGAGGTCCGCTCGTGGAACGACTTCATCCGGCCGTTCCATCCGGCGGGCTGGGGCCCCCGTGAGCAGGACGCGCCGCTGTGGCAGCGCGCGGTCCGCGAGGCGTGGAACCTCGGCGACGGGCCGGTGGAGATCGCCTGTGAGTCCATCCAGGCCAACCCGTCCCAGGCCGTCGCCATGATCTTCGGCGAGAGCCCGATCCACATCTACGCGGACGGGCTGATGAGTTACGGCC
Source organism: Streptomyces sp. NPDC002018 (assembly GCF_042890865.1). Classification (NCBI taxonomy): domain Bacteria; kingdom Bacillati; phylum Actinomycetota; class Actinomycetes; order Kitasatosporales; family Streptomycetaceae; genus Streptomyces; species Streptomyces sp. NPDC002018. Next base: position 56,863 of record NZ_JBIASO010000006.1, read on the forward strand.
CCACCCGCTCCAAGGTCGACCCCCTGATCGGCTCGCGGGTCGAGCGGCTGCTCCATCTCGATCTGGTGCCGGGGCTGAAGCCGCTGCTGCTGACCGAGTTCGGGGTCGAGCCCGAGATCATCCCGACCGACGCCTTCGTCAAGGTGCTCGCCGAACTGGCGGACGCGACGACGGACTTCGGGACCGGCGAGGACTCCGGGGCGGACGAGGAGGAGTCCGGGGCCGAGGCCCCCGCCCTGCTGCTCGGCCAGTATCTGTCCCTGCTGGACATCCTCACCGTCCAGGAGGAGGAGGAGCTGCATCTGCGGATGCTCCGGGGGGCCGTCGCGCGCGGCCACCGGCGGATCGTGTTCAAGCCGCACCCCTCGGCGCCCGCGCAGTGGTCGCGCCGGCTGGAGGAGGAGGCCGAACGGCTCGGCGCGCGGCTGACGATACGGTCGGGGCCGGTCCTGGCCGAGGTGCTCTACCAGCGGCTGAACCCGGCCCTCGTGGTGGCCTGCTTCTCCACGGCCCTCCTCACGGCGGCCACCTTCTACGATCTGCCGGTCGCCCGTGCCGGTACGGAACTGCTGCTGGAGCGGCTCACCCCGTACCAGAACAGCAACCGGGTGCCGGTGACGATCGTGGACGCGCTGCTGCCTCCGCTGGAGGAGCAGGGCACGCACCGGCCGAACGAGCAGCTCGCCGAGCTGGTCAGCACCGTCGGGTTCGCGATGCAGCCGCAGATCTATCCCGGTCTGCGGCCCACCGCGGAGCGGTATCTGTCGGAGTATCTGACGCCGCGTGTCCTGACGTACTTCAAGCGGCGCCGTCTCACGTCCCTCGCGCTGCCGGGCGGGGTGCCGCCCCAGCTCGCCTTCCTGCCGCGCAACGCGACGGTCCGCCGGGTCGCCCGGAGCGCGCGCTCGATCAAGAGGGCCACGCTCGGCTGAGGGAGACCGGCCGGACCGGCGAGAGCGCCTGGGACAGAACGAACGAGGGGCGGGGTGGAGTGCGCGTCGCACTCCACCCCGCCCCTCTGCCGGTTTCTGTCAGGCGCTGCTCGGGCTGTCCGTCACGCGCTGCTCAGGGAGAGCTTCACCGCGAAGCCGAGGAACAGGGCGCCCGCCGCCGAGGTCATCCCGGCCGACAGCCTCCTGCGGCGGCGGAAGGCCGCGGCCAGCCGCGTGCCACCGAAGATGAGGGCGGAGAGATAGAGCGCGCTGGCCAGATTGGCGAGCAGCCCCAGCAGTACGAACGACAGCGCGGGATACGCGTATCCCGGGTCGACGAACTGCACGAAGAAGGAGATGAAGAACAGGATCGCCTTGGGGTTGAACAGGCTGATCACCAGGGCCCTGCGGTACGGCCGCTCGACCGTGGCCGGCGCGGCGGCCGGCCCGTCGGACGCGAGGGCCTCCTCGCGCGCGTGCCGGGTGCGCCAGAGCGACCACGCGGCGCGCATCATGCCCACCGCGAGCCAGGTCAGATACCCGGCGCCCGCGTATTTGACGATCCCGAAGAGCAGGTCGTTGGCCTGGAGGAGCGACGCGACCCCAGCGGCGGAGAGCACCATCAGAACGGTGTCGCCGCACCACACGCCGGCGGCGGCGGCGTAGCCCGCGCGTATCCCCCGACGGGCCGCGACCGAGAGCACATAGAGCGAGTTCGGCCCCGGCAACAGAACGATCAGAACGAGGCCGACCAGATAGGTCGGCAGATCAGTGACACCCAGCATGGCCGGAGTGTCGCACACGCGCACGAACGGACGCATGGGTGTTCAGCACGCGGCCGGCCGACGCCCTCCGCCGCCGTCCTCCCCCGCTGTCCACCCCCGCATCGATCCGCCGCCGCCCTCCCCCGCATCATTCCGCCGTCGCCTTCCGCAGCCGTCTTCCGCCGCATCGTTCCGCCGCCGCGGACGCCCCCGGCCGCCCCGCCTCAGAAGGCGTTCGTCGGCACATACGTCCCCCACACCTCACGGAGCGCGTCACACACCTCCCCCACCGTCGCCCGCTCCCGGAGCGCCGACTTCATCGGGGGCAGCACATTGTCCGTGCCCTCCGCCGCCCTCCTCAGCGCGGTGAGCGCCGCGTCCACCGCGCCCCGGTCGCGCTCCGCCCGCAGCCGGGCCAGCCGCTCCGCCTGCCGCGCCTCGATCGCCGGGTCGACCCGCAGCGGCTCGTACGGTTCCTCCCCGGCCTCGTCGACCGGATAGCGGTTGACGCCGACGACCACCCGTTCACCGCTGTCGGTCTGCCGGGCGACGGTGTACGCGCTGCGCTCGATCTCCCCCTTCTGGAAGCCCCGTTCGATCGCCTCGACCGCGCCCCCGAGATCCTCGACACGGGTCATCAGCGCGACCACCGCCGCCTCCAGTTCGTCCGTCATCCGCTCGACGGCGTACGACCCCGCGAACGGGTCGACGGTGGCGGTGACATCGGTCTCGTGGGCCAGGACCTGCTGCGTACGGAGGGCGAGCCGGGCCGCCTTCTCCGTGGGCAGGGCGATGGCCTCGTCGTAGGAGTTGGTGTGCAGCGACTGCGTACCGCCGAGGACCGCCGCGAGCCCCTGGACCGCCACCCGTACGAGATTGACCTCGGGCTGCTGGGCGGTGAGCTGCACCCCGGCCGTCTGGGTGTGGAAGCGCAGCATCCACGACCGGGGGTCGCGGGCCCCGAACTCGTCACGCATGATCCTGGCCCAGATCCGGCGCGCGGCCCGGAACTTGGCGATCTCTTCGAGGATCGTCGTCCGCGCGACGAAGAAGAAGGAGAGCCGGGGGGCGAAGTCGTCGACGTCCATGCCCGCGGCGACGGCCGTCCGTACGTACTCGATGCCGTCCGCGAGGGTGAACGCGACCTCCTGCACAGGCGTCGCCCCTGCCTCCGCCATGTGGTAGCCGGAGATCGAGATGGTGTTCCACCGGGGCAGTTCGGCGCGGCAGTACTGGAAGATGTCCGCGGTCAGCCGCAGCGAGGGCTTGGGCGGGAAGATATACGTACCGCGCGCGATGTACTCCTTCAGCACATCGTTCTGGACGGTGCCGGTGAGCGCGGCGGCGGGCACGTCCTGCTCCTCGGCGACCAGTTGGTGGAGGAGCAGCAGAAGCGCGGCGGGCGCGTTGATCGTCATCGAGGTGGAGACCTCGCCGAGCGGGATGCCGTCGAACAGCACCCGCATGTCGTCGAGCGAGTCGATCGCGACCCCGACCTTGCCGACCTCGCCGCTCGCGAGGGGGGCGTCGCTGTCGTACCCCATCTGGGTCGGCAGATCGAAGGCGACGGACAGCCCCGTGGTGCCGTGCGCGATCAACTGCCGGTAGCGGGCATTGGACTCGGCGGCCGTGCCGAAACCCGCGTACTGGCGCATCGTCCAGGGCCGGCCCCGGTACATCGTCGGACGGACCCCACGGGTGAAGGGGTACGAGCCGGGCTCGCCGAGTCTCTCCGCGGGGTCCCAGCCCTCCAGCGCGTCGGGGCCGTAGACCGGCTCGACGGGCAGTCCGCTCTCGGTGGTTCGCACCCCGTCGGTCTCGCGCGCCATCTGTTCTCCTCCCGCCGGACCCACACCACCGGTCCGCCCGCCGGTCGGTCCCGCTGCCCGTCCGCCCGCCGGTCGGTCCCGCTGCCGGTCCCACGGCCGGTCCGCCGCCGGTCCCAGCGCCGGTCCGCCGCCGGTTTCCTGACGGACTGTAGCCGCGCGCGTACGGCGGGCGGCCGGTCCCACGCGGACGAGGTCACCGCGAAGGTTTCCCGCCGTGCTTGCGCAACCCTTCCCGGCGGAAGGCTGTCTGGGGGAAGACTGAAGGAACGCGCGCCATGGGACACGGGAGAGACAGGGGGACGACCATGCTCAGGAGATCCGCCCGCCGCACGGGGGCCGCCGCGGCCGCCGTGCTGGCGGTGAGTGTCGGCTGTACGGTGCGGCCCGCGGGGAGCGGGCCGCCGGCGGACGCCAAGCCGGGGGACCGTCCGGTGGCGGCGCCCTTCACCCCGGGGACGGAGTCGCCCGAACCGTCGCCGTCGCGTACGGAGTCGGAGGCACCGCCGGCACGTCCGGCCGCCGACCGGACGACCTCCGCGCCTCCCCCGCCCGCACCGGTCGCGAGCCCGCCGGAACCCACGTCCGAACCGAGGCCGAAGCCGCTGATGGCGAACGGCGACGAGAGCGAGCAGGTAAGGGAACTCCAGGCCAGGCTGGGGCAGACGGGCCACTTCGACCGCGCTCCCACCGGCTACTACGGTTCGGTCACGGCCGCCGCCGTCTCCTCCTTCCAGACCGACCGCGGTCTGGAGCCCACCGGTGAGACGGACGCCGTCACCTGGGGAAGGCTGCTCGCCGTGACGGACGAGCCGACCCGCGACGAGCTGCGTCCGCCGACCACCAAGCCGGTGGCCGAGCCCGACCCCCGGTGTCTGAAGGGGCGGGTGATGTGCATCAGCAAGAACAGCCGCACGCTCTCCTGGATGATCGACGGCACGGTGAAGTCCTCGATGGACGTGCGCTTCGGCTCGCAGTACACCCCGACCCGCGAGGGCACGTTCTCGGTGGGCTGGAAGTCCCGGCACCATGTCTCGACGCTGTACGACACGCCCATGCCCTACGCGATGTTCTTCAGCGGCGGCCAAGCGGTGCACTACTCGGCGGACTTCGCGGCCCGGGGTTACGAGGGCGCTTCGCACGGCTGCGTCAATGTCCGGGACGAGGCGAAGGTCGCCGCGCTCTTCGACGAGGTCCGCACGGGCGACAAGGTCGTCATCTACTGGTAGGACCGCCGGAGTCCACGGGGCCACGCGCATACGGAGAGACGCGGGGGAGGGTGGCGCGAGGGGAGTTGGCGGGGGGGGAGGTGGCGCGAGCGAGGGTGGCGGGGGGGGGGGGGGGGGGGCGCGGGCCCCCCCCCCCCCCCCCCCCCCCGCCCCCCCCCCGGGGGGGCCCCCCCCCCCCCCCCCCCCCCCCCGCGCCCCCCCCCCCCCACCCCCGGTGGGTGGGGGGGGGGGGGGGGGGGGGGGGGGGGGGGGGGGGGGGGGGGGGGGGGGGGGGGGGGGCGGGGGGGGCCCGGGGGCCCGGGCCCCCCCCCGCGCCGAGTGCGCCGAGCCGAAGGTACGGGGGGAACCCCGGCTCGATGCGCAGCCGATGACCAGTCGGCTCACTCCTAACTGCGTCACGGCCTGGAAAAACGTCACACCTGACGGCCGGCAAAGGGAAACAAGCAGGTCAGAGGGGAGAGAGCAGGGACCTCACGGGGCCCGGGGCCGGGCCGGGACCGGTGCCCGAACGGGGCTCCGGGGGCACGGTGGGCGGCGGGGGCGTCAGGATCGCCGTCGGGGCGGGGGACGTCTGCGGGGACGGCGTCGCGAGGACGGGGCCGCCCGGCGATCCGTCGTCCACCCCGCCGCCACCGCTCTCGCCGCCGCCGGTGTCGGAACCGCCGGTGACGGGACCGAGGCCGTCACCGCCGTCACCGCCGTCACCGCTGTCACCGCTGTCACCGCTGTCACCGGCGTCGCCGTCGTCGCCGTGACCGCCGTCGAGGCCGCCGTCCCCCTCGCCGCTGTCATGACCGTGGCCTTCGCCGTTCCCGTGTCCGCCGCCGTGCTCGTGCCCGCCGCCGTTCCCGTTCCGGACCGAGCCGCCGCTCTGGCCGCCGTTGTCCCCGCCGCCGTTCAGGTCCTTGCCGCCGCCCCTGCCGTCCAGCAGCCGGTCGCAGAAACGCCTGGCTCCGCCGGGGCCGTCGGTCGCCGACTCCAGGGCCTCCGCGCGCTCCTTGTCGATCGTGCCGCGGCGATAGTCGCGGCAGGTGTCGATCGTCCTGCTGAACAACGAGCCGGCCCGGTGCCCCTGCACGGTGGCCGACCGGCCGTTCCCGGCGCCCGTGCCGTCCCCGCCCCGCCCGGGACCCCCCGCGTGCGCGTCACCGGCGTCGTCCGCGTCCTCCTCGGACTCGGACGAGGGACGCGGTGTGAACCGCTCGGCACGGCCGGGTCCCGGGCTCCCCGAGGGACCGGCGGGGCCCTGATCCGCGTCGGAAGGCCCCGGGACACGCGGTCCCGGAGAGGTCACCGAGGAAGCGGGGTTGGCGGGTACGGGGTCGTGCTCGTCGGCGAAGAGCGGGGGCATCATCCCGGCGCCCACGGCGACGGCGATACCGCCGAGCGCGCAGCCGACCACGGCCGCGGCGAGTCCTCTCCGTACGGGGCTCGCGAAGCCTGGCGCACCGGCGCCGTCGGCCCCGGGAGCGAGCCGTACCGTACCGAGCAGATTCTCACCGACACCCACGCCGGCGCCCATGCCGACCCCGGCGCCCATGATGCTCGTCGCGCCCTCCCCCAACAGCCGGTGGAACGCCCTGCCCGCGAGCTCGTCGCCGCTCTCCGGGGCCCTGTCCGCCAGCGCGACCGCGAGCCCGTCCGGCAGCCCGTCGGCGCTCCCGACACGGCGGAAGGCGGCCAGCGCGGCGGCCTCGCCGGGGAGTTCGGCTCCGTTTGCGTACGTGACGGCGGCCAGATCCCGCAAGGCCTCGGCAAGCCGTTCCGCTCTGGCCGGAACATGCCCCTCCGAGGCCTCCACGGGCTCCCCTCGCAGCAGTCTCTCCGCCGCGTCCTTGTCGAGCCACGCGTCACGCTCGTCGGCCATCACATGTCCTTCTGCGTCCGCAGGCGCGAATGCGTCACACCCGCGGACGCCGCGACCTCCGGTCGGGCGGTGCGCTGTTGCGGTACGACGCCGAGCGCGCCGCCGTGACCTGCGGCGGCGCGGCGGGCGGGACGGGGGGCACCGTCGTCCTGTCCCTCGCCGGGCCCGCCGGAACCGGTGGCCGGCGCTCCGGCCGCTCCGGCGTCCGGGCGGCCGTCCCCTGAGTAAGCGTTTTCCCTGGAGCCGTCGGTGCCACCGGCGTTATCGGTATCACCGGGACATTCCTCGTCGGCGTCGAGCAGTTCGGCCAGCCGCTTGAGCCCCCGGTGCGCGGCCGTGCGCACCGCGCCGGGACGCTTGCCCAGCGTCCGCGCCGCGCTCTTGGCATCGAGCCCGACCACCACCCGCAGGACGACGGCCTCGGCCTGGTCCTGCGGCAGCCGCGCTATCAGCGCCATGGTCCGGCCGGTGGCGAGCGCCTCCATGGCCTCGTCCGCCGTGTCGGACTCGGCGGGCTGGCCGGTCAGCTCGGTCTCGTCGGCGCCGATGGCCGGGCGCCTGCCGCGCATCCGGATGTGATCGAGCGCGCGGTTCCTGGCGATCCGGGCGGCCCAGCCGCGGAAACGGTCGGCGTCCCCGGTGAAACGGGCGAGGTCACGGGCGATCTGGAGCCATGCCTCCGAGGCCACGTCCTCGGCGTCCGGTTCGCCGACCAGTGTCCTCAGATACCCCAGCAGCCGCGGGTGCACCGCGCGGTACACAGTACGGAAGGCGTCCTCGTCCCCGTCCTGTGCCGCGAGCACCGCGGCGGTCAGCTCCGCGTCGTCCCCCAGCACTCCCACAACCTGTCCTGAAATCGCGGCTGGTCACTGCCGCGCCGCCCCACGCGTTCCTGAACGCTACGGCCTTCCCGCGCTCGCGTCCATGACTTGTACAACCTGCAACAACTTGCTGACGTTATGCGGTGTGACAGAAAACGCATCCACGGCGCTGAGATGAGTACGGGGCCGTGCTGCGGCTCCGGCGGACGGCGACCGGGGCCTCTCCTGTGGGGGGTGGCGGCCCCGGTCGTCCTCTTGATCTCTGGCGCTCCGACCAGCGCGACGCAGGGCACAGGGTGCTTCCGCGGCCAACCGTGTGGCCAACGCGTCCGGAGCAGGTGCTCGGTACATGCCCCAGGTGAGGCCTTCTCGGGCTGACGGCGGGAACCCGCGCCCGACGCGCCGTCGACGGGTCCGGCCACACCGTGCGGGACCCGGCCTCAAGACGGTTGGGCCCGGCGGACCTTGGGCTCGCCGTGGTCACGTGCGCACTCTCTCTCGCGAATCGGCCCGTGGATCACCGCATGGCGGGTACACGAGCCGTTCTGGGGCCGTGGTGGCGTGTGGAGCGCCGGAGGGCTCATGAGCTGCCCGTCCGCGGACACCGGGTGGCGACAACGGGCGACCGGGGACGGGAAAGCGTGATGACGACGACGGACGTGGTGTACGCGTGCGCGGGAGCCGGCGCCCTGCTGGCGGCGGTGCTGCCGAGAGCGGTAGCTCGGCGCCCGCTCTCCCTGCCGATGGTCTTCCTGGCATTCGGGATCCTGGTGTACCTGCTGCCCGCCAGGCTGCCCGAACTCGATCCGACGGGCGACCGGGTCCTGGTGGAGCACCTCACGGAGGTGTGTGTGGTCGTCGCGCTCATGGGTGCCGGGCTGGCCATCAACCGGCCCTTCGGATGGCGTCGTTGGTCGACCACCTGGCGGTTGCTCGCCCTCACGATGCCGCTGACCGTCCTGGCGACGGCGTTCGCCGCATGGGCACTGCTGGACTGGCCGCCTGCCGTGGCACTGCTCCTGGGCGCGGTCCTTGCGCCGACGGACCCCGTGCTGGCCTCCGAGGTACGGGTCGGCGAGCCGACGGACGCGAAGAACGACGAGGACGAGGTGCGCTTCGCCCTCACCAGCGAGGCCGGCCTGAACGACGGGCTGGCGTTCCCTTTCGTACTGGCCGCCGTGGCGCTGTCCTCGGCCGCGGGCACCGGCTGGTCGGGAGAGTGGGTGGGGCACTGGCTCTGGAACGATGTGGCCCTGCGGGTCTCCGTCGGACTGGTCGTCGGAGTGGTGGTGGGACGCCTGCTGGGGTGGATGTTCTTCCGGGCCCGGTGGGAGACGCTGCGCCTGTCGGAGCGCCGTGAGGGTTTCGTCGCCCTGGGCGCGACATTCGTCTCGTACGGCCTCACGGAAGTCCTCCACGGTTACGGCTTTCTCGCGGTGTTCGTCGCCGGGTGCGCGATCCGTTCGGCCGAGCGGTCGCACGGTTACCACCAGGTCCTGCACGGCTTCATGGAACAGGTCGAGAGGCTGCTGACCGCCGCCGTGCTCTTCCTCCTCGGGGGTTACGTCGCCACCGGAGGTCTCTCCGATCTCACCTGGCGTGGTGCTCTCGTCGGCCTCGCCCTCCTGTTCGTCGTCCGCCCCCTGACCGGCTGGGCCGCCCAGCGGGGCGGCAGGCCGGGGCCCAGGGAACGCGTGGTGACCGCGGTGTTCGGGATCCGGGGTATCGGGTCCTTGTTCTATCTGGCCTACGCCTTCGGACATGGCGACTTCGGGCCCTTCGAGCGTGAGCTGTGGGCGGTGGTGACGTTCACGGTCCTGCTGTCGGTGGTTCTGCACGGCATGTCCGCCACGCCGGTGGTATCCCGGCTGGACCGGCTCAACCGCCGCGGCTCCACGCGGCGGCTCGCACCGGCGGATGACGCCGGCCGCTGACCGTGGTATCACTGACGCTTCGGGTCACCGCCCCGCCCGGACGCTCCGGTGAGGCTGCCCACCGGGGAAGCCCCTCCGTGACCGACGCGTCCGGGTGGCTCCCGCTTCGCGTCCGGGAGCCGCCCCGGTTTTTGGCTGTCTGGCGCTCAGGCTCAGCTCAGCTCAGCTCAGCTCAGCTCAGCCGGCGGGGAAGCCGGGAGCCGACCCAGGCCGCTGATTCAGATTTTTGCAGATTTCAGCCACCTGGGACATATCCGGCCTGTTGCCGCCGGCAGCGCCGCTCCCCTGAATGGAGATGGGCGGCAGGTTTTCGATGCCGATGTGCAGCTGATACGCGATGAGCACTCCGAGTACCGCGAGGGTGGCGGTGGAGGATATCCAAAGAGTTACCCTGTGCATGATTGTCTCCTTTGATGATCCGGCGTTACCAGGCGAACTCTCCGGCGTTACCAGGTAAATTCTTCGGAGTGCAGCCGGGCGGACGGGACGCCGGCCTCGATCGCCGAGTCGTGAACACGGTCCATCCACTGCGGCGGACCGCAGAGGTAGACGTCGGACTGGTCGATGTCGGGCGCCAGAAGGGCGAGAAGCTCAGAATCCGATGTGGCCGAAGATACGGACGGGGGGAGCCATGAGGTGTCGTCGCGGCGCGGGCCGGACAACAAGTGGACCTTCAGACCTCGCTGCTCAGCCAGCTCAGTGAGTTCGTCGCGGAACAGCGAGTCGGCCGGATCGGACACCCGGTAGATGAGAGTGGCGTCTCCTCTGCCGTACGGCATTTCCTCCAGCAGAGCCCGAATCGGTGTGATTCCCGCACCGGCGGCAATGAATACGAGCTTGTCCTTGGTTCGGCGCTCTGCGGTCAGCCGGCCGTAGGGACCCTCGACCAGAACTCGGGTGCCTGCTTTCAGTGTGGCCGCCCGTGCGCTACCGTCGCCGACGTCCTGAATGGTGACACGCAGGAATGCGGACCGGGGTGCGATCGATACGGAGTACGGGTGGGCGCGGGACCACCCGGGGCCGTCGAGAAAACGCCAGGAGAAGAACTGTCCGGCCCGGAGAGGCAGTCGTTCGAGGTTCTTTCCCCCGACGAGAACCGAGACCACACCCGGCGATTCCGGAATGACTTCCAGCACCCGCAACCGGTGGCGCCACGAACGCCACAGTGGGAGCGCAACGCGGAAGACCAGCACCGCGACCGCCGCGGCGGCGTACAGCGTCCACCAGTACGCACGCGCCCACGCGGTTTCACGGAAATCCGGACCCACCCAGATCTGATGCGGCAGAGCCAGCCCCATACCCAGGTAGGTGTAGAGATGGATCAGATGCCACGACTCGTACCGGAGCCGCCTGCGAGCTTTCCGGATCGACAGGGCGACGGCCACGATGATCAGCGCCGTACCGACGACCGCCATCAGCATGCCCGGAAGGTCGGTAATGACCCACCAGAGCTTTTCCCAGCCCCCCGACTTGAGATACACGACAACGGTCAGAACCACATGGACGACCATCAGCCAGAACGACGCGAAGCCGGCGAGTCGGTGTCGACGCGCGAGCAGGTCGAAGCCCCAGGTCCGTTCAATGATCGGGATTCTGGCCAGCATCAGCACCTGAAGCAGCATCAGGTTCGATGCCAGAAGTCCTGCGGGAAGAACCAGGGTGGCCAACGGGTCGACATCAAGTTTCTGAATTCCTTTACAGGATATCCACAGCCACAGGACCACCCCGTTGCTGGCCAACGCCGCGGCACCGAACACATCTCCCCAGCCACGCCATGCGACGCCGGGTGTACTTGGCGGTCTCAACGCGATGTCATTCATTGTTTCGCTCACGGCATCAATCTGCCGGGCGTCCCTCAGAGTGCAATCAGATTCATATGTGAAACCGATGAGAAAACTTCACACTCCCAAAAGGAGCTTCAATGATGCGGTTTTCTTCGCAGGTGCCGCCAGGAATGCCAAGCAAAGCCGGAACGCCTGCGCGACAATCCTTGGAGTCGCGAAGAAGCGCGATACGGCCATATCCGTCCCACGGTTCGGGATTTCGATCCCTCATTCGTCCTGGAGCAGTTCCCGGTGCAGTGCGCGGGTGAGCCACTTGCTGTACGCGTCCGGGGTCCAGCCCCTTTCGTGAACGAGCCGGTGGTACAGGCCGGGGTCGTTGTAGAGCCACATGATGTCCGCCGCCCGCTCCCGGGTCAGCTCGTGGTCGAGGCCGCCGGCGTTCTTCACATAGGTGATGAGGCGGAGTGCGCCGGCGAGCCGTTGCCGCTGGATCGCCGTCCAGAGATCACGGGCCTCCGTGTCGGTCTCGACAGCGGCTCTGACGACCTCATGGATGCCCGAAACCCTTTCCATGACCTCGGTGATGAGGGACACGTAGGCGGTGAGGATGTCGCGGGCGTCGGTCATGCCCGCCAGTTCGCGACCGGCCGGGCGGTCGGCGAGGGGTTCGGGCCCGTCGTCACCGACGACGGCGCGGTCGTAGGCCGTCTTGAGCAGCCATGCTTTGTTGCCGCACGCGTTGAAGACCGTGGAGCGTCCAACGCCCGCGGCACGGGCGATCGCGTCGATCGAGGTGGCGGCGTAGCCCTGTTCCAGAAACAGCCGGGTGGCCGCGTCGAGCAGGGTCTGCCGGGTGGACGCCGCCTGCCGTTCCCGCAGCGGTGAGCGGTAGGGGGCTCGTTCGGTCTTCGGATCACTCGTCACGGGGTCCGCCCTCGGCTGTCCCACGTCGCGGCGGGGTATCGCGGACTCAGGAACTGACCGGCCCAGGTCCCGCCCACCGGCCCCGACGCTCCGGGCACCCGGGCACCGACCTCCAGCCGCCGACCTGTCCGCATCATGACGCTCCCTGGTGCTGCCTGTGGTGGCATCCCGCAGCACTTTACCAAACCGCTGGTCCATTGAGGAGACCACCAGTCTCATCAATTTTTGACGAGGGGACGTCCGGCCCTCTTCCGCGCCCCGGACTTCCCCGCCGATCGGAGCGGCCCGTCAGAGGCTCCTCGTGCCCCAGTCAGGCCAGGGGGCGGCCCCGGTCGTCCTTTTGAGGCACCCGGCGCGGGCCCGTCCGTACGACGGCCGGGGCCCTCGGGGCCGCTCCACGCGCTCCACGCGCCCCACGGGCCCCTCGGCACCCCGGTGTCAGCCCTGGGCCCTCGCCCGTCGCGAGACCACCGCGCGCAGCACCCGCTGTCCCTCGGTCGACAGATCCATGGCCTGGCGCACTCCGGCGGCCCCGTCCGTTTCGGCCAGGATCTCCAGGATCCGGATCTGGCGGCGGAGTTCACCGGCGACCAGCGGGCCGACCCCGTCCGTACCCTCCGCGCCGTCCACCGCGTCCGACACGGCCGCCGTGTCCTCACGGGCCCGCGCCAGCCGCTCGGTGGCCCCGGCGCTCCCGCCCTCCCCCACCGCGTCGAACCGCTGATGGATCTCCAGCGCGACGACGGAGCAGGCGTCCGCCCACGCGCGCAGCGGCCCCGCCGCCCACTCGGACGGGGCGGAGCCGAGCATGGTCCGTACGAGCGCGGCCCCCGCGTCCACGGAACTCACCTCCACGGAACTCACGCCCTCGGAACCCGGGTCCGGCTCCGCGCCGACTACGGCGCCGGCGCCGGTAGCTGCGGCAGTAACGGTGCCGGTGGCTGCGGCAGTGGCGGTGGCTGGGGCAGTGGCTGCGGCTGCGGCTGCGGCTGCGGCTGCGGCTGCGGCAGTGGCGGCGTCCAGGGCCTGCCGCGACGCGGCCAGCCGCGCCGGCCAGTCCCGCTCGCCGCTCACCGCGCCCGCCCACAGCGGTCGCAGCACATCGGCGTCCTCCGTGAGCAGGGGAAGACATCGGTCGAGGCAGGCGAGCCCACTCGCGGCCAGGCCGCGCTCATCCGCTTGTGCGATCAGCTTCACCAGGCTCATTCAGGTCTCCCGTCGCGGAGGCGGTACTGCCCAGTACTGCGCCGGACGGCTGGAATACGTCACTCGGTCACCGCGCGTAGACCATCAACGGCCCCCTCCCTGGCCGCGTACGGCTCCCTCAGACCGGCCTGTTGGGCCACATAGGTCCTGTATATCCGGGACTCCGAGTGCGTCGAGTGCCCGGATGAACAGCGCATGGACGAATGATTCCGGCCGCCGGGCCCATGGCGCCGCCGGGGGCCGTCGGCCATCGGGACCCGCAGGAACGCCACCGCCCCAACCACCCACCGTCCAGGTCCTGCTGATGGGGCGTCAGCCGGCCGCCCGGGGGCGGACCCCCGGGCGGCCGGACGGAACGCTCCGGGGCGTCAGGCCGGGCCGCCCACCTTCGCGGCGAGCGAGGTGAACCCGCTCCAGTTCAGCGACGGCTTCGCCGGGTTCCACAGTTTCTGCGTCAACGCGGCCAGCGGCAGCCGGATTCCGCGCGCCACCTGCTCCTCGGTCTGCGCGTTCGGGAAGTCGCCCCAGACCGCGAGCCGTCCGCCGAGGATCTGCTTCGAGTACTTCGTGTCGACCGGTGCCGTCCCCCGGAGCACCAGCGGGGTCCACTGCTCGTAGATCCGCTGCCCGGTCGGGTACATGAAGTTGTTCGGCTGGCCGAGCACGTAGTAGAGGTACTCGTCGTTGAGGTTGACCACCGGGCGCCCCTCGTCCAGATACTCCACCGGCTGCCGCGCCCCGAGCTCCCGGCCCGTCCAGTACTCGATCTCCAGGTCCTTGTCGGCCTGGACGACCCCGCCCCGGAACACCCCGTCGTTCCACACCTTGAGCGTCCTCTTGAACGGACGCATCACCGCCGCGCGTTCGTTCGTCCAGCCCGTCGTCAGATCCTGGATCCGGCCCCGGCTCCCGTACTTCCGCACGGCCAGCTCCGCGAGCTTCGGATACGACGCCTCGGGGTCGGCGACCACCAGCGCCTGGTACTCGTCCCCGCCGAGATGCCAGAACCGGCCCTTGAAGAGCCCGGCGAACTCACGCAGCAGATCGTCCACGATCCGCGCCGACGCGGGCAGCGAGATGTCGATCGCGCCCTTGGTGGGCACCCCGTTCACATTACGGAGCTGGAGCTCGGGGTGGGGGGCCAGCACCGCGCCGAGGTGTCCCGGGGAGTCGATCTCCGGGACGACCGTGATGTGCAACTGGTCGGCGAGATCCAGGATCCGCCGGACCTCGGCCTGGGAGAGATGCTGCTTGGAGACGATCTCGGGGTGGGTGGTGGACTCGATACGGAAGCCCTGGTCGTCCGAGAAGTGCAGCCCCAGCATATTGAGCTTGAGGTCGGCCATCTCGCGCAGCCGGTCCTCGATCCAGCGCGGGGTGTAGTACTTCCGCGCGATGTCGAGGTTCAGCCCGCGCTGCGGCCGGCTCGGACTGTCCCGTACGACGCCCTCGGGCATCGTCCCGTCCGCGCGCAGCGACTGCTTGAGCGTGCGGGTGCCGTAGAAGACACCGGCCTGGTCGGGTCCGGTGATCCGCACCCGGCCGCCGCTCGTGGTGAGGGTGTACGACTCGGCCGCGCCGCTCCCGCCCGTGAGGGCCAGTTCGACATCGCCGGCACGGGCCGCGGCCGTACCCCGGTAGGCGATCTTCAGCTCCTGGGAGAGCAGCTTGCCCTCGTCGGCGAGGCCCTCGCTGCCGCGCGCGAGGACGACACCGCTGGTGTCGGACGGCTTCCAGCCGGGGCCGCGGGCGGCCTCGTGCTCGCGTACGGAGGGAATGCCGCGCGGCGCCGAGGAGAGCGGGAACGTGGGCGAGGGTGCGGCGGCCGGTGAGGAGCGGTCGGAGGACCGGTCCGAGGAGTCGGTGTCCGAGGCGGCTCTCGACGACCCCGCCCCGTCCCGCGCACCCGCGCCCCCGTTCCCGGAGCCGCAGGCCGCCATCGTGGCGGCGGTGGCCATCGCGACCATCGCCCCGACTATCCGAGAACTCCGGGATATTCGCATCGCTCCGCAACCTCCCATCGACTGCCCTGTGCGCGGCCCCGAAGCGGGGAAAGTTCGGCGCACTTACGGTGAAGGTCCCACGGCGGCGTCCATCCCGCGCGGGGAAACTCTCCCATCCGGGTGAAAAACGCGCGTCCGTCGGACGTAACCCACGGCGCGTCGATAGCGTTACGGCGCATCCGTCCCTCCCGGCCCAGCCGCCTCAGGGGTCAGCCCCACGGCCCACCAGTCAACCCCACCCTGCCACCCGTCCGGCTCAACCGGCACACCGGCCCCGTCAACCGAAGTACGCCTTCTCACGTCTGTCCTTATGCCTCTTGCGCCATGTCCGCCCGCACGGCTTCACGCCGTGCACGTCTCACGTCTCTTCACGCCGTGCACGTCCCACGTCCCACGTCTCACGCCCCCATCCTCCGCCCGCCCTCCGCCCTGACGCCCCGTCTCCGGTCCCACGGCCTCACCTCCGGTTCCACGCCTCACCTCCGGTCCCACGCCCCGCCTCTGCCCTCACATCCGTCGAGGAGCCCACGCTGTCCAGCGCATCCCACGCCGGCCACCCGAACGGCCTCCACCGTTTCAACACCGCCGCGCGAACCGCCGCCGAAGCCGCGCTGCTCACCTGCTGCGGCAGCCGCCGCTGGGCCCAGCGCCTGGCCGCCCACCGCCCGTACCCGGATCTCGACACCCTGCTCGCGGCGGCCGACGAGGCCAGCTACGACCTCTCGCAGGCCGATCTCACCGAAGCGCTCGCCGACGAGTCGTCCTCGGGTCCGCCGCACAGCGCCCCGCCCGCCGCCCGTACCGCCCTGCGCGCCGCCCACGCCGCGTACGAGAGCAGCTTCGGCCATGCCTTCGTGATCAGTCTCGACGGTCACCGGCCCGAGGAGTATCTCGACGAGGTGCTCGCGGGCATCCACGCCCGGCTCTTCCACGAACCCGACCACGAGCGGGCCGTCGCCGCGGACCAGCTACGGCGGCTCGCCCGGAGCCGGATCGCGTCGCTGGTCGGTCCGGCGCGGCCGTGCGGCGACGCCGATGACCCGCCCCCTGTGCGGCAAAACGGCTTTACGAGCTGTTCCGGCCATACGGGGCATACGGGCCGTTGAGGAAGCGGTCCCCCGGGACACGGGCGGTCCGGCCGCCCCGATAGCCCGTCCGTGGCTGTTTGATTGCCTGTTTGATCACACCTGTGGGCCCCCGGGCGAAGGAACCGACAACTCGTCGCTACCATGGCCGGGGCCGGTGGACCGTACCCGGCCGGGCGCGACCGACACCACTGTGCTTATTGAGTAGAAGATGGCGGCCGGCTCCCCGATCACCGCTCCCGGAGGGTTTTTCCGTGCCGGCTGGAACGCTGTACCGCGGCCGGGAAGGAATGTGGTCCTGGGTGGCTCATCGAGTCACCGGCGTCCTCATCTTCTTCTTCCTGTTCGTACACGTGCTGGACACCGCTCTCGTCCGTGTTTCTCCCGAGGCCTACGACGATGTCGTAGCGACCTACAAGAACCCGGTCGTCGCGCTGCTCGAGTACGGCCTTGTGGCCGCCATCCTCTTCCACGCGCTCAACGGCCTGCGCGTCATCGCCGTGGACTTCTGGTCCAAGGGCCCCCGCTACCAGAAGCAGATGCTCTGGACCGCCGTGGGCATCTGGCTCGTCCTGATGGTGGGCGCCCTCTACCCCGTGCTCGGCCACGCCGTGCGCCAAGTCTTCGGGAGCTGAGAGTCCGCCCATGTCTACCAACAACGCAGTCGCCGGCACCACCTCCGCGATCAGCGACGTCGAGGGCGAGAGCCTGTACGACGCCGACTTCCCGGCCCCCCTCATCGAGGCGCCGCGCAAGCGGACCGGCAAGACCCCGAAGTCGACCCGCGGCAACTTCGAGATGGCCGCGTGGCTCTTCATGCGTCTCTCCGGTGTCGTCCTGGTCGTCCTGGTCATCGGCCACCTGATCATCCAGCTCGTGCTGGACGGCGGGGTGTCCAAGATCGGCTTCGCCTTTGTGGCGGGCCGCTGGGCCTCCCCGTTCTGGCAGGTCTGGGATCTGCTGATGCTGTGGCTGGCCATGCTGCACGGCGGCAACGGCCTCCGTACGGTCATCAACGACTACGCGGAGCGTGCCACGACGCGCCTGTGGCTCAAGGGCCTGCTGTACACCGCCACGGTGTTCACCATCCTTCTCGGCTCGCTGGTGATCTTCACCTTCGACCCGAACATCCGCTAAAGCCGGGGCTGACGAGACTCATATGAAGATCCATAAGTACGACACCGTCATCGTCGGCGCCGGTGGCGCCGGTATGCGCGCGGCCATCGAGTCGACCAAGCGCAGCCGTACCGCAGTGCTGACGAAGCTCTACCCGACCCGGTCCCACACGGGCGCCGCGCAGGGCGGTATGGCCGCCGCGCTCGCCAACGTGGAGGAGGACAACTGGGAGTGGCACACCTTCGACACGGTCAAGGGCGGTGACTACCTGGTCGACCAGGACGCCGCCGAGATCCTGGCGAAGGAGGCCATCGACGCGGTCCTCGACCTGGAGAAGATGGGCCTGCCGTTCAACCGCACCCCGGACGGCACCATCGACCAGCGCCGCTTCGGCGGCCACTCCCGCAACCACGGCGAGGCCCCGGTCCGCCGGTCCTGCTACGCCGCTGACCGCACGGGCCACATGATCCTCCAGACGCTGTACCAGAACTGCGTCAAGGAGGGCGTGGAGTTCTTCAACGAGTTCTACGTCCTGGACCAGCTCATCACCGAGGTCGACGGCGTCAAGACGTCCGCCGGGGTGGTCGCGTACGAGCTGGCCACCGGCGAGATCCATGTCTTCCAGGCGAAGGCGGTCATCTACGCTTCCGGCGGCACCGGCAAGTTCTTCAAGGTGACCTCCAACGCGCACACCCTGACCGGTGACGGCCAGGCCGCCTGCTACCGGCGCGGGCTGCCGCTGGAGGACATGGAGTTCTTCCAGTTCCACCCGACGGGCATCTGGCGCATGGGCATCCTGCTGACGGAGGGCGCCCGCGGTGAGGGCGGCATCCTGCGCAACAAGGACGGCGAGCGCTTCATGGAGAAGTACGCGCCCGTCATGAAGGACCTCGCCTCCCGCGATGTCGTCTCCCGGTCCATCTACACGGAGATCCGCGAGGGCCGCGGCTGCGGTCCCGAGGGCGACCACGTCTATCTGGACCTCACCCACCTGCCGCCGGAGCAGCTCGACGCCAAGCTGCCCGACATCACCGAGTTCGCCCGCACGTATCTGGGCATCGAGCCGTACACGGACCCGATCCCGATCCAGCCGACCGCGCACTACGCCATGGGCGGCATCCCGACCAATGTCGAGGGCGAGGTCCTCGCCGACAACACGACGGTCGTCCCCGGTCTGTACGCGGCCGGCGAGGTCGCGTGCGTCTCGGTGCACGGCGCCAACCGGCTCGGCACCAACTCGCTGCTGGACATCAATGTCTTCGGCCGCCGCTCCGGTATCGCCGCCGCCGCGTACGCCGCGAAGAGCGACTACGCCGAGCTGCCCGAGAACCCGGCGGCCCAGGTCGAGGCCCAGGTCGAACGGCTGCGCGCGTCCACCGGCAAGGAGAAGGTCGCCGCGCTGCGGCTGGAGCTCCAGGAGTGCATGGACGCCAATGTGATGGTGTTCCGTACGGAGCAGACCATCAAGACGGCCGTCGAGAAGATCGGCGAGCTGCGCGAGCGCTATCTGAACGTGTCCATCCAGGACAAGGGCCGGCGTTTCAACACGGATCTGCTGGAGGCCATCGAGCTGGGGAACCTGCTCGATCTGGCCGAGGTGATGGCCGTGTCCGCGCTCGCCCGCAAGGAGTCCCGCGGCGGTCACTACCGCGAGGACTTCCCCAACCGTGACGACGTGAACTTCATGCGCCACACCATGGCGTACCGCGAGGTCGGCGACGACGGCAACGAGTCCATCCGTCTCGACTACAAGCCGGTCGTCCAGACCCGCTACCAGCCGATGGAGCGTAAGTACTGATGGCAACCCCCGTACTGGACAAGGTCGAGGCGGAGTCCGCCGCCTCCCCGTACATCACGGTCACGTTCCGGATCCGCCGCTTCAACCCCGAGGTCTCCGACGAGGCCCAGTGGCAGGACTTCCAGATCGACATCGACCCCAAGGAGCGGGTGCTCGACGGTCTCCACAAGATCAAGTGGGAACTGGACGGCTCGCTGACCTTCCGGCGCTCCTGCGCGCACGGCATCTGCGGCTCGGACGCGATGCGGATCAACGGCCGTAACCGGCTGGCGTGCAAGACGCTGATCAAGGACATCAACCCGGACAAGCCGATCACGGTCGAGCCCATCAAGGGGCTCACGGTCCAGAAGGACCTGATCGTGGACATGGAGCCGTTCTTCCAGGCCTACCGCGACGTGATGCCCTTCCTGGTCACCAGCGGCAACGAGCCCACGCGCGAGCGGCTCCAGTCCGCCGAGGACCGTGAGCGTTTCGACGACACCACCAAGTGCATCCTGTGCGCGGCGTGCACCTCGTCCTGCCCGGTCTTCTGGAACGACGGCCAGTACTTCGGTCCCGCCGCGATCGTGAACGCGCACCGCTTCATCTTCGACTCGCGTGACGAGGCCGCGGAGCAGCGTCTGGAGATCCTCAACGACAAGGACGGTGTGTGGCGTTGCCGCACGACGTTCAACTGCACGGACGCCTGCCCGCGCGGTATCGAGGTCACCAAGGCGATCCAGGAGGTCAAGCGCGCGCTGATCACGCGTCGCTTCTGACCGTGCGCCGCCCCTGACCGTGCCGGTCGCGGACGCACCGTTTTCGAGGGCCCGTTTCTGTAGGAAGGCCATACAGGAGCGGGCCCTTGGTGTGCCAGGATCGGAGGTGCATTCGGGACCACGGGAAGCGGGGAGAGATGACCGAGCCGAATCCGTACGCGGACGGGGAGTACACATGGGGGCCGCCGCCGCAGTCGCCGGGCCCCGGGCCGGGAGCCACCGGAGCGCCGGGCACCCCGGAGTACGACTTCCCCAATCCGACGCTGATCGACGGCCGTCCGGGCACGGTGCCCGGCTACGGCCACCCCGCCCCCGGGTCCACTCCCCCGCCCGGCTACGGCTATCCGAGCGCTCCGTACCCCGTACCGACCGGGGGCGGCGGCACCCCGCTGGTGTCGATCGGTGACATCACCGTGCTGAACGACTCGATCGTCACGCCGTCGGGCACGCTGCCGCTCAGGGGCGCCGTCTGGAACGCGACGGACCTGTCCCGTACGGAGGAGAAGATCCCGGCGTACGCGATCGTCCTGGCGATCGTCTTCTTCCTCTTCTGTCTGGTCGGTCTGCTCTTCCTGCTGATGAAGGAGAAGACCACCACCGGCTTCATCCAGGTCTCCGTGACCAGCGGGGGCACGCACCATTCGACGATGATCCCGGCGACCCATCCGGGCGCCTTCCACGTCGTCATGGGCCAGCTCAACTACGCCCGTTCGCTGAGCCACCTGTGAGGCCGGCCGGCGCCTGACCCGCTCCGGCACCGGACTCCTCCCCGCGTTTCCCCCGCCCCCTGACGCCATGTCGCGTCAGGGGGCGCTGTCGTGCCGTACGGGCGCCCGAAGTCCCCTCCCGCCTCCCGGCGTTGGCCGTCCGCGCACCGCGCCCACCTCGCTTGAACATGTTCAAAAAGAGGTCTACAGTCCATGACACCAGCTTTTGAACACGTTCAAAGGGAGGGTGGGGGATGGACCTCACTGTTGTCGCGTATGTGGTCTACCTGCTGATCAGCGTGGCGCTGACCATGTGGGTGGCCCGGACGCTGAGCAAGAACGGGCGGGTGTTCCTCGCCGATGTGCTCCAGGGGAACGAGAAGCTCGCGGACGCCGTCAACCATCTGCTGGTGGTCGGCTTCTATCTGGTCAACCTGGGCTTCGTCGCGCTCTACCTCAAGAACGCCGACGCCGTCGCGAACGCCAGGGGGCTCTTCGAGGCGCTCTCGGTGAAGACCGGGGTGGTGCTGCTCGTCCTCGGGGTGATGCACCTCGGCAATGTGTACGTACTCAACAAGATCCGCCGGCGCGGACTCATGGAGCGCGAGCAGCGGCCGCCGGTGCCGCCGCAGGGCTGGACAGGACCCGCTGGCAAGGGCCCCGGACCGTGGGCCACCCCGGCCGCCGGGGTGTGAGCGGCCATGACGAGGGCCGGAGTCCGTACGCCCGTGCGGAGCTTGACCGTGCTGTACGACGCGCGGTGCCCGCTCTGTGTCCATCTGCGGCAGTGGCTGCTGCGGCAGCCCCAGCTCGTACCGCTGGACCTGGTGCCCGCCGCCTCGCGGGAGGCCCGGCGGCGGTACCCGGACCTCGACCACGGGTCCACGCTGAAGGAGATCACCGTCATCGGTGACGGCGGCCAGATCTACCGGGGGACGGCCGCCTGGATCGTCTGTCTCTGGGCACTGGCCGAGCACCGGCCCAAGGCCCACTGGCTGGCCACCCCGGCCGGCGCTCCCTTCGCCAAGGTCACGGTGCTCGCCGCCGCGAAGTACCGGGAACTGACGGCGTCGCCCTGCGCCGGGGCGTGCGAGGTGCCCGCCCCGTCACATTAGGCTCGGGCACTGTGAAGGACGAGAACGCCGTGACAGACGCGCAGGACACCAGGGCCGCGAAGGCCACGAGGGTTCCGGGGGCGGCGTCCAGGGCCGCCGGAGCCTCCCGGGCCCCCGCTCCCAAGAGCGAGCAGACCCGCACGCTCATCCTCGAAACCGCGCTGCGGCTCTTCCAGGAGCGCGGTTACGACAGGACGACCATGCGGGCCATCGCCCAGGAGGCCGGGGTCTCCGTGGGGAACGCGTACTACTACTTCTCGTCCAAGGAACACCTCGTCCAGGGCTTCTACGACCGGATCGCCGCCGAACACCGGGTGGCGGTCCGGTCCGTGCTGGACCACGAGACCGATCTGGAGGCCCGGATGGCGGGGGTGCTGAAGGTCTGGCTCGACATCGCCGCGCCGTACCACGAGTTCGCCGCGCAGTTCTTCAAGAACGCGGCGGACCCCGAGAGCCCGCTGAGCCCCTTCTCCCCCGAGTCGGAACACGCCCGGGACGCCGCCATCGCCGTCCACCGCGAGGCACTGGCCGGTTCCAAGGCCAAGGTCGCGGACGAACTGGCCGACATACTGCCCGAGTTGATGTGGCTCTCCCAGATGGGGCTGGTCCTCTACTGGGTCTTCGACCGCTCGGAGAACAGCGCCCGCAGCCGCAAACTGGCGGAACGCGGCGCCCTGCTGACCGCCCGAGGCGTCGCCCTCTCCCGGTTCCGCGTCCTGCGCCCGCTCGTACGCGATGTGCACGAACTGTTCACGGACTTCCTGCCGGGCATGGCGGAAGCGGCGGCCTCACGCAAGACAAGAACCAACCCGCAGGAACCGACCCCCCCGAAACCAACCTGACGCCCCGGCGCCCCGGGGCGGGTCTCGGGCCGCCCGCCGGGGCGGCCTCGAGGATGCGGGAGCCGCCGGCCGGCGTCTTCACAGCGTCGAGCCGCCAGCCGGCGGAACCCCTCGGGAAGCCGGGGCCGGCTCCTCCGAGGGGCGTTCTTACGCCTGGCGGGATGCGAGCTGTACGAGGGTGATGTCGGAGGGGGCTCCGACCCGGACCGGTGGGCCCCAGGCTCCGGCGCCGCGCGACACGTAGAGCTGGGTGT
Organism: Streptomyces sp. NPDC002018; assembly: GCF_042890865.1. Lineage (NCBI taxonomy): Bacteria > Bacillati > Actinomycetota > Actinomycetes > Kitasatosporales > Streptomycetaceae > Streptomyces > Streptomyces sp. NPDC002018. Next base: position 79,828 of record NZ_JBIASO010000006.1, read on the forward strand.
CGCCGTACCGTTCCAGACCCGCCACGGTCGGGTTGGCCAGCTCCGCGAGGTAGCTGCCCGGCCAGAGCTGACCGCCGTGGGTGTGTCCGGAGAGCTGGAGGTCCACACCGTGGCGTACGGCGTCGTCGATGACGACGGGCTGATGGGCGAGGAGTACGGAGGCCCTGGTCCGGTCGCGGTCGCCGAGCGCCTTCGCGAAGTCGGGTCCCGCGCCCTCGCTCTCGCCCGCGACATCGTTGACCCCGGCCAGATCGAAGCCGGGGATCTCCACGCGCTCGTTCTCCAGCGGCCGCAGCCCCAGCTCGCGCACATGGTCGACCCAGGCGTCGGCGCCCGAGAAGTACTCGTGGTTGCCGGTGACGAAGAACGCCCCGTGCCGGGCCTCCAGACCGGCCAGCGGCTCCGCCGCGGGACCCAGATCCTCGACGCTGCCGTCCACCAGGTCTCCCACGACGGCGATCAGGTCGGGGCCGGCCGAGTTGATGGTGTCGACGATCCGCTGGGCGTGGGCGCGGCCCAGGATCGGGCCGAGATGGATGTCGCTGACGACGGCGATACGGAAACCGTGGGCGCTGCGCGGAAGCCGGGCCAACGGTACGGTGACGCGCTTGATCCGGGGGCCGCGCATCACGCCGTAGGTGCCGTAACCGACCGTGGCGAGCGCGGCGGTCGCGGCGGCGCCGCCGACGACACGCGAGACGAAGAGCCGGCGGGAGGGGGAGGGGACGGAGACCGTGTCGGGACGGGAGGACGGGGCGTCCGGCGGACCGTCGGATATGGCCCCGCTCGCGGGCCCCGACGCGGACGACGCTGACGACGCGGAGGACGCTGACGACGCGGAGGAAGCAGCCGATGCCGACGATGCCGTACGGGCCGCCCCCGCCCGCGCCGGCGCCTCGGCCGTGGAGGTGCCTCCGGCCGTGGATACGCCCGTGGACACGGGCGCGGACGCGGTGCCCACGGCGACCAGGTCCGGCGCGGGCTCGCGGGCGGTCTCCCGCCGGTCCGTCAGCCGCCGGAGCAGGGGCCGCACGGCCTCACCCACCACCAGGGCCAGGACCAGATACAGCAGCACCGCCAGCCACATATAGGCCGGCCAGGCGAGCACCTGCTGGAGCAGGAAGGGGGTGTCGGACCGCCCCACACCCACACCCACGACGGTCAGTAACGGCAGAACGACAAGGGCGACGGTACCCAGCCTGCGGGCCGTACCCTTCCCCTCTGTCGTGTCACGCACCAGACGCCGCCACACGTACCAGTGCGCCGCGACGACCAGCGCCACGGAGGCGAGCACCGTCAGAATGACCACGACGACCACGAACGGTCCCCCTATCCCTGTCCTTGTTTGTTGGAGTTATTGGAGTTATTGGAGTTATTGGAGTCGTTGGAGCCGTTCGCGCCTCAGCGCGCGTACGCCACGGAACCCGATCGCGCCCACGGCCGTCCCCAGAAGGAAGGACACGACGGCGAGCAGCAGGTGCACCCAGAAATAACCCGTCGGCTCACCGGCGTCGTCGAAAGCGAGTCCGCTCCCGTCCTGCCAGAGGTTCTTGACGAAAGTGATCCAGATGAACCAGCTCCACACCCCGAACACGAGCAGGAACCAGGACACGGGGCGGCTGAGCTTCATGGATTCAGTATCACCGTCGTTCCCCGGGGGGCGGCAACGGGGTCCCTGGAGTGCCGGCGCCGGGCGGCGGGCTCGGGCCGAAGTCCGGCCGCGGGCGCAGGACGTTGGGCCGGTTCGGCGGAGGGAGCGGCGGTTCACCCCGCCGGTGTCGGAATTGATGTCGTCGCAATGTACGTTTCCGATCGTGTCCGCTTTGAAAAAGACCGCATTGACGGTCATCGCCGCCGCATTGCTGCCCATTCTGACCGCCGTGCCCGCGTCGGCGGACAGCAAGCCGAAGAGGCCCGACAAAGAGCCCCGGCCGCCGGCCAAGATGTCGACGGTCGGCGGGGCCAAGCTCGGCAAGGCGGGCACCCAGGTGAATCTCGGGTCCGGCGCCCCCGTCCTGCCCAAGAAGCTGAGCGGCCGGTCCTGGATCGTCGCGGACGCGGAATCGGGCGAGGTGCTGGCCGCGCACAACGCCCACTGGCGGCTGCCGCCGGCCTCCACGCTGAAGATGCTCTTCGCGGACACGCTGCTGCCCAAGCTCCCCAAGAACAAGTCGTACAAGGTGGCGCCCAAGGACCTGGAGCCCGTGGGCGCGGGCAGCAGCCTGGTCGGGGTCAAGGAGAACCTCAGCTACACCGTCCACGATCTCTGGCTCGGGGTGTTCCTGCGCTCGGGGAACGACGCCGTCCATGTGCTCGCGGCGATGAACAACGGTGTCGCGGCGACCGTGCGGGACATGCAGGCGCACGCCGAGGAGCTCCAGGCGCTCGACACACATGTCGTCTCGCCCGACGGCTACGACGAGCCGGGCCAGGTCTCCAGCGCGTACGACCTCACCCTGATCGCCCGCTCCGGCCTCCAGAAGAAGGACTTCCGCGAGTACTGCGCGACCGCGACGGCCAAGTTCCCCGGAGAGCCGATCAAGCCGAAGAAGGGCGAGAAGCCGGAGAAGGACAAGAAGGGGAAGCCGAGGCGCGAGTTCTTCGAGATCCAGAACACCAACCGGCTGCTCACCGGCGCCCCCGGCATCGCCCCCTACAAGGGCATCGCGGGCGTGAAGAACGGCAACACCACCCACGCGGGCGCGACCTTCACGGGGGTCGCCGAGCGGAACGGCCGCGTGCTGCTGGTCACGGTCATGAACCCGTCCTCCCACGAGGGCCAGGCGGTCTACCAGGAGACGACACGCCTGCTGGACTGGGGCTTCGCGGCGGCGGGCAAGGTGAAGCCGGTCGGAGTGCTGGTGCCGCCGAAGTCGGCGGTGACGGGCGCGTCACCGACCCCCACCCCGGTGGGCGCCGACTCGGTGAAGGTCACCGGTCAGGCCGAGCCGCTCGCCGCCGCGAACAGCGGGAGCACGGGCGGGGTCGGGACCGCTCTCGCGCTGACCGGCGGCGCGCTGATCGTGCTGGGCGGCGGGGCGTATCTGGTCAACCGGCGCTGGCCGCTCCCCGACCTCGTCCGGCGACGTCCGCGCGAGTAGCACCGCCGTAGCGGTCCCGGTCCTCCCGGTCGCCGGGGTCATCGGGGGCGTCAGTGTCGTCAGGGCCGTCGGTGCCGTCGGTGTCGTCGGTGTCTTTATCGGGGGTGTCGCCGGCCGACGCACCGGCCGGGGCGTCCTTGCTCGGGGTCGCCGTCCAGGCGGCGCAGAACAGCAGCAGCTTCGCCGTGAAATTGATCCACAGCAGCAGCGCGACCGGCACCCCGAACGCGCCATAGGTGCTCTTCGCCGCCACGTCCTTGATATAGCCGCCGATCAGCAGCTTGAGCAGTTCGAAGCCGACGGCGCCGATGAGCGCGGCGACGAAGAGCCGGCGGCGCGGCGGCTGCACCTGGGGCAGCAGCGTCAGCACGTACAGCAGGATCAGGAAGTCGGCCACGACCGCCATCAGCAGGGCGGCGGTCTGGAGCACCACCCCGCCCGCCCCGCCCTCGGGGATGCCCAGCCGCGCGGCCGTCCAGCCGATGGCCGTGGAGCCGAAGGTGGAGGCACCGAGCGAGGCGAGCCCGACCGCGCCGAGGCCGAGGAGCACCACCGCGTCCTTGGCCCTGAGCACGAACGGGTTGCCCTCGTCGGCGTCGTCCAGCTCCCAGACGGCGCGCAGACAGTCGCGCATCGAGCCGATCCAGCCGATGCCGGTGAAGAGCAGCAGCGCACCGGCCACCACCCCGACCGTGCCGGCGTTGGCCACCAGCGAGTCGATGTCGAGTTGGCCGGAGATACCGGGCACCTGCTTCTCGGCGCTCTGCTTGACCCGTTCGAGCTGGTCCGCGCTGAGCAGCGCGGCACCGACCGCCGCGCCCACGGTGATCAGCGGGAAGAGCGCGACGAAGCTGGTGAAGGTGATGGCGGCGGCCAGCCGCGTCCAGTGGACCCGGTCCATCGTCTCGTACGAACGCCAGACATGGGTCCGCGCCAGCCGGTCCACGAGCGGACCGATCAACGGCCCGACGACCGGGATCTTCTTCAGCCAGTCCATGGTGGAAGACCTACCCCGTCACCGGTGAACCAGCGGCACACATCCGCGGCCACCCATTCATACGAGAACGCAAGGAAAGGTGACAAAGAATGCCGTACAGGGCGATACGGTCACCACCGTCTTCATCTGTTCCGCGCTTCCAAGGAGCGATCACCGTGAAGGACGCCTTCGGCATCCCGCAGTCCCTGCTCATCCTCGGCGGTACGTCGGAGATCGGCCTCGCCACCGCACGCCGGCTGATCGCCCGCCGTACGCGTACGGTCTGGCTCGCGGGCCGCCCCTCCCCCGCCCTGGACACCTCGGCCGAGCGTCTGCGTCGCCTCGGCGCGGAGGTCCGTACCGTCGCCTTCGACGCCCTGGATCCCGGCTCCCACCCGGAGACGCTGGGGAAGGTCTTCGCGGAGGGCGACATCGACATGGTGCTGCTCGCGTTCGGGATCCCCGGCGATCAGGCGCACGACGAGGCCGACCCGCTCGCGGCGGTCCGGGTCGCGCAGACCAATTACACCGGCGCGGTCTCGGCCGGACTGGTGTGCGCGGGCGCGTTGCAGACACAGGGGCACGGCTCACTGGTGGTGCTCTCGTCGGTGGCCGGCGAGCGCGCCCGCCGCGTGGACTTCATCTACGGGTCGAGCAAGGCGGGCCTCGATGTGTTCACCCAGGGGCTCGGGGACGCCATGCAGGGCACGGGGGTGCAGGTGATGACCGTGCGGCCCGGCTTCGTACGGTCGGGGAAGACGGCCGGACACGAGCGGACGCCCCTGGCCACCACGCCCGACGCGGTGGCGGCGGCGATCGAGCTGGGGCTGCGGCGGCGCTCGGAGGCGGTGTGGGTGCCGGGAGCGCTGCGGGTGGTGATGTCGGCGCTGCGGCATCTCCCGCGTCCGCTGTTCCGCAGGCTCCCGGTCTGAGCCCGTCTCAGGTTCCCCCGGGCGTCGGAGGCTCAGGATGTCGCGGGGCTCAGGATGTCGCGGGGCTCAGGGCTGCGGCGGGCTCAGGGCTTCGGGCCTCACAGCCTCAAGGTGCTCCGGTCGACGGGAGCACTCGGGTCGGCGGGGGTGTCCGTGTCCTGGCCGGCGGGGGTGGTCCGGCACGGCACCGGCATGTCCTCGCCGTCCCCGCCGAACGCGTACTCGTGCAGCATGCGCCACACCCCGTCGGTGCCCTGCTCGTAGAGGGCGAAGGAGGTGCAGCTCCAGGCCGCGCCGTACTCCGACAGCTCCTCGTACGCCCGGTCCATCGCCTCCTCGGCGATACCGTGCGCCACGGTCACATGGGGGTGGTACGGGAACTGGAGTTCGCGGACGAGCGGTCCCGAGCTGTCCCGGACCCGTTTCTGGAGCCAGGTGCAGGCCGACGCGCCCTCCACCACCTGGATGAAGACGACCGGGGAGAGCGGGCGGAACGTGCCCGTACCGGAGAGACGCATCGGGAAGGGCCTGCCCGCCGACGCGACCGAGGCGAGATGCGCCTCGATCGAGGGCAGCGCGGACGCCTCGACCTCGGTGGGCGGCAGCAGCGTGACATGCGTGGGGATGCCGTGCGCGGCGGGATCACCGAAGCCCGCACGCCGCTCCTGGATCAGGCTGCCGTACGGCTCCGGGACCGCGATCGAAACGCCGAGCGTTACGGTCCCCACGTCGTTCTCCTCAGTCCGTGTGTCGTCCGTGTGTCGGGTGGTGATGCAGCGGTGCCACCGTCCGCCAGTGTGACGGTCGCACCGGCCGGCTGGCCAGCGCTCGCCTCTCCGCGTACGCCGACCGACGGACGGAACCGCCGTCCGTGGGCCACCGCCGGCCCCTCGGGGCGCTTCCGCGGCGCGGCCACGGGCCGGCGGCACACGGCCGTCGGGGCCGGGCGAGCGGTGCCGCCTGGCGAGCGGTGAGGGCGGGACAGCGCCCGCCCTCAGTGCTTGGCGGGCAGGAAGCCGACTCTGTCGTACGTCTGGGCCAGGGTCTCGGCGGCGACGGCGCGGGCCTTCTCCGCGCCCTCCGCCAGGATCGAGTCCAGCGTCTCCGGGTCGTCCAGATACTCCTGGGTGCGGGTCCTGAAGGGGGTGACGAAGTCGACCACGACCTCCGCCAGGTCCGTCTTCAGCGCGCCGTAGCCCTGGCCCGCGTACTTCCGCTCCAGCTCCGCGACGGGTGTGTCCGTGAGCGTGGAGTAGATGGTGAGCAGATTGCTCACGCCCGGCTTGGCCGCGGGGTCGAAGAGGATCTCCGTGCCCGTGTCGGTGACCGCGCTCCTGATCTTCTTCGCGGTGGTCTTCGGCTCGTCGAGCAGATTGACCAGGCCCTTGGGCGTCGACGCCGACTTGCTCATCTTGATCGTCGGGTCCTGGAGGTCGTAGATCTTCGCGACCTCCTTGACGATGTGCGGCGCGGGGACCGTGAACGTCGGACCGAAGCGGGTGTTGAAACGCTCGGCGAGATCGCGGGTCAGCTCGACGTGCTGGCGCTGGTCCTCACCGACCGGCACGGAGTTGGCCTGGTAGAGCAGGATGTCCGCGACCTGGAGGATCGGATAGGTGAAGAGGCCGACCGTGGCGCGGTCCGCGCCGTGCTTGGCCGACTTGTCCTTGAACTGCGTCATCCGGGAGGCCTCGCCGAAGCCGGTGATGCAGTTCATCACCCAGGCGAGCTGGGCGTGTTCGGGCACATGGCTCTGGACGAAGAGCGTGCAGCGCCGCGGGTCGAGACCGGCGGCGAGAAGCTGCGCCACGGCGAGGCGCGTATTGGCGCGCAGCTCCGCGGGGTCCTGCGGAACGGTGATCGCGTGCAGGTCCACGACCATGTAGAAGGCGTCGTGGGTCTCTTGCAGCGCCACGTACTGGCGCACCGCACCGAGGTAGTTCCCGAGATGGAACGAGCCTGCGGTGGGCTGGATCCCGGAGAGCGCGCGGGGACGATCAGATGCCATGCCCACCATTCTCTCAGGTGCGACCGACAGCCGGGGAACGGATCTCCGTGGAGGGCTCACCCTTGCGCCCCGGCCGGTACGCAGGGGGGCCGACGGGACGAGTACCACCGTGCGCCCCCCGCCGCGAGGACTGTCCGCCGGGGCACGCCGGGTGCAAGGTTTCTTCCCCCACCCGGTGAGCGACGATAGAAAGTGGGGCGTCGCCCCGCCCACGCCGGACAGCTTGTCCTGACCGATCGGAGAGACCGTGTCGACAACGGAGAGTGCCATCGCCTCGGCGGAGGCCCACAGTGCGCACAATTACCACCCGCTGCCCGTCGTCGTCGCCTCGGCCGAGGGCGCGTGGATGACGGATGTCGAGGGGCGGCGCTACCTCGACATGCTCGCCGGGTACTCGGCTCTCAACTTCGGTCATGGCAACAGAAGACTCATCGACGCCGCCACGGCACAACTGGAGCGGGTGACCCTGACGTCCCGCGCCTTCCACCACGACCGGTTCGCCGAGTTCTGCGCCCGGCTGGCCGAGCTGTGCGGCATGGAGATGGTGCTGCCGATGAACACGGGGGCGGAGGCGGTGGAGACCGCCGTGAAGACCGCAAGGAAGTGGGGGTACCGCGTCAAGGGCGTGCCGGACGGGATGGCGAAGATCATCGTGGCGGCCGGCAACTTCCACGGGCGTACGACCACCATCGTCAGCTTCTCCACGGACAGCGAGGCACGCGCGGACTACGGACCGTACACACCGGGGTTCGAGATCGTTCCGTACGGGGATCTCACGGCGCTGGGCGCGGCGATGACGGAGAACACCGTGGCGGTGCTGCTGGAGCCGATCCAGGGCGAGGCGGGGGTGCTGGTCCCGCCCGCGGGCTATCTGGCCGGGGTGCGGGAGATGACCCGGGCGCGGAACGTGCTCTTCGTCGCGGACGAGATCCAGTCGGGCCTGGGCCGCACGGGGAGGACGTTCGCGTGCGAGCACGAGGGCGTGGTCCCCGACATGTATGTCCTCGGCAAGGCCCTGGGCGGCGGGGTGGTGCCGGTGTCGGCGGTGGTGTCCTCGGCCGAGGTGCTCGGGGTGTTCCACCCGGGTGAGCACGGTTCGACGTTCGGCGGCAATCCGCTCGCCTGCGCGGTGGCGCTGGAGGTCATCGAGATGCTGCGGACCGGTGAGTTCCAGCAGCGGGCGGCGGAGCTGGGCGACCATCTCCACCATGAGCTGGGGCTGCTGGTGGGCGGCGGGGCCGTGGCGGCCGTACGGGGCCGCGGGCTGTGGGCCGGGGTGGATGTCGTGCCGTCGCGCGGGACGGGCCGGGAGATCTCGGAGCGGCTGATGGAGCGGGGGGTGCTGGTGAAGGACACCCACGGATCCACGATCCGGATCGCTCCGCCGCTGGTGATCAGCAAGGAGGACCTGGACTGGGGCCTGGACCAGTTGCGGGCGGTACTGGCGGACGACCGGCCCGGGGCCGCCTCCTGACCCCCGGGCCTGACCTGGACCGGCCGGCCCGGGTCTGACCTGGACCGGCCGGCCCGGGTCTGACCTGGACCGGCGCGCCCCCGGTCCGGCCCGGCCCGACCTGCGCCGGGCCGCACGGCGGTGACGCGGCCCGGGTCGGCCGGGTCCGGCCGGGTCCGGTCTAGAGGATCACATGGGGCAGGAAGCGGGCGTACTCGTCCGTGATGAGGCCCGACGACTCCCGGATACCGAGCCCCGCCGCCTCGTCCTCGACGACCCACGCGCCGAGCACCACACGGTTGCCGTCGAAGTCCGGCAGCGGGGCCAGCTCCTGGTAGCAGCAGGCCTCGTCCCGTGTCACCGGCGTCCGGCCGGCCTCATGGACGGTGACCCCGGCGCCCTCGCGGCCGAGCAGGGGCTTGGCGACATAGCCGCGCGACGAGGCGAGTTCGCGGGGACCGTCGAGATAGGCGGGGAGCAGATGGGGATGACCCGGGTGGAGCTCCCAGAGGATCGCGAGCAGCGCCTTGTTGGACAGGAGCATCTTCCAGGCGGGCTCGATCCAGCAGGTGGTGCCGGTGCCGCCGCCGTTGTCGAGGGTGTCCCGTACGTACGGCCCGAACCGGTCCGTGGTCAGCCACTCCCACGGATAGAGCTTGAAGCAGCTACGGATGAAGCGCAGCCGGTCGTCGACGAAACGGCCGGCGAGCCGGTCCCAGCCGATCTCCTCGACCGAGAGCGCCTCCGTGGCGAGACCGGCCTGTGCCGCGGTCTCCCGCAGATAGGCCACGGTCATCAGATCCTCGCCCAGCTCGTCCCCGTCGGAGTGGGCGAAGTGGACGGGGCCCGGCGGCAGCAGGCCGGCCTGCCGTTTCCAGGCGGCGACCAGGCGTTCGTGGAGGGAGTTCCACTGGTCCCCGTGGGGGAACCGGTCCTCCATCCAGAACCACTGCGCGCTCGCGGCCTCGACCAGTGAGGTGGGGGTGTCGGCGTTGTACTCCAGCATCTTGGCCGGGCCCGTGCCGTCGTAGCGCAGATCGAACCGGCCGTAGATGGAGGGCAGTTCGGCGCGGCGCCGCCAGGACTCGGCTATCAGCTCGGCCAGTCGGGGGTCGGTGATCCCCAGCTCGGCGAACCGGCCCCGCTCCACGATGTGCGCGGCGGCGCCCAGACAGAGGGCGTGCAGTTCCTCGACGGCCTCTTCGAGGGCCTCCACCTCGGGCAGGGTGAACGTGTAGTAGGCGCTCTCGTCCCAGTACGGACGGAGGGTTCCGTCCGGGTGGCGGGTGAGCGGATAGACCACGCCCTGTTCCTCGACGGTCTGCTGCCAGCCGGGGCGTGGTTCGATGGTGTGACGTTGCATCAGCAGATCACCGGGGCGGTGGAGCGGCGGATCACCGGGGCCGCGCGGGTCATTCAGCCACCGCCGGAGCCGGAGCAGCCGAAGCCGCCGCGGTCGACGGCCGACTTGTCGAAGCTGCCTCCTTCGACCTTGCCCTTCGTGCTGGACCCGCCGTAGTAGTACGAACCGCCCCCGCTCTCGCACCGGGAGCTGGGCAGCGTCTCCCGGGTGCTCCGGTCGGCGCACCGTTTGTCGGGCTCCGAGCCACAGGATGTGATCGTGATCGCCAGAAGCCCCATACCGCCGAGCACGACCGTGCTCGACCTCAGCCTTCGCTGCCGCGCGGACATACGCCGCCCTCCCCCGTGGACCTGAACTCGTGGTGCGTGAGCCGGTTGTGTGCCGAGCGGTCGGTTTCCGACCGCCCCTCCACAGTAATTGGCCACTCGTGTTCATCGAAGGGGTGGTGCCTTCCCGGCGAGCCCCGGGGGCGGTGGAACCGCCGCCCCCGGGGCCGCTGGAAGCCGCTGGAAAGCTGCTGGAAGCCGCTGGAAAGCCGCTGCCGGCTTTTCGGCTAGCTTTCGCCGCCTCCGTAGGGGCGGGTGATGGCTTCCATGGCGTGACCGACGGGGTCGATGAAGTACACGCCCCGCCCGCCGTCGTTGTGGTTGATCTCGCCCGGGTGCTTCTGGTGCGGATCGGCGTAGAACGTGACGCCCTTGTCCTGGATGCGCCGGAAGATTCCGTCGAAGTCTTCCTCGCTGACCAGGAAGGCGTAGTGCTGCGGGACGATCGACTCCGGCGGTATGGCCGCGAAGTCGAGGGTCACGCCGTTGCTCAGTTCGACGGGGATGAACGGGCCCCACTCGCTCCCGACCGGAAGGTCCAGGATGTGGGCCAGGAATTCGGCGGACTCCCGGTTGTCCCGGGAGTGGATGATGGTGTGATTCAGCTTGATCGACACTGTGGAATGCCTCCGTAAGGCAAACTCACGGGCACCTCCATGCCTCACCCGGACGGTGACCGACACGCGATGCCGTACTGATCATCCTAATTCGGGCCCCGAAAGCTGTCGACCGCCACCGCACGGCGGCCGGGGGCCGGGGGCCGGGGCTCGGGGGCCGGGGGGCCGGGGCCGGGGGGCCGGGGCCGGGGGCTGTCAACGGTCATGGCAGCACCCGGCACAGCGCGTCCAGCGCGCCCGGCCACGCGCTGTCCGACGGCGTGGCGTAACCGACCACCAGGGCGTCGGGGCCCGGCGGGACGGACGGATGCCGGAAGCGGTCCATGCCGTACACCGCCAGCCCCTGCCAGACGGCGGCCTCGACGACCGACCGCTCGGTGCCCGGCGGCAGTTCGACGACGGCGTGGAGACCGGCCGCGATCCCGGTCACCCTGCACCCCGGGGCACGGTCCGCCAGCGCGGCCACGAGCTGGTCGCGGCGGCGCCGGTAGCGCAGCCGCATCGAGCGGACATGACGGTCGTACGCGCCCGAGGCGATGAACTCCGCAAGCGTGAGCTGATCGAGGCTGCTCGACGCCCAGTCCACCCCGCCCTTCGCCGCGCTCACCTCGCCGACCAGTTCCTCGGGCAGGACCAGCCAGCCGAGCCGCAGTCCGGGCGCCAGGGACTTGCTCGCCGTGCCGAGGTACACCACCCGTTCGGGATCGAGCCCCTGGAGCGCCCCGACGGGTTGTCTGTCGTACCGGAACTCGCCGTCGTAGTCGTCCTCCAGGATCAGGCCGTCCGTGGCGCGCGCCCAGTCGACGGCGGCCGCGCGCCGGTCGGGCTGGAGCGCCACCCCGGCGGGGAACTGGTGCGCCGCGGTCAGCAGTACGGCGCCGACGCCCCGCGCGTCCGGCAGGTCCCCCAGCTCCCCGGTGCGGGCGCCGCGCGCGTCCATCGCGAGCGCGGGCGTCCGCAGCCCCGCCTCGGTCAGTACGTTCCGGTGCAGATCGAGACCGTAGGACTCGACGGCCACCGCCCGCACCCGCCGTGCCTTGAGCAGCCGCCCCAGCAGCATCAGCCCATGGATGAAGCCGGCGCACACGACGATCCGTTCCGGCGCCGCGTACACGCCACGGCTCCGCGCCAGATAGTCGGCGAGGACCGTACGCAGTTCGATCCGGCCGAGGGGATCGGTGTAGGCGAAGGCCTCGTGCGGCGCGGCCGTCAGCGCCCGGCGGGCGGCCGTGAGCCATCGCGCACGGGGAAAGGCCGCGAGATCGGGGGAGCCGGGCAGCAGGCTGTGGGCGGGCCCGCGACGGGCCGGCCGGGTCCTCGGCGGTACGGGCGCGGGCCTGCGGGGCTCGGCCCGCCGGGCCACCCGGGTCCCCGAGCCCTGCCGGGCGGTGAGCCACCCCTCCGCCACCAGCTCGGCGTAGGCGTCGGCCACGGTGTTACGGGCGACGCCCAGGTCGACGGCGAGCGAGCGGGAGGACGGCAGCCGGGTGCCGGGCGCGAGCCGGCCCGTGCGGACGGCTTCCCGCAGGGCGTCCATGAGCCCGGCGCGCAGGCCGGAGCCGTGCGGCTCAAGATGGAGATCGACGCCGGGGACACCCCTAGGCCCGTCCTCGTCCGACGGAGGAGCCGCCCGGGAAGTGGCCCACGAATCCCTCATGGAAATGGACCATACTCCTGTGCCACCCGGGGCGTAGCGTCGCAGACATGACGACGCACACAGAGAAGACGCACACGGAGAACGAGACGAAGCGGTACGCCCCCGAACACACCCCGCGACTGGACCTGGCCAAGCTGGTCCCCGACGTCTACAAGGCCATGGTCCGGCTGGACGCCGCCGCCCGGCGCGGCGTCGACCCGACGCTGCTCGAACTGGTCAAGATCCGTGCCTCCCAGCTCAACCACTGCGCGTTCTGCCTCGACATGCACAGCAAGGACGCGCTGGCGGCCGGCGAGTCGGTGGAGCGTGTCATCCAGCTCGGCGCCTGGGAGGAGTCGCGCCACTTCTACACGCCCAAGGAGATCGCGGCGATCGAGCTGACCGAGGCGATCACCGTGCTGACCGACGGTTTCGTACCGGACGAGGTGTACGAGAAGGCCGCTGAGCACTTCGACGACACCGAGCTGGCCCAGCTCATCGCGGCGATCACGGTGATCAACGCCTGGAACCGGTTCGGGGTGTCCACCCGGATGGTCCCCGGCCACTACACACCGGGCCAGTTCGCCCACTGACCGCGCGGGGGCGGCGCCGGGGCCGCGCCCGGCCTGCCCTGCTCCGCCCCGTCCCGCCCTCAAGGGAGTCGAGCCCCCGGAGAGGGGAGCCGGGTTCTCCGGAGGTCCTAGGGCAGCCACTTCCGCCAGGTCGGACCGTTCGCCCGGACCCACTTCCCGGCCGCCTCCTCCGGGGAGAGTTTCTGGTCCGCGATCATCAGCGCGACCTCGTTCTGCTGCTCGGTCGTCCAGGTGAGGTTCTTCAGCAGCGCGGCCGCGTCGCCGCCGTTCCTCGCGAAGTCCGCGTTGAGGAACTTCCGCAGCGGGGTGTGCGGATAGGCGCACGCGACCTTCTCGGGATCGCTGTCGCAGCCCTCCTTGTAGGCGGGGAGCTTCACCTCGGTCATCGGGACCTGCTCGAACAGCCACTGCGGCTTGTACCAGTAGCTGAGAAAGGGCTTCTTCTCCTTGGCGAACTGCTTGATCTGCGTGATCTGCGCCGCCTCCGAACCCGCGAAGACGACCTGGTAGTCCAGACCGAGATTGGCGACCAGCGCCTTGTCGTTCGTGACATAGGAGGGCGAGCCGTCGAGGAGCTGCCCCTTGCCGCCGCTCTCCGGGGTGCGGAGCTGGTCGGCGTAGCGATCGAGGTTGCGCCAGTCGGTGATGTCCGGGTGCCGCTCGGCGAAGTACGTCGGTACGAACCAGCCGATGTGGCCGGTGACGCCCAGCCGGCCGCCGGGCTCGATGGTCCCCTTCTCCTCGACATAGCGCTGTTCCTGGTCCGGGTGGCCCCAGTCCTCCAGGATGGCGTCGACCCGGCCCTGGCTGAGGGCGTCCCAGGCGGGGACCTCGTCGACCTGGACGGTGTCCACGCGGTAGCCCAGTTCATGTTCGAGCAGATAGGACGCCACGGCCACATTGGCCTGGGCGCCGACCCAGGACTGGACGGAGAGGGTGACGGTCTTCGAGCCCTCGGCGTTGGCGTACGGGGAAGCCTGCTGGGTCATGTCGGCGGCACCGCACCCGGTGACCGCCAGCAGGGCGACCGCCGAGGCGAGGGCCATGGCCGTACGCGCACGGGCATGTGCACGGGCATGCGCGCGGACAGGGGCGGTGATACGTGTGCCGGCGGTGACACGTGCGCGAGCCCGGAGACGGGCACGCGCGCGGACGGCGGCGCGCGGATGGATCCGGGGCATGTCAGGCTCCCTTCCTGCGGTCCACGGGCTGGGTCACCCGGTCGAGTGTCAGACCGAGGCAGACGATGGCCGCGCCCGCGACCAGCCCGGTCGCCAGGTCGCCCTGGGCCAGGCCGAAGACGATGTCGTAGCCCAGCGCTCCCCCGCCGACCAGACCGCCGATGATGACGACGGCGAGCACCAGGACGACTCCCTGGTTGAGCGCGAGACGCAGCGCGGGTCCCGCGAGCGGCAGTTGGACCTGACGCATCTGCTGGCCGGCGGTCGCACCGAGCGAGCGGGCGGACTCCAGCGTGGCCGGGTCGACCTGGCGCAGCCCCTGGGTGGTGATGCGTACGACGGCGGGCAGGGCGTACACGACGGCGGCGGCGACCGCCGGAGCGCGCCCGACCCCGAAGAGCGCGACCACCGGGATGAGATAGACGAACTGCGGAAGGGTCTGGCAGACGTCCAGTACGGGACGGAGCAGCGCCTCGACCCTGGAGCTGCGCGCGGCGGCGATCCCCGTCGCGAAGCCGATGACAAGGGTGACCGCGACGGCGGCGAGGACCTGGGAGAGCGTGTCGAGCGACGGCTCCCACACGCCGAGCACACCGATGGCGGCGAGGGCGAGTACGGCGGTCAGCGCCGTGCGCCAGGTGCCGATGAGCAGGGCGAGCGCGGCCACCGTGAGCAGCAGGGCCCACCAGGGCAGGGCCTGGAGCCCGCCCCTGAGCGGGTCGAGGACCCAGGTGGTGAAACGGCCGGCCCAGTCGGCGGTGCCGCCGACGACCGGCACACCGGAGTAGAGATGACCGGTCATCCAGTCGACGGCGCGGTTGACGGGGGCGGCGAGGTCGACGGTCCAGGTGCCGGGCCAGGAGAGCCGGCCGGCGAACCGTCCCGCGACGGCGGCCACCACGGCGGCGACGGCGACGACCGCCCAGCCGAGCGGGCCGGTACGGAGCGGGCCGGTACGCGGACGCCGTCCGGCACCGGGCCGCCCGCCCGTGGCCGTTCCCTCGCTCCTGTCCTTGCCGTTGGCGTTGGCTTCGCCGGCCGGGCCTGCGGACTCCGCGCCCGCGGCGGCCGTCGTACGGTCCAGCACCACCGCGAGCAGGACGATCGGCAGGCCCGCCGCCAGCGCGGCGCCCACGTCGACCGACGCCAGCGCCTGGTACACCCGGTCGCCCAGCCCTCCGGCGCCGATCACGGACGCGATCACGGCCATCGAGAGCGCCATCATGATCGTCTGGTTGAGCCCGAGGAGCAGTTCCGCGCGGGCGAGCGGCAGCCGCGCCGTCAACAGTCGCTGGCGGGCGGTCGCCCCGAGCGAGGAGACGGCCTCCATCACCCCGCCGTCGGCGCCGCGCAGACCGAGCGCGGTGAGCCTGGCCATCGGCGGAGCCGCGTAGACGACGGTCGCCAGGACCGCCGCCGGGACGCCGATACCGAAGACCAGCACCACCGGCAGCAGATACGCGAAGGCCGGCAGCACCTGCATGGTGTCGAGCAGCGGGCGCAGCGTACGGAACAGGCGGTCCGAGAGCCCGGCGGCGAGTCCGAGCAGCGCGCCGAGCACCACGGAGGCGGTGACCGCCACGACCATCAGCGCCAGGGTCTGCATGGTCGGCACCCACATGCCGAGCAGTCCGCAGACGGCGAACGACACCGCCGCGGTGAGAGCGAGCCGTACCCCCGCGACCCGCCAGGCGATCAGCCCGGCCGCCGCGACCACTCCCGCCCAGCCGGCGCCGAGCAGCACCAGATAGACGGCGCGCACGGAGAGGACGACGGCGTTGCTGATGTGCCCGAAGAAGTAGAGGAAGACCGGGTGGCTGTCACGGTTGTCGATGATCCAGTCGCCCGCGCCGGCGAGCGGGGCCGACAGATCGACGGTCAGCGCGCCGGGCCAGTCGGTACCGGGCCAGCGGGTCAGGGCGAGCGGTACGAGCACGGCGGCGAACACCGCGAACAGCAGGAGCCTGCCGAGGCCTCGCCGCCGTGCGAGCGAGGCGGGGGAACCGCCCGGGGGACCCGAGGGAGGGGTGGACGTGGTGCGTGCGGGCGGCGGGGGCGGTGCGGACGGGGTGGGCGAGGTGGAGAGCGAGGCGGCGGTCATCGGCGGCCCGCCCGCCGGGACCCGGCGCCGGGGCCGGGCCCCTTCGCGATACCGGCACCGGCACCGGCACCGGCGTCGGTCGCGGTCGCGGTGCCGCCGCCGGGCGCGGTGCCGCTGCCGGTGCCGGGCGCGGTGCCGCTGCCGGACGCGATGCCGGTCCCCGCCACCACCGCCAGCAGCCGTTCCCGGTCGACGACACCGAGCAGTCTGCCCCGGTCGACCACGCGCGCCGCCGCGTCACCGGAGCGCGCCACCGCCTCGATGGCCTCGGAGACGGTCGCCGTCGGCGCCAGCGCGGGGCCGGAGTCCGCGTCCCCGGCCGTCACGCGCCGCATCGCGGCCCCCACGGTGATGACCTGCTCGCGCGGTACGTCACGGACGAAGTCCCGTACGTACGCGTCGGCGGGCCGGCCCACGATCTCCTCCGGCGTACCGAGCTGTACGATCCGGCCGTCGCGCATCAGCGCGATCCGGTCGCCGAGCCGCAGCGCCTCGTTCAGATCGTGCGTGATGAAGACCATCGTGCGCCGCTCCTCACGGTGCAGCCGGATGACCTCCTCCTGCATCTCGCGGCGGATCAGCGGGTCGAGCGCGCTGAACGGCTCGTCGAAGAGCAGCACCTGTGGGTCGACCGCGAGTGCGCGGGCCAGTCCGACCCGCTGCTGCTGGCCGCCCGAGAGCTGGCCGGGACGGCGGTTCTCCAGCCCGTCGAGCCCCACCTTGCCGACCATCTCGGCGGCCCTCTCGCGGCGCTCGGCCCGGCGTACGCCCTGGATCTCCAGGCCGTACGCGACATTGTCGAGGACCGAACGGTGGGGCAGCAGACCGAAGTGCTGGAAGACCATGGCGGCACGGTGGCGGCGCAGTGCGCGCAGCCGCGCCTTGTCCATCGACAGGACGTCCTCGCCGTCGATCGCGATCCCGCCCGCCGTGGGCTCGATGAGCCGCGTCAGACACCGTACGAGCGTGGACTTGCCGGACCCCGAGAGGCCCATGACGACAAAAACCTCGCCGTGGCGGACATCGAAGGAGACATCGCGCACGGCGGCGGTGCAGCCGGTGCGTCCGCGCAGCTCGGCCGGGGTCAGCGCGCCGAGTTCCGGGTCCGCGGGGATCCGGTGCGCCTTGGGGCCGAAGACCTTCCACAGCTCGCGTACGGCGAAGACGGGGGGCCGTCCGTCCCCCGGCCCCGTACCCCCGCCCCCGGGGACGCCACTCGGGAGAACACCGCTCGGAGGGACAGCGCCGACGGGAGTGCCGGTCATCGGGTCACCCCCGTCATGGTGGCGGCGTCCGGCGCGAGACCCACGTCCGGATCCGCGACCGCGCCGCCCTCACCCGCGCTCGCGCTCGCACCCGCACCCGCACCCGCGCTCGCACCCGTGACCGCGCCCGTGATCAGGTCGGCGCACTTCTCGCCCACCATCAGCACCCCGATCATCGGGTTCACGGCGGGCATGGCCGGGAAGACGGACGCGTCGGCGACGCGAATGCCGTCGAGCCCCCGGATCCTCAGATCCGGTGCCACCACGGCCTGTTCGTCGTCGGCGGCGCCCATCCGGCATGTACCCGCCGGGTGGTAGACGGTGTGCGCGCACTGACGGGCGTACGCGCTCAGCTCCTCGTCCGAGGTGATCCCTGGCCCCGGACAGACCTCGCGCGTGAGCCAGTGCGCCAGCGGCTCCGACGCGGCGATCCGGCGCGCGATCCTGATCCCGTCGACCAGGGTCCGGCCGTCGTAGTCGTCCTCGTCCGTGAAGTAGCGGAAGTCCAGGGCCGGTTTGACGGACGGGTCCGCGCTGGTCAGGAAGAGCCGGCCGCGGCTGCGCGGCTTGGGGATGTTGGGGGTCATCGAGACGCCGTGCGCGGGACGTTCGTACCCCAGCCGCTCCGGATGGTCGGTGAACGGGATCTGGTAGAAGTGGAACATCAGGTCCGGCCCCTCGGACTCGGGATCACGCCGGACGAAGAGGCCCGCGTCGGAGTCCATCGCCGAGTTCTCCGGGATCGGCCCGTCCGTCTCCCAGACGATCACCGACTCGGGATGGTCGAGCAGGTTCTCGCCGACACCGGGCAGGTCGTGGACGACCGGGATGCCCAGCTTCTCCAGGTCCGCGCGGGGCCCGATACCGGAGTGCAGCAGCAGCCGGGGGGTGTCCACCGCCCCGGCGCAGACGAGGACCTCACGCCGCGCGCCGATCAGCCGCTCCTCGCCGTCCGCGCCCCGTACCCGTACACCCGTCGCGCGCGTGCCCGTCAGCTCCAGCCGGAACGCCCAGGTCTCCAGCAGCAGATGGAGATTCGGCCGGTCCAGGAAGGGGTGCAGATACGCGACGGACGCGGAGGAGCGTCTGTTGTCCTCCGGGTGGTACGCGAGATCGAAGAAGCCGACGCCCTCGTGGAACGGTTCCCGGTTGAAGCCCTCCACGCGTGGCACACCCAGCGCCGCCCCCGCCGCGTCCACGAAGTCACGGGCGATGGCGTTCCTGTCCCGCTCGTCCACCGGCACGATGTTGTTGCGCAGCCGGCCGAAGTACGGGTCCATGGAGCCGGCGTCCCAGCCCTCGGCCCCGGCCGCCGCCCACTCGTCCCAGTCCGAGGGCAGCGGCTTGAAGGCGATGAGCGTGTTGTGCGAGGAGCAGCCGCCGAGCACCCGGGCCCTGCTGTGGCGGATGTGCGAATTGCCCCGGGGCTGTTCGGTCGTCGGGTAGTCGTAGTCCAGTTCACCGCCGAGCAGCCCCATCCAGCGGCGCAGGGTCAGCACGTCCGGGCGGTCGACGTCGGAGGGGCCGCCCTCGATGACGGCGACGGTGATGTCCGGGTTCTCGGTGAGCCGGGAGGCGATCACCGAACCGGCGGTGCCACCCCCGACCACGACATAGTCGTATGCGGCCATGGGTCCCATGGGTCTGCTGCTCCTCTGCTGGAGGTGGTACGAGGTTCCGGACGCGAGGTCCCTCGCTCGGTGCCTCGCTCGGTCCATCGCGAGGTCCGTACGGCGGACGGGTGCCAGGTCCGTACGGCGGGCGGGTGCGAGGTCCGTACGGCGGACGGGTGCCAGGTCCGTCCTCACGCGTCCGCGGCGCTCCCGCACGCGCCTTCCCGGACGCGCTGATCCCGGGCGCGGTGGTCCCGGGCGGGGTGCTCCCCGGGGGCCCGGCCGTGGGCGGGGCGGTCCCTGTGCGAGGCGGTCCCCGGGCGCTCAGCCCGCGAACCAGCGCACCGGGCGCGGTTCGAGGTTCTGGTAGATGTGCTTGGCCTCGCGGTACTCGGCGAGCCCCGCCGGGCCCAGTTCCCGTCCGACGCCGGACTTGCCGAACCCGCCCCACTCCGCCTGCGGCAGATAGGGGTGGAAGTCGTTGATCCACACGGTGCCGTGCCGCAGCCGTCCCGCCACGCGCCGCGCGCGCCCCGGGTCCGCGCTCCACACGCCGCCCGCCAGGCCGTACTCGGTGTCGTTGGCGAGGGCGACGGCCTCGTCCTCCGTACGGAAGGTCTCCACGGTCAGCACGGGCCCGAACACCTCCTCCCGTACCACCCGCATCGTGCGGTGGCACTGGTCGAGGACGGTCGGCTCGTAGAAGTAGCCCCCGGCGGGCCGGAGGCCGGAGGGCTCGGGGCGCTTGCCGCCGCAGCGCAGCACCGCGCCCTCCGCGAGCGCCGAGGCCACGTACTCCTCGGTCCTCGCCCGCTGCCGGTCCGAGACGAGCGGGCCGCACTCCACGCCCGGCTCGGTGCCCCGGCCGAGGCGTATCCGCTCCGCGCGGCGGGCGAGTTCCCCGACGAAGCGCTCGCGCAGGGACTCCTCGACGATCAGCCGCGCACCGGCGGAACAGACCTGGCCGCTGTGGATGAAGGCGGCGTTGAGCGCCTGGTCGACCGCGGTGTCGAAGCCCTCGTCGGTGGCGCAGGCGTCGGCGAAGACGACGTTCGGGTTCTTGCCGCCGAGTTCGAGGGCGACCTTCTTCACCCCGGACGCGGCGGCCCGCATCACCTTCGTACCGCTGCTGAGGCCGCCGGTGAACGAGACGAGGTCCACGGAGGGGTGCTCGGACAGCCGGGCGCCCACGGGGTCGCCCGCGCCGGTGACGAGGTTCGCGACGCCCGGCGGCAGGCCCGCCTCCGCCAGCAGACCCACGAGCTCGACCGTGGTGAGCGGAGTGATCTCGCTCGGCTTGACGACGAAGGTGTTGCCCGCGGCCAGCGCCGGGGCGATCTTCCAGCTCGCCTGGAGCAGCGGGTAGTTCCAGGGCGTGATCAGCGCGCAGACCCCGACGGGCTCATGGACGACCACGCTGTGGACGGTGGCCGAGCCGGCGTCAACGACCCGTCCGCCGCTCTCGTTCATCACCAGATCGGCGAAGTAGCGGAAGGTGTCGGCGACACAGTCGACGTCGACGCGCCCTTCCTCCAGGGTCTTGCCCGAGTCCCTGGACTCCAGCAGCGCGATCTTCTCGCGGTCGCGGATCAGCAGCTCGGCGGTCGTGCGCAGGAGCGCGGCCCGCTCGGCGACCGGGGTACGGGGCCAGGGACCCGTGTCGAACGCCTCGCGCGCGGCGGCGATCGCGGCGTCGGCGTCCTCGGCCCCGCCCTCCGACACGACGGCGAGAAGCGTCGCGTCGGCGGGGTCGAGGATGTCGCGTGTGGCGCCGGAGGCGGCTTTGCGCCACTCCCCGCCCACATGGATCGTCTGCTGTGCCGACACGTCGGGTGTTGCCTTCCATTTCCGGAAAGTTCTCCGCCTGCGAGAACCGTGATCCCGGCGCCTGCCCCGACGAGCGGAAAGCATGCGCCCGGGATTCCGGACGTACTCCGTGGCCGGCTCCGGGCGACCGGCGGGCCCCGAAGGATCAGGGCTCTGCCCCTGCCGGGGTCGGCTGACGCCGGGGCCGGCTGACGCGGGGCTCGGCTGACGCCGGGGCCGGCTGACGCGGGGCTCGGCTGACGCCGGGGCCGGCTGACGCGGGGCTCGGCTGACGCCGGGGTCGGCTGACGCGGGGCTCGGCGTCCGGATCCGGTGGCCTGGGCTCAGTCCCAGCCGGGCTCGAAGGGCTCCAGGACCGTCTCCAGCAGATCCCGCAGGTCCGCGACCTGTCCCGCCGGCGCGGCCACCAGGACCGCGTACTGCTCGCCGTCGGTCGCGGTGAAGACCCGCTCGACGCACTGGCGGCGCCCGCCGGTCCGGTCGCTGTCGTACGAGTAGAGCAGCTCGGCGGCGTCACCGGCCGGGTTCTCGTCCCCGCCCGTGACCGTGCCGACGCCGACCTCCGTATAGCCCTCGTTCCTCGCCGCGAGGTCCTCCGACGACCGGCGCACCAGATCCAGTGGCGTCATGTCCTCCTCCGCGATCGTGAAGACCTGGATCAGACTGCTCTCGTCGGACGTCGTGTAGAAGACCCCGTTGTCGCGCGAGGTCCGCTCCCAGCCTTCGGGTACGGCGAGGGTGAAGCCCTTGGGGTCCTCGGCCACCCGGAATCCGGGCGGCAGCTCGGCCGCGGCAGGACCGCCCGTCTCCGTCGCCCCCGCCGTACCGCCGGGCCCGTCCGTCCCGCCGAGACCGTCCATGGGCGGTGTGTCCGTGCCCGCGTCGGCGGACGGCACCGCCGTGTCCGGGGGGAAGGACGACTCGGAGACACTGGCGCCCGGCCGTGCGGCCGGCCCGTCCGCCGCGCCCTCCCGGTCCCAGCTGATCCAGGCGGCCACACCGCCCGCGCCCAGCACGGCCGCCGCGGTGATCACCACGAGGGGCGTCCGGCGGGAACTCCGCCCCCAGGGACCGGCGTACGGGCCGGCCACGCCATCGCCGCCCTGCCCCGCGCCCGTGACCGTGCCCTCGTCCGCGCCCTCCGGGCGGACACCGGCCCGCCCGTCGGCGCGGACACCGTCGGCACCGCGACCGCCCGCCTCGTACGGCGCGAACAGCGGCAGCGGAGGGGGCGGCGGGGTGTACGCCGAGGGCGCCTCCCCGCTCTCCCACCGCTGGGTTTCGGCATTCCAGCGCGGCCTGTCCCCCGCCGTCCGCCTGTCCCCGGTCATCGCTCCACCCCCGGTCGTGGGCCGTCCCCCGTCATCGGCCCGCCCCCGTCATCGGGCCGCTCCTGCCACTGCCTCTGCCGCCGCCCCTGCGCCTGCTGCCCCTGCCCCTGCCCCGCTCCCCCTGCCATCCGTCAGCCGCCCAGCAGCGCGGCGACGGCCTCGCCGACGGCGACCCCGGACGCGAGCGTCCCGGTGATACCGCCGGCCAGCGCCAACGCGTCACGGAGTCCGGCCAGCCTGCCGGGACCCGCCGCGCCGGCCGTGGTGATCTCCTCCTCGGCGGCGACGAGTTCGGCGTCGAGCACCACGGTGCTGTCCGAGGCGACGAAGCGTGCCAGATCCGCGCGGAGCGCCCGCACCGCCGCCAGCAGCTCCGCCTGGGCGGGGTCGCCCGGCCGCCCCGCCCCGCCGGTGTCGTGGTGGGTGATGGTGTTGTGGTCCCCGATGCCGATCGCGCTTCCGCTCACCGAGCCGATGTGGACCGCCGGGCGCTCCTGACGGCTCCCGTCACTTCCTGCCATTGCTGCCTCCCGCTGCCTCGTTGCGGTTGCCGATCGTGTTGTGGTCCCCGATGCCGATCGCGCTGTCCTGCGCGGACTCGATGAAGACTCCGCCACTGGCGACGTTGACGATCTTCTGCTCGAACTCGGCCGTCTGCCAGCCCGCTTCGTACAGCGCCTGCCGCACTCCGCCCGCCACCCGGTCCTCGACGCTCTTGAGATACCGGCTCACATCCATCTCCTGGAAGAGCGACACCTCGTTGTCGGAGCCGAGTTCACGGATGGAGACCGCGGGTCCGGCGGGCAGCGCGCCGCCGTATCCGCCGGTCAGCCGCCGCCACTCGACGGCCGCGTACCGCCCCAGCGTGAGCAGGGTCTGCCCGATCGAGCCGGGGGTGTGCACCAGGGCCCAGACGGCCTTGCCGGGCCAGGAGTTGTTCAGATACTGGTGCGCCAGCCGGTCCGCCTCACGGAACTGACGGCGTACGGGCAGCAGCACATGGGGCGCGACCTCCAGCATCAGCATGCCGCCCTGGGTGTGCACCCGTACGAAGACGGTGACGACCAGTTCCTCGTGCCAGCCACCCACCCTGATACGGAGGAAGTGGCGCCGGGCCTCGCCACCCTCCTCACGGGAGTCGGCGCGGTGCCGGGCGAAGCCCTCGGCGTCGTACGGGGCCCCGTCCCGCCGCGTGAGGCCGTCGACCGGGAGGAAGACGCACTCGTCGACGCGCAGTTCACGCAGCCGGTCGCGCACGGCCGCCGCGGCCTCCGGGGATCCGTGCGGGGAGGGCACCCGCAGGGCCTCCAGCAGCGGCACGATCCGGCGCAGGACCTCGCCGTTGTCGATCGGTACCGGCCCGCCGCCCGTGCCGTACGCGGCGCCGGCGCCGCCCCGGGTGTCGTGCCCGCCGTGGTCGGCGCCGTCGCTCCGGTTCTCACCGCCGAGCCGCTTGTCCCCGTCGAGCGGGTTCTCACCGCCGAGCCGCTTCTCGCCGTCGCGCGGGCTCTCACCGTCGAGCGGACTCTCGCCGCCGAGCGGGTTCTCGCGGTCCGGCCGGTCGTTACCGTCCGACCGGTCCTTGCGGGGGCGCAGTTCGACGGCGAGCGTCCAGGGGCGGAACGGCTCTCCGACGCCCCGGAAGGGGTTCGCCGAGTGGTACATCACCAGCGGTGCGTGCTGCTCGGCGCGGATACGGGCGCTCAGCCGCTGGAGACGTCCGCCGGTGGCCAGTTCCGCCGGGTCCGAGGAGACCGCGGGAAAGCGGCGCTCGGAGAGTTCGTTCGTCATCACCCGGGCGAACTGGGCCCGCCGCAGCCCCACTCCGGCGGCGAGCAGCGCGAACAGGATCAGGGTCGCCCAGGCCCGGCCCGGCTCCGCGAAGGTGCCGATGCCGCCCGAGACGCCCGAGATTCCCGGGACCAGGGCGCCGGTGTCGCGCACCGTCTCCACCCCGCTCGGTGTGTCCCCGTCGGAGAGGCCCTCCGCCGCCAGGCCCACCAGGCCCACGACGATCATGGTCAGCGAGAGCCGTCCGTACCAGCGCACCACGAGCGCCGCCGCCTTGCGGTACCACGGGGTGCCGGCCCCGCGCCCCCTGATCCACGGGGCGACCGCGAGCAGCAGGGACGGAAGGACGAGCAGCAGCAGAAGTCCGCCGGTGAGCGGAACGGCCACGGTCCAGAGCACCAGCATGCCCACGCCCCAGGCCAGTTCGATACGGCGGGCGCGCAGGGCGTGCGCGAGCACCCGGGCCGCGTCGAAGCCGGTCGAGGGGGCGGTGAAACGCTCCTCGTGGGTGTACAGCTCATCGAGGACCGCGTCCCGGAAGTCACCGTCCAGATGAACCCCGGCGCAGAGCAGCCGGCACGCCTCGCTCGCGGCGGGCTCCACCGGGGGCCTGCCGTGCGTCTCGGCGTCCGTGCTGCCCGGCCACCGGGGCATCGCGATCTCGGTCAACGAAGGTCCCCCGTATGCCGTGCGGGTCAACTCCCCCTGTACGAAGGGCGAGTTGGCGGCTGTGGAAGGGGCATCGTAGGGCAACCGGGCGGCACCGCGCACATGTCTTTTCACCCTCTGTACACCGGAACGCCCCCGACGGGTGTCGGGGGCGTTCCGGTGTGCACGACGTACCGAGGCGGATGACCCGTCGGTCAGATGAGGCCCAGCTCCCGCACGGCGTCGCGCTCCTCCTGGAGCTCGCGCACCGAGGCGTCGATCCGGGCGCGCGAGAACGCGTTGATGTCCAGACCCTGGACGATCTCGTACGCGCCGTCCTTGGCGGTGACCGGGAAGGAGGAGATCAGGCCCTCCGGCACACCGTAGGAACCGTCCGACGGGATGCCCATGGAGGTCCAGTCGCCCTCGGCGGTGCCGTTGACCCAGGTGTGCACGTGGTCGATGGCGGCGTTGGCGGCGGAGGCGGCCGAGGAGGCGCCACGGGCCTCGATGATGGCCGCGCCGCGCTTGGCGACGGTCGGGATGAAGGTGTCGGCCAGCCACGTCTCGTCGTTGACGGTCTCGGCGGCGTTCTTGCCGGCGATCTCCGCGTGGAAGATGTCCGGGTACTGGGTGGCGGAGTGGTTGCCCCAGATCGTCAGACGCTTGATGTCGGAGACGGCGGCGCCGGTCTTCGCGGCGAGCTGCGAGATGGCGCGGTTGTGGTCGAGGCGGGTCATCGCGGTGAAGCGCTCGGCCGGTACGTCGGGGGCGGCGGCCTGCGCGATCAGCGCGTTGGTGTTCGCCGGGTTGCCGACGACAAGGACCTTGATGTCGTCCGCGGCGTGGTCGTTGATGGCCTTGCCCTGCGGCTTGAAGATGCCGCCGTTGGCGGAGAGCAGGTCGCCGCGCTCCATGCCCTTCGTCCGGGGACGGGCGCCGACCAGCAGCGCGATGTTCGCTCCGTCGAAGGCGACGTTCGGGTCGTC
The DNA here is from genome assembly GCF_042890865.1 of Streptomyces sp. NPDC002018. Lineage (NCBI taxonomy): Bacteria > Bacillati > Actinomycetota > Actinomycetes > Kitasatosporales > Streptomycetaceae > Streptomyces > Streptomyces sp. NPDC002018. The sequence continues at coordinate 105,579 of NZ_JBIASO010000006.1, forward strand.
CGTGATCTCGATGCCGCCGAGCAGCGGGAAGGCGCAGTCGTCCAGCTCCATCGCGGTGCCCTCGGCGGCCTTGAGCCCCTGGGGGATTTCGAGGAGACGCAGCTTGACCGGCACATCCGCGCCGAGCAGATGGCCGGAGGCGATGCGGAAGAGCAGCGCGTAGCCGATCTGGCCGGCCGCGCCGGTGACGGTGACATTCACGGGAGTGCGGGTCATGGCGGTCTCCGTAAGACGCTGGCGGTGGGGGTCCCTGCCCCTGGTGCGGGACATCTCCGCAGCGCGAATCTTGACGTGAAGAGATATCCGGCGATCAGGCTATCCGACCCGCGCGTCCCCGGGCCGCCGCCCCCTTGTGGCACGGCTCACGGCGCCGCGAGTCCACCGGTACGGCGTGCGGTACGGGTGACATCACGGCGCCGGCCGGGAACGTGCGCCCACGCCGGGCCGTGACGCGCCTGCGCGCGCCGCGTTCACCGACGCGGCACGGGGCGGGCTTCACCGACGCGGCAGCGGGGCGGGGTTCAGCGACGCGCGGCAGCGGGGCGGGGTTCACCCGTGCGGCGCGGGACGGCATTCCCCGGGGGTCTCACTGCGGCGTGGTGCAGCCCGTCTCGCCCGTCGCGAGGGTCGCGCACGCCTTCGCGCTCCCGCCGTCCGGGACGGCCACCATCGGGGTGTACGCGTCGGCCGTCGCCTCCACCACACCGCTCTGGTCCTTCCCGCCCGCGGTGATCCGTACCTCGTCACCCGCGGCGGCCTGGGTGATACGGGCCCAGGCGGCCCCGCACGTCAGGCTGTGGCGCACCTCGATCAGGGCCGTGCCCACCGTGGCGCTGGACACGGTCTTGGCGAACTCGCCGCCGCAGCCCATCGTCTCCGGGTCCTGCCCTGAGCAGTCGTCACCACCGCACTTCACACCGGCCGGCAGGACGGGCCTGCTGGTGGACGGCGAGGGCGACGGGGACGCCGCGACGGTCTCACCGGCGCCGTCGTCACCGCCGATGCCGGTGAGCAGCACCGCGGCGGCCACCACCACCAGCGCGCCGACGAGACCGGCCACGAGGATCGTCGCCTTGCGCCGTCCGCGTCCCCCGCCCCGGCCGGAGCCCGGCCCCGGCTGCCGGGGCGGCGCGGCGGGGCCGCCCGGCGGCGGTACGGCACGTCCCCCGGGCCCGGCCGCGTCGGCGTCCCGGCCCCGGCCGAAGTCGAGAGTGGCTCCGCCGGCACGGCCGCCGGGCCCGTCGTACCCCCCGGAGCCGACAGGCCCACCGGACCGCCCGCCTCCGGCGAACTGTCCCGCTCCAGCGGGTCGTCCGGACCCGTCGAACGGATCGGATCCCGCGGATCGCCCGGCCCCGGCGGATCGCCCGGTTCCGGCGGACCGTCCGGAACGGCCGGGGCCGCCGGAACTCCCCCGGCCTCCGGGCCCGCCCGGGGTACCGGGTCCTCCGACGACCGGATTCTGTCCGGTCTCGGCCAACGCCGCCCGCGCCTGCGAGATCCGTATCGCTTCCATGGTCATGTCGTGGCGCATCTCGGCGCGGCTCCAGGCACGCTCCGCCAGCTCCCACATCGTGGTGAGATGCATCGGATTCGTGCCGGTGACATCGGCCAGCGCGACGATCGCGCCCTTGGGCGCCAGCAGCCGCCCGTTGAGATAGCGCTCCCAGGACGTCTTGCTGTAGCCCGTCCTGTCAGCCACCGCCGCGATGCTGAGACCGCTGCGGTCCACCAGCCTGCGGAGCTGGCTGGCGAACTCCTTGACCTCCGGATCGAGTTCCTCCGGTAGCGCCTTCCAACGAGGCATGTGCCTTCCCCTTGTCCCCCCGCGACGTGCCCAATGTGCTCGCGCTGACGCCCCCGGCCGCCGGCCCCCCTCGCCGCGTACCACCCACAGGGATGCGTGGCGCCAGGATGGCAGTTCCTGAGTCGGCAGCGCACGGAGGCAGTGGGGGCAAGTATCGCGCTCCCTTGCGCGCCCCCTGTGCCGAACCCCGCTTCAAGTCTCGCATCCGTTGCCGATTGATCACACCATGGCGGAATGGTCACCTCCTTGCATCAGGCGACAGGCAACCCTTGATCCCCTTTGGCGCGTCCATGACGCTGGTATCCGTACCGAAGAACACCGCGGCGCGCACGCACCGCGGACGGACGGCGCCCGTCCTGCCTCGGGGGAGGGGACGGGCGCCGTCCACTTGTCCTGGCCTCTCTCGGCCTCTCTCGGCCTCTCTCAGCGCTGTTCCGGGTCGCCGAAGCACTCCTCGCTCCCGCTCCGTCCCGCGCCGGGCCGCAGACAGATCCGCGCGTCGGCCGGATCGCCCGCCCCGGCCATCGGAGTGGAGACATAACGGCCGACATCGCGCTGGATCGCCACCAACTCGGCCGCCTCCGCGCCGGGTACGGTCAGCACGACGCGGTCCCCGAGGAGCAGCCGGCTCGCCCGCACCCAGACGGCACGGCAGTGCTCCCCGTACCGCAGCTCCAGCCGCTGGCCGCCCCTGGCCGTGAACGCGTGGACGGTCGCGACCATCCCCTGGCCGCCGCAGTGCAGGGCCGCGGGGTTCTTGCCGTCGCAGGCCGACCCCGTACAGCCGGGCACAAGGGGCGAGACCTGGATCCAGGTCGCGTCGGCGGCGTTCTGCCGCCGCCCGTCGTCGCCGCCCCGCAACAGTCCGGCGCCGAGGAGCACCGCCGTGACGGCGACCGTCACCACCGCGACAAGGGCGAGCGCCAGAACCCGGCGGCGGCGTCCACCGGACGGTCCGTCCGGGGGACGCACCGCCGTTGAGCCCGACGAGGCCGCCGCACCAGTCGCGCCAGTGGTACCAGTGGCACCAGCCGCGCCCGTCACACCAGTTGTGTCTGTCGCGTCTGTCGCATCCGTGGTGCCTCTCGTCCCCGCCCTGCCGCTCCATGCCGCGTCCGCCAGTTCCCAGAGCACCAGCAGCCGCCCCGGGGGCTCGCCCGCCAGCGCGCAGAGTGCCTCCACCGCATGCCTCGGGAGGGGCTGCGTTCCGTTGAGATACCGCTGCCAGGACGACTTGCTGTACGGCGTGCGTTCGGCGAGCCCCACCAGACTCAGCCCCGTACGCTCCCGCAGCGCGCTCAGTTCGGCCGCCAGCCGCTCACCCTCCATGGCCCCGGACATCGCGTCGGCCCCGCTCATCGCCGTAACTCTCCCCAGGTGTCGGGCCCGACGATGCCGTCGTCGACCAGTTTCCGGGAGGCCTGGAACGTCCGTACGGTCGCCTTGGTGCCCGGCCCGTACAGCCCGTCGATCTCCCCCGGGTCGAAGCCGTGGCGGCGCAGCAGGCACTGTGCCTCGACGACATCGCGCCCATTGCCGTTGATGTCGATCAGCGCGTCGGTGGTGAGGCTGTGCCCGGCGTAGGCCAGGCCGTCCTTACGGCCCGTGGCGCAGTCGTACGTACGGCCGGGGCCATAGGTCTGTACGGGCGTGGCCTCCGGCTCCTCCGCCGGGGCCACCAGCAGCCCCCCGCAGAAGGCGGCGACCGCCGAGACGGCCCCCGCGGCGAGCGCGTACCGCAGCGGTACGAGCCGTCGGGCGGGCGTGGGACGGTCATCGGGCGGATCGACGGGGCCAGGTGGCGGAGGTGACGGAAGTGACGGAAGTGACGAAGGTGACAGAGCCGTCCGCCCCGAGGTCCGCCCCGCCCGCTCGCCCCGCTCGGCTTCCCGGGCCGGCTGTTCCATGGCCACTTCGTACAGCACGAGCAGCCGCGTCGGGTCCGCGCCGCACACCCGCGCCAGTTCCTCCACCGCCCCGCGCGGCACCGGCTGTTTGCCGTTGAGATACCGCTCCCAGGAGGAACGGCTGTAACCGGTCTTCGCCGCCAGTGCGGCGAGCCCGAGGCCGGAGCGGTCCTTCAACCGCCGTAGCTGAACGAGCAGTCGCTGTTCCCTTTCGGGCAATTCCGACGGAAGCTCTTTCCAACGCGGCATGTCCACCTCATGCGCTATCGGGTCGCTTCGACACTCCAGCCCGTTTCTCCCCGGGACGGCGACCTCTGAACACAGGGTTCCGAGGCGCGACGGGCGTCCACCAGCTTCAGGACAGGCCACCCGCCGCGGCGGCCGTCCCCGCCCCGTCCCATGCCGTCCCACGGGAACCACCGTCCCCGCAGGTCGACGCCGTACGCGTCCCACAACCGCCCGGATCCGCGGGCCCGTCTGGCGGCGGGCCGATATGACGCGGAACAGTCTGTGGTGCACACCGGGCGGCGCGGTCCACCCCGCGCCGCCCTTCACGCCCCATGGCTCACGCCCCAGTCTCACGCCTGAGGCTTGACGCCTGAGGCCTGACGTCTCACAACACAGCGCGGCTGGAGCCGAGGCCGCCCCTGATACGACGGTGGCCCGTACTCCTCGGGGGAGAGTACGGGCCACCGTTACGTATCGGTCGGTCGTCCAGGAACAGTCATCCAGGCGAGGGTCGCCCAGGGGAACGGTCGCCCAGGGGGACGACCGGAGAGGGCCTAGGGGACGGTCGAGTGGACGATGTCCTCCAGGAACGGGATCTCCAGCCATGGCTTGGGCTGCGTCATCAGGGAAAGCATCACGATCACGACGCCCAGCAGGCCGTACGTGACCATGTCGGTGAAGCGCGAGCGCACGGCGAGCATGCCGACGGACGGCATCACCCGGCGCAGCACGGCACCGCCGATGAGCGCCAGACCGATCAGGATCGTGCCGATACGGAACGCCTCGGCGAACGGGTGCAGGCCGACGATCAGCAGCCCGAGACCGGTCGTACCGAGTACGGAGAGCAGGGGCCACTGCCGGGCCGGGGCGGGCGCGTCACTCGAGGCGGCGCGTCCACCGCCCTCGGGCCGCGCGGTGTCCCGGGTGACCGCCGAGAACCGCTGGCTCGTCTCCTCGGGCGCGCCCGCGTCGGTCCCCTCGTCGCCGTCCGCCGTGGCCGGCGCCTCGGCGGTGACAGGGGCCGAATCGGAGTCCACCACTTCCGCCACTTCCGCCGGAGCCGAGACCTCCGGCGCGTCCAGCACATCCGGCACGTCCAACACCTCCGGCGCGTCCCGCACATCCGGCACGTCCTTCGTGTCCGGCACGTCCAGTACGGCGGCCGGCGCCGTCTCCCCGCCGTCCGCCTCCGGTACGGCCGGCGCGGCCGGCTCGGCGGCTCCGCGCCGCACACCGGACGCGCGCTGCACTCCGGACGCGCGCTGCACACCGGACGCACCCTTCCCGGCAGCCGTATGTTCGCCGGCGGCCGTACGCGTCGCGGTGGACGGGCGCTTCGCCTCCGCCGACCCTGCGGCGGCCCGCACCGGAGCCGCCGGTTCGGACACCTCCGGAACCGGCACGGCAGCGGCCGCCGCGCGCTCCGGCGCCTCGCGTGCGTCACGCCCCGGCAGGGCCGCGTCGCCCGTGCTCGTACCAGCACCCATGGATGCCCCTTTCCGCGTCACCGTTCGGTTCAGCCCGCGTCGTCGGCGGCGCGTTCGGCCGCCTCGACCACGTTGACCAGGAGCTGCGCCCGGGTCATCGGGCCGACACCCCCCGGGTTGGGCGAGATCCAGCCCGCCACCTCCGCGACACCGGGGTGGACATCTCCGACGATCTTCCCGTTCTCGTCGCGGCTCACGCCCACGTCCAGGACCGCCGCGCCCGGCTTGACGTCCTCCGGCTTGACGATGTGCGGCACACCCGCCGCCGCCACGATGATGTCCGCCTGCCTGAGCTGCGCCGACAGATCGCGGGTGCCGGTGTGGCACTGCGTCACGGTCGCGTTCTCGGACTTACGGGTCAGCAGCAGCGGGATCGACCGGCCGACGGTGATGCCGCGGCCCACGATCACCACATGCGCGCCCGCGATCGCGACGCCGTGGTGCCGCAGAAGCTGGATGATGCCGTACGGGGTGCACGGCAGCGGCCCCGTCTCGTTCAGCACCAGCCGCCCCAGGCTCATCGGATGCAGTCCGTCCGCGTCCTTGGCCGGGTCCATCAGCTCCAGGACCCGGTTGGTGTCGATGCCCTTGGGCAGCGGGAGCTGCACGATGTAGCCCGTGCACTCGGGGTTGGCATTCAGCTCCGCGACGACCGACTCGATCTCCTCCTGGGAGGCCGTGTCGGGCAGTTCGCGCTGGATCGAGGCGATCCCGACCTGCGCGCAGTCGCGGTGCTTGCCGTTCACGTACCAGCGGCTGCCCGGGTCGTCCCCGACCAGCAGGGTCCCCAGGCCGGGCGTGACACCCCGCGCCTTGAGGACCGCCACGCGGGCGGTCAGGTCGGACTTGATCGCGGCTGCGGTGGCCTTGCCGTCGAGAATCTGGGCGGTCATGCCCCCATCCTCGCGGATGACCCCTCTCCGGTTCCAATTCGCGGCCCGCCGGTGGTCCGCGTCACACGTGTGCCGTGCACGTACCCGGCCGCCGGACAGGAGGTTGCACTTGCACAACGCCCGCGCAATCCCCCTGGACAAAATAAGACGTTGATACCACGATTACCGCGCAGTGCGCGGCCAGCGTCGGGGGGCAGACCGCTCAGTCTTGAGAAGTTCCTCCAGCGCGGGCCGTGACGTCCCCAGCTTCACCAACGGAGGAAACCCGCTATGAGCTTCGGCGACCCCAACAATCCGTACGGCCAGCAGGGCCAGCCGGGCCAGCAGCCGGGTTACGGCCAGCCGCAGGGCCAGCAGCCGGGTTACGGCCAGCCGCAGGGCCAGCCCGGCTACGGGTACCCGCAGGGCCAGCAGCCCGGTTACGGCTATCCCCAGGCCCCTCCGGTCCAGCAGCCGTACGGCGGCTACCCGGGCGGCCCCGGCGGCCAGATGGAGATGCCGGGCGGTGTCAAGGCGGTCCGTGTGATGCTCTGGGTCATCTCCGGCTTCCAGATCCTCTCCGGCATCCTCGCCTTCGCCGCGATGGGCACCATCGACGAAGCGGTCAGCGATTCCGGCGCCAGTACCGCGGACACCGAGGCCTTCGCCGACTTCGGCAAGGGCATCGTGGCGTTCGTGGCCGTTCTGACGCTGATCTTCGCCGCGCTCTCGATCGTGCTGGCGCTGAAGATGAAGACCGGCGGCAACGCCACCCGTGTCTGCGCGATCGTCTACGGCGCGTTCGCCACGCTGGGCGGTGTGATCTCGCTGCCGCTGGGCATCGTCACGATGGCGCTCGGCATCCTGATCATCGTATTCGTCGCGAAGTCGGACGGCGCGGCCTGGTTCCAGCGCCCCCGCTACTGACTCCCCGCCGGTGTGTCTCCCTACGCGCACCGCACGTGGTCCGAAGGCCGTCATGCCCCCTCGTCGAGCGGGCATGACGGCCTTCCGGCATTGTCGGCCCCAGGACCGGCCGGCCCCAGGGCCGGCCCGTGGGCCGACCCGTGGAGCGTCCGGAAAACCGGACCGGCCGGTGGAGCGGTCAGCGCCGGCCGGCCGGTGGAGCGGTCAGTGGAAGAAGTGCCGCGTCCCGGTGAAGTACATCGTCGCGCCGGCCTTCCGCGCCGCCTCGACCACCTGCTCGTCACGGACGGACCCGCCCGGCTGGACCACCGCCTTGACGCCCGCGGCCAGCAGGATCTCCAGCCCGTCGGGGAACGGGAAGAACGCGTCCGAGGCCGCGTACGCGCCCCGCGCCCGCTCCTCGCCCGCGCGCTCCACCGCGAGCTTCGCGGAGTCGACGCGGTTGACCTGGCCCATGCCCACGCCCACCGACGCACCGCCCTTGGCGAGCAGGATCGCGTTGGACTTGACGGCGCGGCACGCGCGCCAGGCGAAGGCCAGCTCCGCGAGTTCGGTCCCGGACAGCGGCTCTCCGGTCGCGAGGGTCCAGTGCGCCGGGTCGTCGCCGTCGGCCTGGAGCCGGTCGGTGACCTGGAGCAGCGCGCCGCCGTCGATCGGCTTGCGCTCCACCTGGACGGAACGGCCCGCGCCCGCGGCCGGGGCGTCGGGGCAGCGCAGCACCCGGATGTTCTTCTTCCGGGCGAGCACCTCGACCGCGCCGTCCTCGTAGTCCGGCGCGACGATCACCTCCGTGAAGATCTCGGCGACCTGCTCGGCCATCGCGACGGAGACCGGACGGTTGACCGCGATCACCCCGCCGAACGCGGACAGCGGGTCGCAGTCGTGCGCCTTGCGGTGCGCCTCGGCCACATCGGCACCGATCGCGATCCCGCACGGATTGGCGTGCTTGATGATCGCGACACAGGGCTCGGCGTGGTCGTACGCGGCCCGGCGCGCGGCGTCCGTGTCCGTGTAGTTGTTGTACGACATCTCCTTGCCGTGGAGCTGCTCGGCCTCGGCCAGACCGCCCTCGCCGCTGGTGTAGAGCGCGGCGGGCTGGTGCGGGTTCTCGCCGTAGCGGAGCACGTTCGTACGGCTGTACGTGGCGCCGAGGAAGTCCGGGAAGCCCGAGTCGTCGGCAGCGGCGTACTCCTCCGCGAACCAGGAGGCCACGGCCACGTCGTAGGCGGCGGTGTGCTGGAACGCCTCCGCGGCCAGCCGCTTGCGGGTCGTCAGGTCGAAACCGCCGTTCCGTACGGCCCCGAGGACGTCCGGGTACCGCTCGGGGCTGGTGACGACCGCGACCGAGGGGTGGTTCTTGGCGGCAGCGCGGACCATCGAGGGTCCGCCGATGTCGATCTGCTCGACGCACGCGTCGGCGTCCGCGCCGGACGCGACGGTCTCCCGGAACGGGTAGAGGTTCACGACGACCAGGTCGAACGGCTCGATGTCCAGCTCGGCGAGCTGCGCGCGGTGCGAATCGAGCCGGAGGTCGGCGAGGATCCCGGCGTGGACGCGCGGGTGCAGCGTCTTGACGCGGCCGTCCAGACACTCGGGGAAGCCGGTCAGCTCCTCGACCTTGGTGACCGGTACCCCGGCCGCGGCGATCTTCGAGGCGGTGGAGCCGGTCGAGACCAGGGTGACGCCCGCCTCGTGCAGCCCGCGGGCCAGCTCCTCCAGGCCCGTCTTGTCGTAGACGCTGACCAGTGCCCTGCGAATGGGGCGGGTCTGCGAGGCCTTCGTCGTACCTTCGGCGGTCACTGGATCGTTACCTTTCGTCCCTCAATGCGGTAGCCGTGCCGGGCCAGACGCCCCACGACCTCGACGAGCAGGCGTCGCTCGACTTCCTTGATGCGCTCGTGGAGAGCGTCTTCCTCGTCCTCGTCCCGCACCTCGACCACGCCCTGCGCGATGATCGGGCCGGTGTCGACGCCGTCGTCGACGAAGTGGACGGTGCAGCCGGTGACCTTCGCGCCGTACGCGAGCGCGTCACGGACGCCATGGGCACCGGGAAAACTGGGGAGCAGCGCGGGGTGCGTGTTGACGAACCGTCCGCCGAAGCGCGCGAGGAACTCCTTCCCCACGATCTTCATGAAGCCGGCCGAGACCACCAGATCCGGCGTGTAGGCCGCGGTCGCCTCGGTCAGCGCCGCGTCCCACTCGTCGCGTGTGCCGTAGTCCTTGACCCTGCGGACGAAGGTCGGCAGCCCGGCGCGCTCGGCGCGCTCCAGGCCCGCGATGGAGCCCCGGTCCGCGCCGACCGCGACGATCCGTGCGCCGAAGGCCGCCGGGTCGTCGCCGATGGCGTCGAGCAGGGCCTGGAGATTGGTGCCGGATCCGGAGACCAGGACCACCACACGGGCCGGACCGGCCGTGGCGGGCGGGAAGTCGGCGGTCGGGGGGGAGGCGGGGGGCGGGGAGGCCACGGCGGGCGCCTTTCTGGGAGCGAGCACAGCCTCGCGGGGTCGTGCGGCGTCAGGTGGTCGGCTGTGGGGTCGGTGAGGCGACGCGCTCGCGGGCTTTGTGTGGTCCTACGAACGAATCACATTCCCCCATACGGGGAACTCTACGAAGGAGCCGACCGTCAGCAACGATACCGGCACACCGGACGGCCCCCACGGGACGGGGGCGTGGCCGAGAGGTAGCGTCTGGGGACAGGGTTTCCGTCTCCGGGACGGGCCATACGAGACAAGACCCCCGCGCGCAGGGTCTGAGGGGAAGACGTTCACCAGATGCAGGACCGACGCCGCCGCACGGCACTCCACCTCCCGCCGCCCGCTGGGCCGGTGCTGCTGCCGCGGGAACGCCAGTCCTCTTCCACGGGCCCGTCGGGGACGGAGGGATCCTCCGGGTCCTCCGGTACCCCGGATACCCCCGATTCCGGCGCGGATGCCGGCTCGGGCACCGGCTTCGGCTCGGGCTCAGGTTCGGGCGCCGGCTCGGGTCCGGGCGCCGGCTCGGGCTCGGGTCCGGCGGGATCCGGTGGCTCCTCCGGGCCCGCCGACGACAATCCTTTCGCACCGCCGCCCGAGGGCGCGCCCGACCAGCCGTGGCGCCCCCGGCACCCCGAGGGCGCCGGACCGGCCGGCGACGGCTCCGGCTCGGGCTCCGGCTCCGACCGCGGTGGCTGGGGCAGCCAGTGGAGCAGCCGTCAGCCGGGCCGTTCCAGTGGCGGCTTCGGCAGCCGCCCCGGCAACCAGAACGGGCAGCACGGCCGGGACGGCGGTCAGGACGGTCCCGAGGGAGGCCGCGGCGGGGGCCTGCGCTGGGATCCGACGGACCCGATCCAGCGGCGCGCCCGCTACGCGCTGCTCGGCGGCATGTGGGCCTTCTTCTTCGCGCTCTTCGACTTCCCGGAGATCGCCCTGCTGCTCGGGGCGCTCGCGCTGTACTGGGGCATCAGCTCCCTGCGCAACAAGCCCGTGACCGGATCGTCCGCCGGCCGGGACACCGCGGCGGACGGCGGATCGCCGACGGACGGTTCCTCCCTGCCCGCACCGGCCGCCGGGCAGAACGCCCCGGCCGCCACCCCGGGGCGGGCCCAAGGCCCCGGCGGCGCCGTCGGGCCGGCCGGTCCGACGGGGCCGCCGAGCAGACAGCAGACGACGGCCGCGGTGAGCGGTCTGGTGACGGCCGGTATCGCGCTGGCGATCGTGGCGGCGACATTCACCGTGCAGATCGTCTACCGCGACTACTACACCTGCCTCAACGACTCCCTGACCAAGACCGGCCAGCTCTCCTGCAACGAGGAGCTGCCGCCCTCGCTGGTCCCGGTCTTCGGCGTCAAGGAGTAACACCGGACGTCGGGCGTGGTGTCCGGGTGGCACCGGACGTCAGGCGTGATGTCAGGGGTGACACCGGACGTCAACGCGCGGCGCCGGACCCGGCACCCGGCGCCGCGCCGGAATCCGGGACGGACCCCTTGGGGCCGCCCTTCCTGACGGAGGGCGGCCCCGACGCCGTTCCGGTGGCCCGGAGGTCGGCCGTCGGAGCGACCGAGGCCGCCTTGATCGCGGCCCACCGTGTCTGCCGCGTACCGCGGTCGTGCCAGGTGTCGTCCAGCAGGAAGTCGTACGGCTCGAACCCCGGCTCCTCCTCGAAGCCCCGCCCTCTCGGCTCCCTCCTGCCCCCGGCCCCGACCCGGACCCCGCGCCCGTCCGAGGCCCGGCGCCCGACGCGGCCCCGGCGTGCCTCCACAGCCGCGCGCGCGACCCGAACCCCGCGCGCGGCCGCGGCCCTTCCCGCTACCGGGCGGCCCCCGCGCGACTCCGCCTTCCCCCCGGCGGCCTTCCCCCCGGCGGCCTTCCCCTCGGCGGCCTTCCCCTCGGCGGCCTTCCCCCCGGCGACCAGGACACCCAGGCCGCCGGCCGCCTCCGACGACGGCATGTGCGCACTGCCCTCCGCCACCGCTCTGCCGCTCAGCAGCCACATCAGCCGCCGCCAGGGCGCGGGCCACCAGGGCGCCGCCGGACCGTCGGGCTCCTCGGGCCCGGCACTGCCACCGGCACCACCGGCGCCGGTACCGGTACCGGCGCCATCCGATGGCCCCGCCCCTGTCCCCACCGTCGGCTCGGACTGCTGCGCAGGTACGGTTCTGCACGGCCGCTCCCGCAGCCGCCAGGCCCTCAGCAGCAGCGCCATCGGTACACCGAGCCCCAGCGCCCACACCAGGGCCGCCCCGCCGGTCAGCCACCACACCGGGCCGAGGACCGCCAGTCTGCCGGTGCCCATCGGCCCGCCGGACAGCGCCGCCAGGAGCGACGTCAGCACCGCGCACACCACCGCCCCGAACGCCGCCGTCAGCGCGGTGGCACCCGGCCGCCAGGCCTCCTCCTTCTCTCCGTGCGGCGGGGCGGCCACCCGTACGGTGAACCACGTCAGCGCCCCTCCCGCGAGGACAGGCACCACCACCGCGCCGCAGGTCAGCGCCGACCCCGGCCCGTCGGGAACCGCCGCGAGCAGCGGAAAGGGCGGCAGCGCGCGGTCACCCGTGACCCCGAACGGCGTGGCCGTCGCCGCCGTGCCGAGCGCGAAACCCGGTCCCAGGCCGTACGCGGCGCCCCACACCGCCGCGTTCGGCACGAGGGCCGTCCCCAGCAGCAGCACGGCGAACCGTCCCGACCAGTCGGAGGCGAGCCCCGCAAAGGATGTGTGCGTCGCTTCGCCGTGCCACGCCAGCGAGATCCCGACCAGCAGCGCGCCCCCGCCCAGCAGCAGCAGAACGGACGCGGCGCCCGCCCGCAGCGCCACGGCGGCCCCCCGCCGCGCGGCGGGCCCCCCGAGGGCACGGACGAGACCGCTCCGCAGGGCGCCGGGCAGCCAGGACGGCAGCGGGCCGCGCGGACGCGCCCCCGCCCGCCATGCCCCGGCCAGCGCGGACAGGACCACCAGGGCGGGCAGGGCGAGCGCGGCGCGCACCGGACGCACCGCGAGCGGGGCGCCCATGACGGAGAGCACCGAGGCCGCGCCGACCAGCAGATAGCCGCCGGTCAGGGTGGCCACGACGGCCGACACGGAGAGCCGTGGCGGCCCGTCGTCCGGTTCGAGGGCGTCCCTGGCCGTCCGGTGGACCAGCCAGACCGGCAGGGCCATCAGGAGCAGCGGGATCACCCCCAGCGGCGCGGGATTTCCCGAGAGGGTGTCGGCGCGCACCAGTTCGACACCGTGGGCCAGCAGCCACAGGGCGGCCGCCACACGCAGGGCTCCGCCGGCCCCGCTGTCGGGGTACGGCGAAATGATCCACATCGCCAGCACCAGCACGGCGAACACGCCGAGGCCGAGGCAGGCGGCGATGGCTCCGCGGAGGAACGAGACGGTCAGGGCCGCCGCCCTGCCACGTTCCACCGCGGAGGCCGAGGACAACGGCGCGCTGCGATCGGTCAATTGGGTCACGCGATCATGCTGCCCACGACACGCGCTTGATCCACGTAACAGGCGAATGTTCGCCGTGTCGCTCAATATACGTTTATGTGCTTTTTTGGCCAGAATCGTGCTGCGGGGAGTCCCTCATGACGCAGAACACCACGCAGAGCACCGCGGACGGCTCCTCCGCCGTCCCGCCGCTGCCGCCTCCGAAGGAGCGGCGCAGGCTGCGGGAGGCGAGGTCGATGACCGAGAAGCAGGTAGCGACGGCGGTGGGGGTCTCCCGGGCGACGGTCCGGTCCTGGGAGGCCGGCCGTACGACGCCGCGCGGGCGCAAGGCGGAGATTTACGCCAAGCTGCTGGCCGCCCTCGACGCCGAACTGCGGGAGAAGGCCGCGCAGACCGAGAAGGCGGCGCGCAGGGCGGCGATGGAACGTTCCGCCGCACGGCAGCAGGGCACATCCGCACCGCGGCGCAGCAGGGCCGGGCAGCCGCCGTCCCCCCCGAGGTCGCCGTGGCCCGGCGTCCAGCCGTCACGCGATCCGGCGGCCCACCGGCCGTCCGCCGGATCGCAGATGCCCATGGCGCCCCGGGCCCCCCTGAGCACGGCCCGGCCGGGCACCGGAACGGAACTCAGGGCCCGTGCGGGCGCGGGCACCGGCCCCCGGAGCGTGACCCCCGCCCCCGGGAGCCGAGCCGGGACCGGCACAGGCACAGGCACCGGCACAGGCACGGACGGCGGTCACGGCGACGGCACCAGCGGCACCAGCGGCACCAGCGATGAGACCGGCAGCCGGACCGGCGCCGGCACCGACAGCGGCATCGGGGCCGCGACCGACACCGGGAGCGGCTTCGGCATCGGCAGCGGGAGCGGCTTCGGCATCGGGAGCCGACCGCTCACCCCCGACCAGGCCTTCGACGCCCTGTACACCTGCGCCGCGCCCTCCCTCGTACGCCAGGCCTATCTGCTCACGGGGCGGCGCTCCCTCTCCCAGGAGTCCGTCGAACGCGCCTTCCGGCTCGCCTGGCAGAGCTGGCCCGAGGTCGCCGTCGACCGGGACCCGGCGGGCTGGGTCCGGGCCGCCGCACATGAGTACGCCCTGTCGCCCTGGCACCGGCTGCGCCGTGCGCCCAAGCATCCCGAGCCCATGCCGGGCGAGCTGGACTCGCCCGCCAGGAAGCTGCTCCGCGAGGCTCTGCTGTCCCTCCCGCCGTCGTACCGCCGCACGCTGCTGCTGTACGACGGGCTGGGGCTCGATCTGCCGGAGACCGCGGCCGAGACCGAGGCGAGCACCCCGGCCGCCGCGAAGCGGCTGATGCACGCCCGTGAGGCGGTCGCCGCGGAGGATCCCGAGCTGGCCGACCCGGCGCTGCTCCAGGAGCGGCTGGGCGTCCTCGCCGAGGCCGTGCAGCTTCCGACGCTCGCGGCGCCCCGCGTGATCAGGACCGGATGCGAGCGCCGGTCCAAGCTCTGGACCCGGGCCGCCATCGCGCTCACGGCGCTGATCGTGGGTGCGACGAGCTTCACCCTGGCCACCGCTCCGACACGGTACGAGGCGCCCCAGGCACCGGGCGAGCAGATCGGTGACGTGCCGGTGCCCAGCGGGCCGCAGAAGCTGAGCAGGGAGGACCAGAAGCTGCGGAACAAGCTCCGCCACGAGCTGACGAACGGGCCGCACCGGCTCGTACCGGATCCGTTCTGAGCGGGTCCCGCGGTCCGTTCCGAGCCGTCGCCCGACGCACCACGCGCGTGGGCCCGCACCCCTGTCCCGGGGTGCGGGCCCACGCGCGTGGTGCTGTACGTACGGGTCAGCCGGCCAGAAGGGCGCGCGCCAGCCCGGCCGTCTCGGTCGGCGTCTTGCCGACCTTCACGCCCGCGGCCTCCAGGGCCTCCTTCTTCGCCTGCGCCGTGCCGGAGGAGCCGGAGACGATGGCGCCGGCGTGGCCCATGGTCTTGCCCTCGGGCGCGGTGAAGCCCGCGACATAGCCGACGACCGGCTTGGTGACGTTCTTGGCGATGAAGTCGGCCGCACGCTCCTCGGCGTCGCCGCCGATCTCGCCGATCATCACGATCAGGTCGGTGTCGGGGTCGGCCTCGAACGCGGCGAGGGCGTCGATGTGCGTCGTGCCGATGACCGGGTCGCCACCGATGCCGACGGCCGACGAGAAGCCGATGTCACGCAGCTCGTACATCATCTGGTAGGTCAGCGTGCCGGACTTGGAGACAAGACCGATACGGCCGGGCTTGGTGATGTCGCCCGGGATGATGCCGGCGTTGGACTGGCCGGGGGTGATCAGGCCGGGACAGTTCGGACCGATGATGCGGGTCTTGTTGCCCTTGCTGCTCGCGTACGCCCAGAAGGCGGCGGAGTCGTGGACCGCGATGCCCTCGGTGATCACGACGGCGAGGCCGATCTCGGCGTCGATCGCCTCGACGACGGCGGCCTTGGCGAAAGCCGGCGGCACGAAGACGACGGACACGTCGGCGCCGGTCTTCTCGATCGCCTCGGCCACGGAGCCGAAGACGGGTACGGAGGTGCCGTCGAAGTCGACGGACGTACCGGCCTTACGCGGGTTCACACCGCCGACGATGTTGGTGCCGTCGGCGAGCATGAGCTTGGTGTGCTTCATGCCGGTGGCGCCGGTCATCCCCTGGACGATGACCTTGCTTTCCTTGGTGAGGAAGATAGCCATGGTGTTGGAGTTCCTGGTCCTTTGTCGTGTCGGAGACGCGTGAGAGTCAGCGGGCCGCGGCCAGCTCGGCGGCCTTGTCCGCCGCGCCGTCCATGGTGTCCACGCGCTGCACGAGGGGGTGGTTGGCGTCGGACAGGATCTTGCGACCCAGCTCCGCGTTGTTGCCGTCGAGACGCACGACCAGCGGCTTCGTGACGTCCTCGCCCTTGGACTTGAGCAGTTCCAGGGCCTGGACGATGCCGTTGGCGACCTCGTCGCACGCGGTGATGCCACCGAAGACATTGACGAACACGGACTTGACGTCCGGGTCGCCGAGGATGATCTCCAGACCGTTCGCCATGACCTCGGCGGAGGCGCCGCCGCCGATGTCGAGGAAGTTGGCGGGCTTCACGCCGTTGTGCGCCTCACCGGCGTACGCGACGACGTCGAGGGTCGACATGACCAGACCCGCGCCGTTGCCGATGATGCCGACCTCGCCGTCGAGCTTGACGTAGTTGAGGTTCTTGGCCTTGGCGGCGGCCTCCAGCGGGTTGGCCGCGGCCTTGTCCTCCAGCGCCTCGTGCTCGGGCTGACGGAAGTCGGCGTTCTCGTCCAGCGAGACCTTGCCGTCCAGCGCGATGATCTTGTTGTCGCCGGACTTGATCAGCGGGTTGACCTCGACAAGGAGCGCGTCCTCCTTGATGAAGACGGTCCACAGCTTCTGGAGCACGTCGGCGACCTGGTCGGCGATCTCCGCGGGGAACTTCGCGGCGGCGACGATCTCGGCGGCCTTCTCGGGGGTGCAGCCCTCGTTGGCGTCGACCGGGACCTTGGCGAGCGCGTCGGGGTTCTCCTCCGCGACGACCTCGATCTCCACGCCGCCCTCGACCGAGGCCATGGCGAGGAAGGTGCGGTTGGTGCGGTCCAGCAGGAAGGAGACGTAGTACTCCTCCGCGATGTCGGCCGTCTCGGCCAGCATCACCTGGTGGACCGTGTGGCCCTTGATGTCCATGCCCAGAATCTGACCGGCCTTCTCGACCGCGTCCGCGGGGTCGGAGGCCAGCTTCACGCCGCCCGCCTTGCCCCGGCCGCCGACCTTGACCTGCGCCTTGACAACGGCCTTGCCGCCGAGACGCTCGGTCACCTCGCGGGCCGCGTCAGGCGTCGTGATGACTTCACCGGCCAGCACCGGTACACCGTGCTTGGCGAAGAGGTCCCTCGCCTGGTACTCGAACAGGTCCACGCGTGTGTCCGTCCCTTTGTCTTTTAAACCGCAGCCTGGTGATCGCGGGTTCGTTGTCTGCGTGGGCGTGCCGCGAAGGGCAACGTGACTGCGCTGTCACTGAGGGAGGCGTACTCGCTCTGTCCGGTACGCGGCATGTCCGTCTCGCAGGTTATCCCCGAGGGCCGTGGGTCCCTAAATCGCGGATCACACCTGAGCGGTGATACCTGTCACATGAGTCTCACACTCGGCTGATCGCTGTCCGGCACGGGGATCGGGCGCTTCTCGATCGCCGCGGCCATCACGTCAGGAAAGAGGTCCGGTGTACAGGCGAACGCCGGTGCGTCCAGGGCCGCGAGGGCCGCCGCGTGCTCCCGATCGTACGCCGGTGCTCCCTCGTCGGACAGCGCGAGCAGCGCCACGAACTGGACGCCCGAGGCCTTCATGGCCGCGACCCGCTTCAGCATCTCGTCCCGTATGCCGCCCTCGTAGAGATCACTGATCAGAATGACCACGGTGTCGGCGGGCCTGGTGATCCGCGACTGGCAGTAGGCGAGCGCGCGGTTGATGTCCGTGCCGCCGCCGAGCTGGGTGCCGAAGAGGACGTCGACCGGGTCGTCGAGCTGGTCGGTGAGATCGACCACGGCCGTGTCGAAGACGACGAGCCGGGTGGCGATCGAACGCATCGACGCGAGGACCGCGCCGAAGACCGAGGCGTAGACGACGGAGGCGGCCATCGACCCGGACTGGTCGATGCAGAGGACGATTTCCTTCTTCACGGACCGCGCGGCCCTGCCGTAGCCGATCAGCCGCTCGGGGACGACCGTGCCGTACTCGGGAAGGTAGTTCTTGAGATTGGCCCGGATCGTACGGTCCCAGTCGATCTCCCGGTGGCGCGGCCGGCTGATCCGCGCGGACCGGTCGAGCGCGCCGGTCAGGGTGGCCCTGGTGCGGGTGGCGAGCCGCTTCTCGATGTCCTGGACCACCTTGCGCACCACGGCGCGGGCGGTCTCCTTGGTCGTCTCGGGCATGGCCTTGTTGAGCGAGAGCAGGGTGCCGACGAGATGGACGTCGGCCTCGACGGCCTCCAGCATCTCCGGTTCCAGCAGCAGGGCGGAGAGACCGAGCCGGTCGATCGCGTCGCGCTGCATCACCTGGACCACGGAGCTGGGGAAGTACGTACGGATGTCCCCGAGCCAGCGCGCCACGGACGGCGCGGAGGCACCGAGCCCGGCCGAGCGGCCGCCCGCGCCGCGCTCCTTGCCCGCGCCGTAGAGCGCCGACAGGGCGCCGTCCATCGCCGCGTCCCCGCCGGAGAGCGCGCATCCCGTCCCGTCGGCGCTCTCCCCGCCGAGCACCATCCGCCACCGGCGCAGCCGCTCGTCCGCGGCGCTGTCCCCGGTCACCGTCTTCCCGGTCGCCGTCTCCCCGGTCATCCCGTCACCCCCGTGAGGTCGTGGTCCTGGTCGTGGTCCTGGTCCTGTCCGGCGGTCCGGGCAGGTCCGAGCAGCAGCCGCAGCACCGGCAGTACGGCGTCCGCCCGTGCCTCGTCGAGCCCCGCGCCGAAGCCGGACGCGACGGCCCCGGACCGCGCGGGCCGCCCGGCGGCGGGCCCGCGCCGGACCAGCTCGCCCAGCGTGCGGCGTACGCCCGGCTCGTACGCCGAGAAGGTGCGGCGCAGGAGGGGAAGCACACCGGTGAAGGAATCGGCCGGCACTCCGCTCAGCCAGCCGTCGACGATGCCGAGCAGCCGTTCGTCGTGGATCAGGAGCATGCCTCCGCCGGACGCGCCGCCGACGAAGCCCTCGATCCAGGCGGCGGCGTCGGCCGGCGGGGTGCCGGGCGACAGGGCGAGGCCCATCAGCCGCGCGGCGTCGTCCTCCCCCAGCCGTCCGTCGTCCAGCAGCAGCCGTGCGGCCCGCCCTCTGATCACCCCGGCCACGGTGTCCCGCTCCGCGAGCTTGCGCAGAACGGCTTCCCAGCGCCCGGTGAGATCCCGGCCGTGGGCGCGCTCCCGAACGCGGTCGTGGTCACGGCCGTCCGGGTGGTGGCTGTCGTGGTCACGGCTGTCCGGGTCGCGGCTGTCCGGGAGGAGGCCGATCGCCGTGTGGACACGGTCGAGGTGGCCGCGCATCTCGGCGGCGCCGTCCGCGTCCAGACCGGCGCAGGCGGGCGGCAGACCGACACAGATCCGCTCCGCGAGCCCGGCCGCCACCTCCCCGAGCGCCGCCGTGTCGGTGGACCGTACGTCCCCGTACCGCAGCGAGCGGGCGAGCGCGGGCAGCGCCTGCGCGAGATGGCCGACATCGGCGTCCAGCGCGGCGCGGTCGGCCAGGGCCCGCATCACCAGGGGCAGCGCATCGGGCAGCTCGGCCAGCAGACAGCGCTCGGCCAGGGCCGTGACCTCGGCGAGCGAGGTCGCGGACGCGGCCTGGGACTCGGCTCTGGCGGTGGCGGCCGAGAGCACGGTGGTGCCCCACACGCCCGCCTCCGCGACCCGTACGTACAGCTCGGGTTCCCAGCGCAGCCGCCAGCTCTCCCGGAAGGTGCCGGTGCTTCCCCGCCCCGTGGCGGGCTCGCCCCAGCCGATGCCCAGCAGCCGCAGCCGGTGCAGGAGCCTGCTGCGCGCCGTGTCGGTCTCCTTGCGCAGATCGAGGTCCAGCTCGCGCTCCAGGGCCTCCGGCTTGAGCCGCAGCGAGCGCTGGAGCCGGGTGAGATCACGCTGCAACGGCACGGCGGGCGCCGTGTCGGGGACCTCCCCGAGCGCCTCCCCGACGATCAGCCGGTCCTGGATCAGCCCGAGCGGTATGTCCGACCCCTCGCACATCACGGCCCGTACGGCGTCGATGGTCTCGGTGAGACCGGCCAGCGGACGACCGCGCATCGCGGCCAGGGTCTCGGCGAGCCGGACCGCCTCGATCACATGCGCGGGGGAGACGGTCCGGTCCTCCTCCCGCAGCAGGCCCGCGACCTTGGTGAGCCATCGCTCCACGGGACGGTCGGGAGCGGCGAAGAGATGTCCGTACCAGCCGGGCGAGTCGATTCCCGCGCCGTAACCGCTGTGCCGGGCGAGCCTGCGGTGGGTCCAGGGCACCCAGGTCAGTTCGGCCCTGACCTTGGGCAGCCCCTTCAGCAGCGCGCGGTCTGCGGAGACGGTGGTCTTCTCCGCCAGCGCCGGGACGTGCCAGGCACCGCAGACGACCGCGACGCCCTCGTCACCGAACTCCTTGCGGGCGGCCCGCAGGTGGATACGCATATGGGCCTCGCGGACGAGATCCCGCCGGTGGCCGCCCGCGCCGTACTCCTCACGCAGGGCTCCCATCGCCTCGGCGACCGCCTCGAACGGCGCGTAGGGGTCGTCGGCGCGGCCGGGGCCCCGGTGCTCGACGACGTCCTCCCACCAGCGCTCAGGATCGTCGTATCCGGCGGCCTCGGCGAGTACCGCGAGCGGATCGATCCGCACCCCGTCGGCATCGGCCCGAGCGCCGGCGCCGGGCTCGTCCCCGGCCTGGTGCCCATCCTCGGATCCGTCCACCTCCGCGGATCCGTCCGCCTCCTCGGGCCCGCCCACGGGCTCGTGCTCGGGCCCGTCCTCCGTGGGCTGTGCCAGTGAGTGCGCCGCGGGCAGATCGATGAACCGCACCGGTACGCCGTGGGCGAGCGCCCAGCGGATCGCGATCCACTCCGGGGAGAAGGCGGCCAGCGGCCAGAACGCGGCCCGTCCCGGATCGTCCACCGCGTACGCGAGCAGCGCCACGGGCGGGCGCATCGCCTCGTCCCCGGCGAGCGCCAGCAACGCGTCGCCCTCGGGCGGCCCCTCGATCAGCACGACGCGCGGCCCCGCCGCGTCGAGCGCCCTCCGCACCGCCCGCGCGGACCCCGGCCCATGGTGGCGGACCCCGAGCAGCAGCGGACCGCGCCGGACGGCGCCGGCGGCCGCGGGTGCCGCCGCCCCCGGGCCGGCCGCCGCGGCGGACCCGGCGGCGGCCGGGGAAGCGGTGCGCACCGGCGTGGACGCGGTCATGCGCTCACCTCGCGGCAGGCGCGGTAGAAGTCCTTCCAGCCGTCACGCTCACGGACCACCGTCTCGACGTACTCCTGCCAGATCACGCGGTCCGCCGCCGGGTCACGGACGACCGCGCCGAGAATGCCCGCCGCCACGTCCCCGGGCCGCAGCACGCCGTCGCCGAAGTGGGCGGCGAGTGCCAGGCCGTTGGTGACGACCGAGATGGCCTCGGCCGTGGAGAGCGTCCCCGACGGGGACTTGAGCTTCGTACGGCCGTCGGTCGTGACGCCGTCGCGCAGTTCGCGGAAGACCGTCACGACCCGGCGGATCTCGTCGATGCCCTCGGGTCCTGCGGGCAGGTCGAGCGAGCGTCCGATCTGGTCGACGCGCCGGGAGACGATGTCGACCTCCGCCTCGGGCGTGGCGGGCAGCGGCAGGACGACGGTGTTGAACCGGCGGCGCAGCGCGCTGGAGAGGTCGTTGACCCCGCGGTCGCGGTCGTTGGCCGTGGCGATCAGATTGAAGCCCCGGACGGCCTGCACCTCCTGTCCCAGCTCGGGGACGGGCAGCGTCTTCTCGGACAGGATCGTGATGAGCGAGTCCTGCACATCGGCGGGGATACGGGTCAGTTCCTCGACCCGGGCGGTCATGCCCTCGGACATGGCCCGCATCACCGGGCTGGGCACGAGCGCGCCGCGGCTGGGGCCGTGGGCGAGCAACTGCGCGTAGTTCCAGCCGTACCGGATCGCCTCTTCCGGTGTGCCCGCCGTGCCCTGCACCAGCAGCGTGGAGTCACCGCTGACGGCCGCCGCGAGATGCTCGGAGACCCAGGTCTTGGCGGTGCCCGGCACCCCGAGGAGCAGCAGGGCGCGGTCGGTGGCGAGGGTGGTGACCGCGACCTCGACGATCCGCCGCGGGCCCACGTACTTCGGTGTGATCACCGTGCCGTCGGGCAGCGTGCCCCCGAGCAGATAGGTGGCCACGGCCCAGGGCGACAGCCGCCATCTCGCGGGCCGCTGCCGGTCGTCGGCCGCGGCCAGGGCCTTCAGCTCGTCGGCGAACGCGTCCTCGGCGTGCGGACGCAGCGCCTCGCCTCCCGTGGTGGCGGTGGCTGCGGTGGTTTCGGGCACGGTCATGGATCCCCCTCCAGATCGTTCGGCCGGATGTGGATTCCACGGTGCACCACGCCACTGACAATCGGCCGCCGACGGCCCCCGAGAGGGGGTCCGGGCTCTCTGAGCCGGGACAGGGACGGCCTCGAATACGCAGGTCAGGGCGATTGTCAGTGGGGGGTCCTAACGTCGTGGTCATGAATCCAACGGGGGTGCGCTGGACGACGGAACAGGTGCTGGCTCTGGCTCCTGACGCGGCGTCACGCAAGGCGGGGAACAGACTGGGCACGGCAGGACCGTGGTCGGACGCGGGCGCCAGTGGCACCGGGTCCGTGTGGGGGCTGTGCAAGGGCAGCGGCAGCAAGCCGTACCAGACGGTGGTCGACACCACGGGGCCCGCGTACAGGTGCAGTTGCCCCAGCCGGAAGTTCCCGTGCAAGCACGCGCTCGGACTGCTGCTGCTCTGGGCGGCCGACGAGAAGGCCGTAGGACAGGCGGAGGCGCCGGACTGGGCCGAGGAGTGGCTCGAAGGACGCAGGAAGCGGAGCGAGGAGCAGACGGCCGGCGGACCGGCGGGCGGGGACGGACCGGCGAGGACGGCCGATCCCGAGGCCGCGCGGCGCAGGGCCGAGCGCAGGGCCGCGCGGATCACGGCGGGGACGTCGGAGCTGGAGCAGCGGCTGACGGACCTGCTGCGTGGTGGGCTGGCGGCGGCGGAGCAGTCGGGGTACGGACTGTGGGAGGAGACGGCGGCCCGGATGGTCGACGCGCAGGCACCGGGGCTGGCGGGCCGGGTGCGGGAGCTGGGGGCGATCCCGGGCTCGGGGGCCGGCTGGCCGGTGCGGCTGCTGGAGGAGTCCGCGCTGCTGCATCTGCTGAACGCGGGCTGGCAGGGGCTCGACCGGCTGCCGGAGTCCCTGGCCACGACGGTCCGCACCCGGGTGGGCCTCCCGTCGCCCGTCGAGAGCGCTCCGGTCAGGGACCACTGGCTGATCCTCGCCCAGTACGACTCCTCGGACGGCAAGCTGGTCACCCGCAGGATCCGGCTGTACGGACGGGAGTCGGGGCGCTCGGCGCTGCTGCTCTCCTTCGGTGCCGCGGGCCGGTCCCCGGAGCTGGGGCTGCCGGTGGGTCTGGTGATCGACGCCGAGGTCACCCCGCACGCGGGGGCGGGGCAGCTACGGGCCGACTGGGGGCGGCAGTTCGGTGTGCCCGGCCCGATCCAGGAGCCGCCGCCGGGCGGATCCACGTCAGCGGCGGTCGAGGCGTACGGCGTCGCGCTGCGGGACGACCCGTGGCTCGACGCGTGGCCGGTGACGCTGCGGGATGTCATCCCCGTGCCCGAGGCGGGCGGCGGCTGGCAAGTGGCCGACGCCGACGGCGCTTCTGCCCTGCCCGTGGCTCCCGCCGCGCTGGGGCACCCCGGGCTGTGGAAGCTGGCCGCGGTCTCCGGCGGCGGGCCCGTGACGGTCTTCGGGGAGTGCGGCCACCGCGGTTTCCATCCGCTCGCGGCCTGGGCCGAGGACATACCGGGGACGGTCCCGCTCACCTGACCGCGCCGCACGCGCACCTTCGGAGGACCCGATGCACGGACGGAGGACCCGATGACAAGCTCCACCACCCCCACCCCCACCCCCACCCCCACGCCCATGACGACCGGCACGACGGGCACCACCCACGCGACCGGCTCGACCCACTCGACCGGCAGAGGGGAGGGCACCACCGGCGGCGCGCACGACGGGACGACCGCCTGGGAAGGGCTGGTCACCGCGGCGCTGCTCGGTACGGACCGCCGCACCCCGCCCGCGGAGATCATGACGCCCGGCCAGGACGCGCCGGTCGCCCTGCTGGACGCCGCCGCCCTCCACACCGTCCGGCGCAGGGCGGGCCTTCTCCCCGCGCCCGCCGCCGCCCGTCCCGCTCCCGCGCCCCATGACGGGCGCCGGCTGCTGCCCGAGCCGGCCAGGAGACGGCTCGGGCAGTTGCTCACCGACCGGTCGGCCCCCTCGGGCGGCGGAGGGCGCCGTGGTACGGCGCCCGACCTCACCGAGCTGCTCCCCCAGTGGCTGGCCGTCGCCAATGAACAGGGCTATGGCGCCCCCGCCCCCGTACTCCCGGCGCTTCTCGACGCGGCCCGCGCGCGCACCGATCTGCGCCCGCAGGCCCTGGCGTTCGCGGGGCCGCGCGGACTCTGGCTCGCCCGGCTCAATCCCGAGTGGAAGTTCGCCCTGCGCGGCGCTTCCGGCGGCTCGCTGCTGCCCGATGTGCGGGACGCCGAGGCCGTACGGCAGTTCTGGGAGGAGGGCCTGTTCGCCGAACGGATCGCCCTGCTCGGCGCCGTACGGGCCCAGGACGGGGCGGCGGCCCTCGCCCTGCTGGGCTCCACCTGGCCGGCGGAGCGCGCCGAGGACCGGCTGATGTTCCTCGACTCCCTGCGGACCGGGCTGTCCGGGGCGGACGAACCCTTCCTGGAGCGGGCCTTGTCGGACCGCAGCCGCAATGTCCGTTCCACGGCGGCCGAGCTGCTCTCGGCGCTGCCGCGTTCCGCGTTCGCGGGACGGATGGCGGCGCGGGCGGCGACCTGCGTGAGCATGGACCGTACGGGCGGCGGCCAGGTCATCGTGGTCGAGGCCCCGCACGAGTGCGACGCGGACATGCAGCGCGACGGAGTGGTCAGGACACCGCCCTCCGGGCGGGGCGAACGCTCCTGGTGGCTGGGCCAGTTGGTCGAGGCCGCCCCCTTGAGCATCTGGCCGGACCGGCTCGGAGGCCGCACTCCGGAGGAGATTGTCGCACTGCCCGTCCTGGACGACTGGGCGGACGAACTCCACGCCGCCTGGTGCCGGGCGGCCGTCCGGCAGCGCGACGCGCGCTGGTCCGCCGCGCTGCTGGGCACACCCGTGGCGTCCCGGGAGGGCGGCCCCGGCACCCCGTCCCTCGCCGAGCGGGCGAAACTGCTCGCGACGCTGCCGTCCGGTGAACGGGCCTCCTGGGTCGCCGCGTTCATATCGGCCCATGGTCTGTCCGAGGCGTTCCAACTGCTCGGGGTCTGCGCGGTCCCCTGGGCGGAGCCGCTGGGCCGGGCGGTCGTCGACGCGCTCGACATCGCCCGGGACGCGGGCAGTTACCCCTGGAGCTTCAGCGGAGTGATGGGACTCGCCGAGCGGTGCCTCGACCCCGCGGAGGCGGGCCGGCTTGAGCTGCTCACGGCGACTCCGGACGAGTCCGAGGACGCCTCGCCGGGCGCGGGCGGCTACTGGTCGGAGGCTTTCCAGCGTCTGGTCTCCACCCTGCGCCTGCGCGCGGCGATGCTGGCGGAACTGGCAGAACCCGCCCAACCTGCCGAACCCGCAGGACCCGCAGGACCCGCAGGACCCGCCGAACCGTCGCTGCCGCCGATATCGCCCGTACCGGCCGAGCCGTCAGCGCCGTAGCGGCCGGCCGCGGCCGTACCGGTTCGGATGCCTGCCCGCCTGCCCGCCTGCCCGCCTGCCGTAGCCGTACCCGGCATGCCTCATCAGGCCGGGCTCCGGCCCTGGTGCGCACCGGTGGTCCCGCCCCGACGGCGGCCGGGTGTCACACGTCCGTCGGCTGGCGGACGTGCTCGTTGACCCAGGTGACGATCGAGGTCGTCGTCGCGCCGGGGGTGAAGATCTCCGCCACGCCCAGTTCCTTCAGCGGGGCGATGTCCGCCTCCGGGATGATACCGCCGCCGAAGACCTTGATGTCCTCCGCGTCCCGCTCCTTGAGCAGCTCGATCACCTTCGCGAAGAGGGTGTTGTGCGCTCCGGAGAGGATGGACAGCCCGATCGCGTCGGCGTCCTCCTGGAGCGCGGTGTCCACGATCTGCTCGGGGGTCTGGTGGAGCCCTGTATAGATGACCTCCATACCCGCGTCACGCAGCGCACGCGCGATCACCTTGGCCCCGCGATCGTGGCCGTCGAGACCCGGCTTGGCCACCACCACGCGGATCGGACCGGTCACACCCATCACTGCCTCCACATACCGACTGCGCCGTCACTGGCACGGGTCCCCGCGCCCGCCTGGCCCGGAGAGGTGAACGAACGTTATCCACAGCATCCCGTACCCGGCTGTTTCGCGGCGGTCGGCGAGGGGGAAATCACACGTGGGACATGTTCGCTTTGCGGTGTTCCGGTACCACTCGGCCGTAGGGCCGGGTCGGGACAACCGCAAGGGGAGCCGCAGAGGAGCCGCCATACGGGCGCGGCTCCACCGGACCGCCGGGCGGCGGTGCGGTGGAGGCGCTCGTCCGCCGGTTCGAGCACGTCGGCCGCGACCCGAACCGCCGTGAGCGGCGCCCCATGAGGGCACGCGGGCGTCAGAGCCGCCTCCCGGGTGCCGTTCGGAGGTCGGCCATGCACATTCCGCCGTTCTTTCCGCTCTCTCCGCTCCTGCCTCCACTGCTGCGCCAGATGAGCCGCGTATGCCAGGTGACGACGCCCCCGGCCGCCCTGCTCCGCGCCAGCGCGATCGATCTGGCCATCCTGACCGGCCACCTCGTGCTCTACCCGGCCGGAATCATCCAGGAGCGCCGTGCCGCCCCTCTGCCACCCGAGACCCCTCAGCTCCCCACCGAGGGCCGCGCCCGGCCCCCCGTCGTGCTCCTCCACGGCTTCGTCGACAACCGCTCCGTCTTCGTGATGCTGCGCCGCTCCCTCTCACGGCACGGCTGGACGCGTCTGATCTCGCTCAACTACTCACCGCTCACCTTCGACATCCGCACGGCCGCCGAGTTGTTCGGCAGGCACATCGAGGAGATCTGTGCCCGTACCGGCCACCGTCAGGTCGATGTGGTGGGGCACAGCCTGGGCGGTCTGATCGCCCGCTACTACGCACAGCGTCTGGGCGGTGACCTCCGGATCCGCGCCCTGGTCACGCTCGGTACACCCCACGAGGGCACCACCGCCGTGCCGCTGGCGGACGCGCACCCCGTGGTGCGGCAGATGCGCCCGGGATCGGCCCTGATCGAGGAGCTGCGCATGCCCGCGCCCGGCTGCCGCACCCGGTTCGCGAGCTTCTGGAGCGATCTCGACCAGTTCATGGACCCGGTGGAGGCGGCGCGCATCGAGCATCCCGATCTCTTCACGCAGAACGTCCGTGTGAGCGGTCTCGGCCATCTCACCCTCCCGGTGCACCCCGCGGTCGCGGCCGGTGTCCGGCAGATTCTCGAATCGGACTTTCTGCCCGATCTCGGCTCCGGCAGCGAGCTCGCCGAGGGGTCCGGGAGCGACGGGCCGGCGTCCGTCGCCTGACCCGGGAAACGCCTCGCCCACTCGAACACCCTTCGAACGTACGGCCAAGCCTGTGCCCGCCGTCCGCCGAAACACGGCCGAATGCCCGTTTCCGTAAATCCCAAACCCTGCGGAAGATTGTCGCCGTCGCATACCGCCGGGTACAGTCGCGGCCACTGCTTTCCCTCTGGGATCCTCTCCACACAGGACCGGATTTCCCAGACCCTGGTTCTGCTGCCGAGGCGAGAGAGAAGTTGGTGAACGACCAGCACGCCCACGCCGGGTACGCCGCATACGACGGTTACCAGACCGGCAGCTATGAGACTGACCCGCTCTTCGGCTCCCTGCCGGGCGGTTATGAAGGCGCTCCGGCCCCCAACGGGCCGTACGAGACGCAGTACGACGCCGGCGGCCAGTGGGACAACGGCGCGCATCAGCACCAGAGCGCCGGGTACGACGCGTACGCCGCGCCGCAGTACGACACGAGCGGCCAGTGGGCGGACGTCACCACCAGCGGTACCGGGTACCACCCCTCGGGGGACTACCAGCAGTCGACGGACTATCAGCCGTCGGCGGACATCCCGGCCCAGGCCTCCGAGCCGGACATGACGGGCCAGTGGGACGCCGACTCCTGGAACCAGGCGAACCAGGCGAACCAGCTCAACGGCACCGGCCACCCAGGGCAGTTCGAGAACGCGCCGTTCGGCTACGACGCGTCGGGCCAGATCCTGACGGCACCGTTCGACCCGGCGCAGGCCGCGCAGTTCGAGACCGCCGCGTTCGACGCGGAGCAGTTCAGGACCGCGCCCGTCGGATACGAACCGACCGCGCTGTGGGTGGCGCCCTCGTTCGAGACCGGCGCGTTCGACGCCACCGGGTGGAACTCGGCCGGGACGGCGCCCGATCCGGCGCAGGGCCACTACGACGCCGAGGGGCAGTACACCCCGGAGGGCCAGTACGGCCCCGATGGCCAGTACGGCACGAACAGCTCGTACGACGCCGACGCCTCCTACGACCCCGAGGCCGAGTACGGCGCCCCCGGGCCCGAACCTGAACGCGCCGACGCCGAGCACGGCTTCGACGCGGCGACCGGTTACGAGGCCGACGACCGGGACCGCACCGGTGACCAGGCGGGGGCCGACGCCGAGTTCGAGTTCGACCCCGCGGTCGATTCGCTGCACATGGCTCCGACCATGACCGTGCCCGCCATAACCGTGGCACCGGTGACGTCCCGCCCGGGACGCCGGGCCGGCGGAGGCGGAAACGGCAGCCGTGGCCGCCGCCGCACCCCCGCCAAACGCTCCGCGCTCCTCACCGTCGCCGTCCCCTCCGCCTGTGTAATGGGCGTCGCGGGGATCGCCGCCGCCTCGGTCGGCGGCCTCAGCGCGGAAGAGGCCCAGGACGACACGAAGACTACGGCGACGGCCGCCGACCCCGGCTCCGTGAAGCCGGTCGCCGCCAACAACAAGCTGGACACCCAGCTCGCCGCCCTCAGCGCGGACGCACGTGACTTCGGTGACCGCGCCAGCCGTACGCAGGAGCGCATCGACCTCAAGGCGCGGCAGGAGGCGGAGCGCAAGCAGCGCCTCGCGGACGCCGCCCGCAAGGAGGCCCTGCGCCCCAAGTTCGCCCTTCCCGTGTCCCTGCACGGTCTCAGCGCCTACTACGGCCAGGCTGGCGTCAACTGGATGTCCGTGCACACCGGGATCGACTTCCCGGTCTCGTACGGCACACCGGTGATGGCCGCGACCGACGGCACCGTACGCACGCAGTACAACAGCGCCTACGGCAATATGGCCATCGTGACCTCACCCGACGGCACCGAGACGTGGTACTGCCACCTCAGCAGCACGAAGATCCGGTCCGGTACGGTCAAGGCCGGTGACGTGATCGCCTATTCGGGGAATTCGGGCAACTCCACCGGCCCCCATCTGCACTTCGAGGTACGTCCCGCCGGTGGCTCTGCGATCGACCCGCTGTCCTGGCTCCGCAGCCACGGCCTCGACCCGACCTAGGACCAGACCGAGGGCCTCGGCCCCATCGGAGCCTCCACGCGTAGCGAATTCGCGGATGCGCATGGGCATGCGCACGGTTGCCCAGCGGTGAACGGTAAGCGGTGAGCCCCTCGGTCCTGGACCGAGGGGCTCACCGCTTTCTGTTCCGGCCCGGGATCCCGGGCCGGCGGGACGGCAGGACGGCTAGAGCTTCTCCACCGGTGCGTAACGCAGCAGCAGGCGCTTGGGCTTGGTGTCCCCGAAGTCGACCGTCGCCTGGGCGTCCGCGCCCGTCCCCGTCACCGCCGTCACCGTGCCCAGACCGAACTGGTCGTGTGTGACACGGTCGCCGACCGCCAGGGAGATCACCGGCTTGTCGTTCGTACGGCGGGTGGCGAAGCCCGAAGGGCCACCGGACCTGGAGCGCGAAGATCCGGCCCCGGACCCCGACATGGCTCCGGACAGCGAGGACGCGATCCCGGCCGTGGGACCGGCCGGAATCTGCGCTCCGGTCCGCTTCCACTCCAGATGGTGTCCCGGGATCTCCTCCAGGAACCGTGAG
This sequence comes from Streptomyces sp. NPDC002018, assembly GCF_042890865.1. Taxonomy (NCBI): domain Bacteria; kingdom Bacillati; phylum Actinomycetota; class Actinomycetes; order Kitasatosporales; family Streptomycetaceae; genus Streptomyces; species Streptomyces sp. NPDC002018. The sequence continues at coordinate 135,529 of NZ_JBIASO010000006.1, forward strand.
GGCGGGTTGTACGAGGGCTGGCCCCAGGCGCTCCGCATCGACGAGCGCGTCAGATAGAGCCGTTCACGGGCGCGCGTGATACCGACGTACGCCAGCCGCCGCTCCTCCTCCAGCTCCTTCGTCTGACCGAGCGCGCGCATGTGCGGGAAGACGCCGTCCTCCATGCCCGACAGGAACACCACGGGGAACTCCAGGCCCTTCGCGGTGTGCAGGGTCATCAGCGTGATGACACCGGAGCCTTCCTCGTCCTCGTCGGGGATCTGGTCGGAGTCCGCGACGAGCGCCACCTGCTCCAGGAATTCGGCGAGCGTGCCGGCCGGGGCGGCCGGGGCGGCCGGGGCCGCGCCTCCCGCCGCGCCTCCGTCACCGCCCGCCGCACCGCCACCCGCCGTGCCCGCGTCGGCGCCCGCGTCCGCGTCCGCGCCCCCGCCCGCACCAGCACCAGCACCAGCGGCATCCGTCGTACCCGCGGCCGCTCCCGTACCGTCGTCGGTGCCGTCGCCCGTCGCCCCGGCTGCCTGCGCGCGGGCCTGCTCGAACTCCAGCGCCACCGCGGCCAGTTCCTGGAGGTTCTCGATACGGGTCTCGTCCTGCGGGTCGGTCGAGGCCTGAAGCTCCGCCAGATAACCGGTCCGTTCGAGCACGGCCTCCAGCACCGTCGCGGGCCCCGCACCCGACTCGACGACCGTGCTCAGCTCCTCCATCAGCGTGTTGAAGCGCTTGACGGCGTTGGCCGAGCGGGCGGCCATGCCGTACGCCTCGTCCACCCGGCGCAGCGCCTGCGGGAAGGTGATCCTCTCCCGCTGCGCGAGGGCGTCGATCATGGCCTCCGCGCGGTCCCCGATGCCGCGCTTGGGCACATTGAGGATGCGGCGCAGCGGAACGCTGTCCTCCGGGTTGGCCAGCACCCGCAGATAGGCCAGCACATCGCGGACCTCTTTGCGCTCGTAGAAGCGCACACCGCCGACGACCTTGTACGGCAGGCCGACCCGGATGAAGATCTCCTCGAAGACACGGGACTGCGCGTTCGTACGGTAGAAGACCGCGACATCTCCGGCCTTGGCCTCGCCGGCGTCGGTCAGCCGGTCGATCTCGTCGGCGACGAACTGCGCCTCGTCGTGCTCGGTGTCCGCGACATAGCCCGTGATCTGGGCGCCGGCGCCGGCCTTGGTCCAGAGGTTCTTCGGGCGGCGGCTCTCGTTCCGCTCGATGACCGCGTTGGCGGCGCTGAGGATCGTCTGCGTGGAGCGGTAGTTCTGCTCCAGCAGAATGGTGGTCGCGTCCGGGTAGTCCTCCTCGAACTGGAGGATGTTACGGATGGTGGCGCCACGGAAGGCGTAGATGGACTGGTCGGCGTCACCGACCACGCACAGCTCGGCGGGGTCCTGGCCCTCGCCGGAGGGGCCCACCAGCTCGCGTACGAGCGTGTACTGGGCGTGGTTCGTGTCCTGGTACTCATCCACCAGCACATGGCGGAAGCGGCGCCTGTAGTGCTCGGCGACATCGGGGAACGCCTGGAGCAGATGGACGGTGGTCATGATGATGTCGTCGAAGTCCAGGGCGTTGGCCTCGCGCAGCCGCGCCTGATACATCCGGTACGCCTCGGCGAGCGTCTTCTCGAAGCCGTCGGCGGCCTGGTCGGCGAAGGTCTCCTCGTCGATCAGCTCATTCTTCAGATTCGAGACCTTGGCGCTGAAGGACTTCGGCGGATACCGCTTGGGGTCGAGGTCCAGATCGCGGCAGACCAGGGCCATCAGCCGCTTGGAGTCGGCCGCGTCGTAGATCGAGAACGACGAGGTGAATCCGAGCCGCTTGGACTCGCGCCGCAGGATCCGCACACAGGCGCTGTGGAACGTCATCACCCACATGGCCCCGGCGCGCGGTCCGACGAGCTGCTCGACGCGCTCCTTCATCTCGCCCGCGGCCTTGTTGGTGAAGGTGATCGCCAGTATCTCGCCGGGGTGGACCCTGCGGTTGCCCAGCAGATACGCGATCCGGTGGGTCAGGACCCGGGTCTTGCCCGAGCCGGCGCCGGCCACGATGAGCAGAGGCGAACCCGTGTGCGCGACAGCGGCGCGCTGCTCCTCGTTCAGCCCTTCGAGCAGTGCGGCGGGGTCCACGACCGTACGCGGCGAGCCGCCCCGGTGGTACGGATCGCGCGGCGGCACGTCGAACGCGCCCTCGAAGAGATCTTCGGGCACCGCCTCCCGGGCATGCTCGTCGTGGTCCTCGGGCGGCGGTGGGTGCTCGTCGCCGGAGGGCTGGAGATCCGCCAGGAAACTGTCGTCAAAGAGGCTGCTCATCGCTCTCCGAGTCTAGGCGCTGTCCGGCCGGTCTTTCATGGGCCCGTGAAGACCGACGGACAGAGCCTAGGCCGCCGCACTGACAGTCCGCGCACGGCGTGGGAAGTCTCCGGCGCCGGGCGGGTGCGCGCCGCCCCCGGGCAGGTGCGCCGCCGCCCGGTGGAGGCCCGTCAACCGCCCGGTGGAGGCCCGTCAACCGCTCGGTGGAGGCCCTTCGGCCACCCGGCAGAGGCACGTCGGCCGCCCGGCGACTGCACGTCGGCCGCCCGGCGAAGGGGCGTCCGCCGCACGGCAGCCACTCGATCACACGGTGTGACCGAAAGCCCCGTCCGACCCCGTTCGGCCCTTCACGGAGACATTCCCTCGTCGCATGAGCAAATGGTCACGGAAATGTATCGGGCATATCGCCCATCGTCCTTCACATCAGGACCACACTTTGGCTAGCGTGCACGGTCAGGCAGCCCGTACCCCCGAAGGCGACCCGCGCCGCGCGGGCCGCCTATGCCGAAATCGGACATTCCATAAGGAAGTTCGACGGAAGGAGATGCTGGCCTTGGCGTCGCATCGCAAGTCGCGCACCCGTAGCGGAGTACGCACCAACTCCCCCGCCGTCGGGATCACGACGGCCGCCCTCGCTTCGGTCACACTGCTCTCGACGCAGAGCGCGAACGCCGCTCCCACCGAGCCCAGGCCGTCCGTCGAAGAGGTGCAGAAGAAGGTCGACGACCTGTACCGCCAGGCCGGTGGGGCGACCCAGCAGTACAACAAGGCCAAGGAGGCCACCGAGAAGCAGAAGCGCTCGGTCGGCCGGGTGCTGGACGAGGTCGCCAAGCGCGCGGACAAGCTGAACGAGGCCCGCCGTACGCTCGGCAGCTTCGCGGCCGAGCAGTACCGCGAGGGCGGGCTCACCCAGACCGCGGCCCTGCTCTTCTCCGACAGCCCGCAGGCCTACTTCGAGCAGAACCAGGTGATGGACCGGCTGGCGGACCGTCAGCGCGGAGTCCTCGCCGACTACCAGGCGCAGCAGGCCGCGGCGGCGAAGGAGCGGGCCGAGGCGACGGAGAGCCTGGAGTCGCTCACGGCGTCGCAGGCCTCGCTGCGGACCAGCAAGGAGAACGTACAGAAGAAGCTCGACACCGCTCGCGCGCTGCTGTCGCAACTGACCGCGGCGGAGCAGGAGCGGCTGGCGGCCCTGGAGCGCAAGAAGGAGGAGGAGGCCCGCCGGAAGGCGGAGGCCAAGGCCAAGGAGGAGGCCCGCGCGAAGGCGGAGGCCGAGCGCGAGCGGCAGGAGGCCCAGGCCCCGGCGTCCGGGACGGGCACAGGCACGGGAACGGCCACGGGGGCGGACTCGGCAACGGGCACCGACTCGGGCACCGACACCGGCACCGGCACCGGCTCGGGTTCCTCCGACAGCGGCTATGCCACGAAGGCCGCGAAGGTGCTCGCCTTCGCACGCGCGCAGATAGGCAAGCCGTACGTCTGGGGCGCGTCCGGCCCCAGTTCCTACGACTGCTCGGGCCTGACCCAGGCCGCCTGGCGGGAGGCGGGTGTGGCGCTGCCGCGTACCACCTGGGACCAGGTCGAGGCGGGCACCCGGGTCGCGACCGGGGATCTGCTCCCGGGAGACCTGGTCTTCTTCTACGACGACATCAGCCATGTCGGCATCTACATCGGTGACGGGATGATGATCCACGCCCCCAAGCCGGGCGCGAACGTCCGTGAGGAGTCGATCTACTACATGCCGATCTACGGAAGCATCCGCCCCGCCTGACACACACCGCACCGCGCACCGCCGCACCGCCGCACCGCGCACCGCGCAGCGTCACGCCACGCCACGCCCTCTGGATCTTCCGCCCGGCCTGACGGACGGACGACCGGTCCGTCGACGACCGGTCCGTCCGTCAGGTCCAGAGGGTGGCGATGAAGATATTGGCCGTGGTCAGGCCGCCGACCGTGGTGAACAGGCCCTGCCGCCGAGCAGCGACGCTATGCCGATGATGTGCAGGGCGACGACGGCGTTGATGAGTACGTCCATGGCCGGAGCCTAACGAGGCCCGTAGCAGCTCCCCGAGGCGAGGTGGGGGCGCTGTTCCCAATCGACCGGGTCGGACCGAAAGGGAACGGTTCCGCCGGGATCATCCCGGTCACAAAACGCCGCGGAAACGTCACCTCCGGCCAATAGCGGCCTGCCGACACCGAGCTGTGACCTTGCGCCCTAGCGTCCCTCTCCAGGCGGCCGACTCGTACCGCCGGACCGTACGGACGACATGGACCACCTGGACCACGTGGTCCACGTGGACCACTGGGACCGTACGGACCCAGGGAACCGAAGGAAGTGGACGCCCTCGTGGCAGCGCACCGAAAACCCAAGCAGCGCCGGCTCACCGGCCCGACCGGCCGCACCGCGGCCACCCTCGCCATCGCCGGCGCCGCGACCGCCGCCGCCTCGGCCGCTCCCGCGCACACCGATCCCCGGCTCACCCCGGCGCAGATCAAGGCCGACGTCGACGGGCTGTACGAGCAGGCCGAGGCGGCCACGGAGCGGTACAACGGGGCGAAGGAGAAGGCGGAGGCGGCACGGGCCTCGCTGACGGAGCTACGGGACGAGGCCACCCGCAGAACGGACCTGCTCAACGCCTCACGCGACGCACTCGGCTCGATCGCCGCCGCCCAGTACCGCACGGGCGGCCTCGACCCCGCCGTACAGCTCGCCCTCAGCTCGAAGCCCGACGACTTCCTCGAACGCGCCGGGCTGGCCGAGCGCGCGGGAGCCCGTCAGGCCGCCATGGTCACCGGGATCCGCAAGGAACTCGCCTCGATCGCCCAGCTCCGCACCCGGGCCGACAGCCGGCTCGGGGAGTTCGAAGCCCGCCGGTCGGAGCTCGCCCGGCACAAGGCCACCGTCGAGGGGAAGCTCGACTCCGCCCAGCGGCTGCTGGACCGGCTGACGGCCGCGGAGCGCGCCCAGTACGCCTCGGGCGCGGCGGGCGGGCCCGAGGGGCGCCAGGACGGCGCGTACGCGGCACGCACCGGCCTCGGGGCGGCCGGGAGCGCGGCGACGGCGCCGGGGGCCCGCGCGGCCACGGCCGTCGCCTTCGCCTACGGGGCGCTCGGCAAGCCGTACGTCTGGGGCGCGACGGGACCCGGCGCCTTCGACTGCTCGGGGCTGACCCAGGCGGCCTGGCGCGCCGCGGGTGTCTCCCTGCCCCGTACGACGTACACGCAGATCAACGCGGGACAGCGCGTCACACGCGACCGGCTCGCCCCCGGCGATCTCGTGTTCTTCTTCTCCGGTGTCAGCCATGTCGGGATCTATGTCGGCGGCGGGCAGATGATCCACGCCCCGCGCCCCGGCTCGGCGGTCCGTCTGGCACCGATCGGCCAGATGCCGTTCGCGGGCGCCACCCGGCCCGCGTAACCGTAACCAGGACGGACCACCCGCCCGACGGACCGGCCCGCGTCACCGCGTCACCGCGTCACCGCGTCACCAGGACGGACCATGCCGGGGTGCCCGGTTCCCTTCCCCGCGCCACGATGAGCAGCAGTGTGCCGTCGGCCGTGGAAGGGAAACCGTGAGACGAGCCGTGAGACGAACCGTGAGACGAACCGCCGCCGTCAGGGCGTCCGTCCTCACCGTCGGCGCGCTCTTCGTCCTGGCCCCCGTCGGTGTCACGCCCAGGGGCTGCGGCGATCTCTCCGGCGGCCGGCTCTGTATCGAGGGCCCCGTCGGCGGTGCGGGCCGGTTCACCACGTGGTACGTCCAGCACGCGGACCGGCCGGGCACCGCCGTACGCCTCGGCTATCAGCGCAAGGACGACCGGATCGTCGCGTTCCCCGGCTGGTTCGGGACCCAGCACACCCGGCACGGCCGCGCCGAGCTGGGCGGCACGCTCGACACTGCGCCGGGCGAGTGCGTCCGCGGCCTGCTGGAGCACGGGGACACGACATATGTGACCGAGTGGCACTGCTCCTGACCGTTCCCGCGGGTGTACTGACCGTCCCGCAGGTGTACTGACGTCGCGCGGGTGTGCCGTGCGGCGGCCCCGTCAGACCAGCCTGCGCGCCGTCGCCCAGCGGGTCAGCTCATGCCGGTTGGAGAGCTGGAGCTTCCTCAGGACCGCCGAGACATGCGACTCCACGGTCTTCACCGAGATGAAGAGCTGCTTGGCGATCTCCTTGTACGCGTACCCCCGGGCGATCAGCCGCAGCACCTCGCGCTCCCGCTGGGTGAGCCGGTCCAGGTCCTCGTCCACCGGTGGCGCGTCCGTCGACGCGAAGGCGTCCAGGACGAACCCGGCCAGCCGGGGTGAGAAGACCGCGTCGCCCTCCTGCACCCGGAAGATCGAGTCGACCAGATCGGTGCCGGTGATCGTCTTGGTGACATAGCCGCGTGCGCCGCCCCTGATCACTCCGATGACGTCCTCGGCGGCGTCGGAGACCGACAGCGCCAGGAAGCGCACCGGGTTCTCCCCGGCGGCCATCAGCGGCGCGCACCGGCGCAGCACCTCCACCCCGCCGCCGCCCGGCAGATGGACATCGAGCAGCACGACCTCGGGGCGGGTCGCCGTGATCACGGTGACCGCCTGGTCCACATCGGCCGCCTCACCGACGACCTCGACGCCCGTCTGTTCGGTGCGGCCGATCTCCGCCTGTACGCCGGTACGGAACATCCGGTGGTCGTCGACGAGCACGACCCGCACCCGGCGGCCGTCCCCGGCCGGGCTCGCGCCGCTGTCCGCCGGACCGCCCTCGGCCTGTACGCCCTCGTTCATGGCCTCTGCCCCTCGTCCTCGTCACCGCGCGGGCCACGGGTCATCCGTCCGCCCGCTCCATCTCCAGCTCGACCTCGGTGCCGCCGCCCGGCACCGAGCGCAGCCGGGCCGTCCCGCCGTTGCGCTGCATCCGGCCGATGATCGACTCCCGTACGCCCATCCGGTCGGCCGGCACCGCGTCCAGGTCGAACCCGGGGCCGCGGTCCCGTACGGAGAGGAAGACCGTACGGCCCTCCACCTCCGCGAAGACCTGTACCGCGCCCCCCTCGCCACCGTACTTGGCGGCGTTGACCATCGCCTCGCGTGCGGCCTGCATCTGCGCCGCCAGTTTCTCGTCGAGCGGGCAGTCACCGACGACCACGACCTCGATCGGCACCCCGTGGTAGTCCTCCACCTCGGCCGCCGTCCTTTTCACCGCCTCGGCGAGCGTGGCGGGTTCGTCCTCCTCGTCCTTGCCCCGGCCCTCCGGCCTGTAGAGCCAGGCGCGCAGTTCACGCTCCTGGGCGCGGGCGAGCCTGCGCACCTCGCCCGCCTCGTCGGCGTTCCGCTGGATGAGGGTGAGGGTGTGCAGCACGGAGTCATGGACATGGGCGGCGACCTCGGCACGTTCCTGGGCGCGGATGCGCATCAGACGTTCCTCGGAGAGGTCCTGGGTCATCCGTACGAGCCAGGGCCCGGCGAGCAGGGCGACCCCGGCGACGACGGCGATGGCGCCGGTCAGTACGTTGCCGAGCTGGGCCGCCGCACCGCGCACCACCATGAAGACGGCGAGGCCCAGACCGACCAGGGCGACTCCCGCGAGGGTGCGGGCGAGCTGGAACAGCCTCCGGCGCCGGCCGACCTCGGTCCAGCGGGCGCGGCGTGCGTTGTCCGCCTGCCGCCAGACCAGGACGACACCGGCACCGATCAGCAGCGCCGGCCAGATGTAACGGTCGGCGTGGCTGCGCCCGAAATTGATGTTGCCGACGAAGACGCCCGCGCCGATCACCAGGGCTATCAGCGCGAACACCTGGCCCTTGTCGGGCTTGCGCAGCCGGCGTCTGCCGTCGGGGCTGATCTCGAAGACGGAGCGCGACGACTGGAGCGCGGTGCCGCCGACGCCGAGCGGGACGACGATCCAGAAGACGGCGTAGAGCAGCGCGCCGAGGCCCTGGGAGAGGAAGAGGCCGAGGAAGACGAGCCGTACCCAGACGACCGGCAGCCCGAGATGACCGGCGAGACCGCGCGCCACACCGCCGAGGAGACGGCCGTCCGCGCTGCGGTACAGCTTGCGCGCCGGCTGCTCCTCCGGCGCGGGGGCGCGGGGAGAGGAGGGCGCGGCGGGGCGGGGCGGGGCGGCTGGCATGCCTTCGATGGTCACACGGCGGGGTGCCGGGGGACATCAGGGTCGGACCCCTGACGCGACCCTGATGCCGCCCCTGACCCTGCCGGAGCGGCAAGGGGGCACCCTGCCGGAGCGGCAGGGGACGCCGTGCCGGGAGCGGCAGGGGACGCCGTGCCGGAGCGGCAGGGGGGCGGCACGGGAGCACACGGGGCGGCACGGGAGCGCAAACGTCCAAGATCCCCGAGATCCGCCCCGGGCCAATATCAGGGTGAGCCCAGGGTCGGGGTGGCTGGAGGCGCGGGACACGGACCGTCACCATGGACCTATGACCCAGCCGTCGGCCCCGTCGCCCCCCGCGTCGGCCGCCGCGCCGCCCCCGGTGTCCGCCTCCGCGTCCGCCCCGGGTTCCGCGCCGCCGCCCGCCGCGCCCCCGCATCTTCACCGCAGCCCGCGGCAGAAGGTGTTCGCCGGTGTGTGCGGCGGACTGGGGCGGTACTGCGACGTGGATCCGGTGATCTTCCGGATCGTCGTCGGGGTGCTCACGGTCACCGGCGGTATAGGGCTGATCTTCTACGGCTTCGCGTGGCTGCTGATCCCGCTCGACGGCGAGGAGGAGAACGAGGCCCGCAGACTGCTGTCGGGACGGGTCGACGGTGCCTCGCTGATCGCGGTGCTGCTGGCGCTGATCGGCTGCGGGCTGTTCCTGTCCATGCTGGGCAATGACGGCACCCTCGGCTTCGCCGCCATGCTCTCGATAGCCGTCGTGGGCTCGGCGGTGTGGTCCCAGCGCCGCCGTGCCGCCGTGCCCGACGGCTCACCGCTCGGCCCGGCCACGGCACAGGCCGTGGCGGAGGCACCCCCGGAGACGATGGCGCCGCCCACTCCGGCCATCCACTCGTGGTGGCGCGACCCGATAGTCAAGGACGGCACCACGGGACCGGGCGTGGGGATCTATCTGTGGGGCCCGGAGGACACCGGGGCCGGACAGAAGCGGTCGTGGCACCACTCGCCCGTCTCCCCGCGCCCGTCACGGCCCCCGGGACGGCGTGGGATCGGCGGCAGCGTCCTGCTGCTCGCGCTGATGGCGGGCGGGCTCGGCACGGGCCTGTCGTGGGAGAGCCGGCCGTTCGGCACGAGTCTGGAGATAGGTCTGGCCTGCGCGCTCGCGGCCTTCGGTATCGGTCTGGCGGTCAGTGCGTTCGTCGGCCGTACCGGTGTCGGCACGATCTTTCTGACGGTCGTCACCGCGGGGCTGCTCGCGGCCGCGTCGGCCGTCCCGAAGAACATCACCACGGAGTGGGGCCGCCAGCACTGGACGCCCGCGTCGGCCGCCGCCGTACAGCCGAGGTACGAGCTGGGCTCGGGCGTCGGCACCCTCGACCTGTCCGGGCTCGCCGTGCCGGAGGGCCGGACGGTCAGCACGTCCGCCGAGGTGGGCGCCGGACAGCTCAAGGTCGTCGTCCCGCGAGGAGTGACCGTGAGGCTGCGGGCCCAGGCGGGGCTGGGGGACGTCCGGCTGCCCGGGGATCCGCCGAACGACGTGGACATCGCCCCGGACCAGTCGCGGCGGCGGACGCTGACACCAGGAGCGGGCACCGCCCCGGCCGGCACCCTGGATCTCACGCTGGAGGTCGGCCTCGGCCAGGTGGAGGTGACCCGTGCCACGTCATGAGATCCGGCCCGGACGGCTGATCGCGGGCCTGGCGGTGCTGGGCGCGGCCGTCGCGTACGCCGGGGACGCGGCGGGCTCCTGGCACACCCCGTGGTACACCGTCTTCCCGGTGGTCTTCGGCGGTCTCCTCCTCGCCTCCTTCGTGTCGGCGGCGGATTACGTCATACGCCGCCGCCGGCCGGCCCAGAGGGCGTCGAGGGAGAAGACCGGGGCACCGGCGAGCACCAGCGGCAGCCACGCCATCAGATAGACCAGGTCGTTGCCGTAGTAGTACGGGTCGCTCTGCCAGCTCACGGTCAGCCACAGGCTCAGCGAGATGAGGGCGCCGCCGAACGCGGCGAGCCGGGCCAGCACGCCGAAGAGGGTGCCCAGGCCCACGGCGAGTTCGCCGAAGGCGATGGCGTACCCGAATCCCGAGGGGCTCTTGAGCGCGAGATCGACCAGTGCGGGGATGGCCGAGCTGTCCCGTACCCCGCGCATCAGCTCGCCGACGGACCCCGTGCCGGTCGCCGCGAAGAACCCGCCCTGGGTCAGTTTGTCGATTCCCGCGTAGATGAAGGTGACGCCGAGGAAGATCCGCAACGGCAGCAGGGCGTAGCGGGTGGCGTTCTCCCGCCAGCCGCCGCGCTCACCGCCGAGCTGCCCGTAGGTGTCCGTCCGGTAGCCATACGTCATCGCCGGTCCGCCTCTCCCTGTCCCACGCCGCTGCCACGAAAGCCAGTGCTCCCGCATGCCTTTGCCCATACATACGGATACGACCCGTACGACGCTCAGTGAACCAGCCGCCGGAGCCAGAAATCCGGCCATGTCTGTGAAGGATGTGAACAACTGCGCCTGGGATACGTTCAGTCGCTGTCGCGACCGATCAGATCCAGTGATGGCTCAGGCGGTGACATGGGGAGGCGGTGACATGGGGGGGCGGTGACATGGGGGGGCGGTGAGCGGCGAGCGGTGAGGCGGTGAGGCGGTGAGGCGGTGAGGCGATCACGCAAGGAGGCGGTGAGGTGAGGTCATCGGCCCCCCTGGCAGGACAGTCAGTCCATGACCTCGACGATCACGCGGTTCGTCTCCACGCCCGCCGCGGTCACGACCTGCACCTCGACGGAGCCCGGCTCCACATCCACCGGTACGGGCACGGTGAGGACGGTGTCCGAAGGGTTGGCGAAGCCTCCGGGGACCGGCACCAGCGGCACATGGACGTGCACGGAGCCGATCCGCACGACCATCCGGGCCAGCCGGTCCGGGGTGCCCGCGCCCGGCGGTACGAAACCGGCACCGCGGATCTCGATGTCGTCGCCGGTACGGATGGGGGCGTCCAGATCGCCCGCCTCCCTGGCGCGCACCACCGACAGAACGAGGGGCCGACCGCCCTCCGCGTATTTTCCGGCGAAGTAGGTGGCGGCGGAGACGGCGACCAGCAGGGCGAGCGCCCAGGGCAGATCGGGCAGTTGCTCGGGCCGCCGGGCCAGCCGGACACCCGCGAAGAGCAGGGCGACGACATTGACCACCGTGTACTGCACATCGGTGAAGCTGCCGCGCCCGCCGTCGTCGCAGAGGAGATCGGCCGGCCGGGGGCGCTCTGCCCGTACCTTCTGGAGCCGCTGGGCCAGGACGCGTACGGACACCACACCCCGGACGACGACGGCGATACCGCACACCACGGCCAGGACGGTCACCATGCCCGCGCCCCGGGCGAGATCGAGCCCGGCGATCAGCTCGTCGCGCCGGCCGTGGCCGGAGGCACCCGCGAGCTGAAGGGCCAGCACGAGCACCGAGAAGACGACGAACAGCACCCAGGCGGAGGCGACGGTCCGGGAGGTCGACAGCCGGTTGTCCTCACCGATCAGCGGCGCGAGCAGTCCGCCACGGGCCCGGTGGAGTCGCGCCGCGACGGTCAGCAGTCCCGCGACGACCACGGCGGCGACCAGTCCGGCCGTACGGGCGGCGCTCCAGCCGGCCCCGATCGCGGTCGCGGTCTGTGCCAGCGCGAGCGCCACGACGGCGCCCCACACCACCAGCAGCGTGTGCCGCCAGACGGTGTAGAGCCAGGCCTCGCCCGCCTCACGGCTGCGATCGGCCACCGCGCGCGCGGACTGGGTGAGTTCGTCCGACACCCACTGCCGGGAGGCTCCCGCCGAGTGCGCGACCGCGGCGGGCAGCCCTTGTCCGGCGGCCAGTTCGTCCCGCTTCTCCAGGAACGCGGCCACGGCCCGCCGGTGCCCCTCGCGCGCACCGTGCGGGCAGTCGCCGCACATACAGCCCCCGCCGTGCGCGCCCTCTCTCGCCACTTGCACCGCCACGCCGAATGCCCGCCTTCCCCGCCCCGCCCACGAACTTCCTTGCTACGCCTGGGAATTGTGCCGTACTCGGTGAGGTACGCGCGCGGTCGGCCCGGTCGCCACGGGTGAGAACACGGTTACGGTGTTGACTCACCGGCCCGGACGCGCACCCCGGACGCGATCTCCGCCGCCGTCCGGACGCGATCTCCGCCGCCGTCCGAGCTCGTCCCCCGCCGTCCGGACCCGTCCCCGCCGCCGGGACCCATGGCCCAGCCGCGCTCACTCCCCGCCGTGCTCATTCCCCGCCGGGGGCTCACTCCCCGTCCGCGGTCACTCCCACTCGATGGTGCCCGGCGGCTTGCTCGTCACATCGAGGACCACGCGGTTCACCTCCGCGACCTCGTTGGTGATCCGCGTGGAGATCCTGGCCAGGACGTCGTACGGCATGCGGGTCCAGTCCGCCGTCATCGCGTCCTCGGACGAGACGGGACGCAGCACGATCGGATGACCGTACGACCGTCCGTCGCCCTGGACACCGACGGACCGTACGTCCGCGAGCAGGACCACCGGGCACTGCCAGATCTCACGGTCGAGACCGGCCGCGGTCAGTTCCTCGCGGGCGATCGCGTCCGCCTCCCGCAGCAGGTCGAGACGCTCGCGCGTGACCTCGCCGACGATACGGATACCGAGGCCGGGGCCGGGGAAGGGCTGGCGGTGGACGATCTCGTCCGGCAGGCCCAGTTCCTGGCCGACCATCCGGACCTCGTCCTTGAAGAGCTGACGCAGCGGCTCGACGAGTTCGAACTCGATGTCGTCGGGGAGCCCGCCGACATTGTGGTGGGACTTGATGTTGGCGGTGCCGGTGCCGCCGCCAGACTCGACGACGTCCGGGTAGAGCGTGCCCTGCACGAGGAAGGCGACGTCCTCGCCCTCCGCGCCCGCCTCGGCGACGATCTCGGCCTGGGCCTGTTCGAAGACCCGGATGAACTCCCGGCCGATGATCTTGCGCTTCTGCTCGGGGTCGGAGACCCCGGCCAGCGCGGCGAGGAAGCGCTCCTGCGCGTCGACGACCTTGAGCTGCACACCCGTGGCGGCGACGAAGTCCTTCTCGACCTGCTCGGTCTCGCCCTTGCGCATCAGGCCGTGGTCGACATACACGCAGGTGAGCTGGTCACCGATGGCCCGCTGGACCAGCGCGGCGGCCACGGCCGAGTCCACGCCGCCCGACAGACCGCAGATGGCTCGCTTGGTGCCGACCCGCTCACGGACGAGGGCGATCTGCTCGTCCAGCACATTGGCCGTGGTCCAGGTGGGCTCGATACCGGCGCCCCGGTAGAGGAAGTGCTCCAGGACCTGCTGGCCGTAGGTGGAGTGCATCACCTCGGGGTGGTGCTGGACCCCGTACAGCTTCTTCTCGTCGTTCTCGAAGGCGGCGACGGGCACGACGGCCGTGGAGGCGGTGACGGTGAACCCGGCGGGCGCCGCGGAACAGGCGTCCCCGTGCGACATCCAGACCGCCTGCTCGGCGGGGGTGCCCTCGAAGAGGGTGGAACCGGTCTTGGAGACATGCAGCGGCGTACGGCCGTACTCGCGCGCCCCCGTGTTGTCGACGGTCCCGCCGAGCGCGGTCGCCATGAGCTGGAAGCCGTAGCACATACCGAAGACGGGAACGCCGGCCTCGAAGAGCGCGCGGTCGACGCTGGGCGCCTTCTCCGCGTAGACGGAGGAGGGGCCGCCGGAGAGGATGATCGCCCTGGGCTTCTTCGCCAGCATCTCGGCCACGGGCATCGTGGACGGAACGATCTCGCTGTAGACCCGGGCCTCGCGGACGCGTCGGGCGATGAGCTGGGCGTACTGCGCGCCGAAGTCGACGACGAGGACGACGTCGGGGGCGGCGGGGGGCGCTGCTGGCACGGGGCGGCCTTCCGGCGGTGACTTGCGTGGGATCTGGTGATGTCGATTCTAACGGGGAGCGACGACGGCCCGGGGCCGCCGATATGTCTCCCGATATGTCTCAGCATGCGGCCCGCTTCGACCCGGGTGGGGCCGCCGGGTCCATACTGTCCGCATGCGCGCGCAGCAGACCTTCGTCTTTACCTATGGCACCGGCCCGTCCGGCTGCCATGGTCGTGCCGCGTGAGCTGACACGCGACTTCCCAGGCGCCCCGGGCCGACAAGGCCCGGGGCGCCTGTCGCGTTCGGGGCCCTACGACCTCCGGGGCGCACCGCACTCCCCGACAAGGAACCCGAGATGAAGACCGACCCGACCACCGGCGACTCGTCCGCCGACACGGCCACCGCAACCCCCACCACCACCACCACCACCGCCACCGCCACCGCCACCGCCGGCACCGGCACCGGCACCGGCACCGGCACCGGCACGGTGACGACCGCCGCCACCACCGCACCCACCGCACCCACCGCACCGGTGGACACCGGAACCACGGGCGCGCGTACGGGCGAGGCCGCCGCGCTGATCGGTGACGCGCGGACCCGCATCGACACGCTGGACGACCGGATCATCGGTCTCGTCCAGGAACGGATGGCCGTCTCGGCCGTCATCCAGGAGGCGCGGATCACCTCCGGCGGACGGCGGGTCAGCCTCTCCCGCGAGATGGAGATCCTCGGCCGCTACCGGGAGGCCCTCGGCAGGCCCGGTACGGCGCTGGCGATGACCCTGCTGGAGCTGAGCCGGGGCCGTGTCTGAGGCTGAGCCGGGGCCGTATCTGAGTTCGGGCACCGCTCTCACCCGTACGGCGCGTGACCGGCCCCGACGGGGCTTCGTTGGACCAGGCGTCCGTGTCACCCAGGGGCGGGCTCGCAGAGATGGATGAGAACCACGCGTGGCCACCGCCGGGGCGTGCGACGTACCGCAGATACGTCGTGGGACCTCGCCCCGGCGCTCGTGACCGGTAGGCAGGGGACAGCAGCCCGGTCACCCAGCGGCGGCCGGCTCCGGGGACGCCCGGACCGGCCGCTCCGGCGAGCGTCCCCGCTCCCGATGACGCTCCATGACGCTCCGTAGCTTTCGTGCGTACGGCTGTACGTACTGCCGTACGCACGGCAGTACGTACAGCTGTATCCGCGTACGCACGGCCGCGCGCCCGCTCCGACGCGGGACGCCGTACGGGCCTCGCGCATGTGACCTCGCGCATGTGACCTCGCGCATGTGACGCAGGACACTTAAAGATTCTGTGAAGTCGGCCGCAACCTTCCCCCCATGTCGCGGGTCTTGCTTGCGTAATGAACGGCCTCACCTGGGAACGTCACGCTGGGAAAGGCCCCATGACTCCGTACCGCGTCCGCGCGGTGCGCCGGACTTCGCCGAGGTCTTCATGAAACCGCGCCGCGCCATGGCCGTCGCCGCCGCGACCGCCGTCATCGCTCCCGAGGCGCTGTTCTCGGCGCCGCGGGAGCGCCGTCGGGGTTGACGCCACCGCGTAACCCGCGTACGGCCCGCATACACGCCAGGGGCGCTGCACTCGGAGGGGGGTGCAGCGCCTCTGGCGCGTCCACGTCCCAAAGCCTCTCCGCCTCGGGCTCACGCCTCCGCGGCTCGGGTGTCCGCTGCGGGGGACTCCTTCGGCGGGACCACCGGCAGGCCCAGGAACGGCAGTCTCAGCGCGCCGAACGCCTCCGGAGGGACCGCCGGGGACACCGGTCCGACCGGGGCGACCGGCGCATACGCGGGGCCCGCGCCCTGCTCGGGCCGGGGGTCCTGCTCACCCTTGTTCGGCCAGAAGGACATCGCGCGCTCCGCCTGGGCCGTGATCGTCAGGGACGGGTTCACACCGAGGTTCGCCGAGACCGCCGAGCCGTCCACCACCGAGATGCCGGGGTGTCCGTACAGCCGGTGGTACGGGTCGATCACGCCCTCCTCGGCCGACGCGCCGATCACACACCCGCCCAGGAAGTGCGCGGTCAGCGGTGTGCCCATCAGCTCGCCCACATTGCTGCCGGGGAAGCCGTTGATCTCCTCGGCGATGAGCGTCGCGGCCCGCGTCGCCTCGGGGATCTGCTTCGGGTTGGGGGCGCCGTGCCCCTGGCGGGCGGTGAGCAGGCCCTTCCCCGGGCCGCCCGTTCTGCGGTAGGTCGTCAGCGAGTTGTCCAGCGACTGCATGACGAGGCCGATGATGGTCCGCTCCGACCAGCGGCGGTTGGAGAGGGAACGGAGCAGCAGCAGGGGGTGTCTGGCGGCGCTCCCGAGCCAGGCCCGTACGCGGCGGTCGCTCGGCGGCACCTGGAGGATGGACAGCGCGCCCATCGCGTTGGAGCCCTTGCCGTACCGCACCGGCTCGATATGCGTCGAACCGTTCGGATGGATCGAGGACGTGATGGCGACACCCCGCGTGAAGTCGGCCTTCGCGGTGCCGTGCCGCGCGCGGTAGCGCCGGTCGTCGGTCTGCGCGCCCACCAGCGCCTCGGAGTTGGTACGGGTCAGCTCGCCCAGCCGCGCCGAGATCCGTGGCAGCAGCCCCCGGTCCCGCATGGTGTGCAGCAGGGTCTGGGTGCCGTAGGTGCCCGCCGCGATCACGACCCGGCGGGCGCGCAGGGTCGTCGTACGGCGCCGTCGGCGGCCCCTGCCGCGCGCGTCCGTCGGGACGGTGGTCACGCGGAAGCCGCCCGCGCTCTCCTCCTCCACGGCGATCACCGAGGTCATCGGGTGGATGACCGCCCCGGCCCGCTCGGCGAGATACAGATAGTTCTCGTTGAGGGTGTTCTTCGCGCCGTGCCGGCATCCCGTCATGCACTCGCCGCACTCGGTGCAGGCCGTGCGCGACGGGCCGGCCCCGCCGAAGTACGGATCGTCCACGGCCGCCCCCGGTTCGGCCCTCGCCGTGCCGTCGGCGTCCGCGCCGTCCCCGAAGAAGACGCCGACCGGCGCCGGATGGAAGCTGTCACCGACGCCCATCGCCTCGGCCGCCGCCCTGAGATGGACGTCCGAGGGGGTCATGGTCGGATTGAGCCGTACCCCGAGCATCCGCCGGGCCTGCTCGTAGTACGGCCTCAGCTCCCGCTCCCAGTCGGTGATGGCCGCCCACTGGGGATCGTCGAAGAAGGCGGCGGGCGGTACGTACAGGGTGTTGGCGTAGTTGAGCGAGCCGCCGCCGACCCCGGCGCCCGCCAGCACCATCACATTGCCGAGCAGATGGACGCGCTGGATGCCGTAGAGCCCGAGGGCCGGGGCCCAGAGGTAGTTCCTGAGGTCCCACGAGTTCCTGGGGAGGGTCTCGCGGGTGAAGCGGCGGCCCGCCTCCAGGACGCCGACGCGGTATCCCTTCTCGGTCAGCCGCAGCGCGGAGACCGAGCCGCCGAAACCCGAGCCGACCACGATCACGTCGTAGTCGTAGTCGTAGTCGCACCCGTGGTCGTGGTCGCAGTCGCAGTCGCACCCGTAGCCGTGGTCGTGGCCGTGGTCGCACCCGTAGCCGTGGTCGTGGCCGTCGGGGGCCGGTTCCCGCCGTGCGTCCCCCCGGTCCCCCGCGTCACCCTGATTCCGGGCATGGCTGTTCTGTGACACCGGCTCTCCTCCTCGGGCACTACCGCAGCCGCAACGCCTTCATGGCCCGCAGACCGCGGCTCATGAAGGCGGCGTACTTCTCGTCGTCCATCCCGAAGGACGGGGCGATGGGCATGATCCGCTGCTGCGCGACGGTCTGGGCCTCGGTGTACTTGAGGATGCCCTCGGAGCCGTGCCGCCGGCCCAGCCCGGAGTCCTTCATGCCGCCCATCGGCGACCGCACGCTGCCGTACGCCGACGCGTACCCCTCGTTGATGTTGACCGTGCCCGTCCGCAGCCGGGCCGCCACCGCGTGTCCGCGTCCCGCGTCCTTCGTCCACACGCTGGCGTTGAGGCCGTACGGTGTGGCGTTGGCGAGGCGGATCACCTCGTCCTCGTCATCGAACCGGTAGACGGACACGACCGGTCCGAACGTCTCCTCCGTGCACACCGCCATCGGCGCCTCGACACCTTCGAGGATGGTCGGCTCGTAGAAGAACGGCCCGATGTCGGGGCGCGCGACCCCGCCCGCGACGACCGTGGCGCCCTTGGCGACGGCCTCCTCGACATGGCGGGTGACCGTGGTGAACTGGCGCTCACCGACGAGCGAGCCCATGTCCGCCCCGTAGGCGAGGGAGTTGCCGAGCCGCATCGCCTTCGTACGGGCGGCGAACCGCGCCACGAACGCGTCGGCCACCGACTCATGGACGTACAACCGCTCGATGGAGACGCAGAGCTGCCCCGCGGAGGAGAAGCAGGCACGGACCGCGCCCGCCGCCGCCTTCTCCACATCCGCGTCCCTCAGGACCAGCATGGCGTTCTTGCCGCCCAGTTCGAGCGAGACACCGACGAGACGGTCCGCCGCGCCCCGGGCGACCTCACGGCCGGTGCGGGTGGAGCCGGTGAACGAGACGTAGTCGGCGTGTCTCACCACCTCCGGGCCGACGACCGGGCCCTCGCCCAGGACCACCTGGAAGACCTCGGCCGGCAGTCCGGCCTCGATCAGCAGATCGCGTGCCCAGAGCGCGGTGAGCGCCGTTCCGGTGTCGGGCTTCATCACCACGGCGTTGCCCGCCACGAACGCGGGCAGGGCGTCCCCGGCGGACAGTTCCAAGGGGTAGTTCCAGGGGGCGATCTGCCCGACGACCCCGCGCGGCCGGCGCAGTTCGGTGACCTTGGTCAGGGCCGGTACGGCGCCGATGTGGCGCTTCGGCCGCAGATACGACCGTGCCGTGCGCCCGTAGTGGCGGGCGGCGACGGCGACGGCCTGGACCTCCTCATGGGCGTGCAGCCGGGCCTTGCCGGTTTCGAGCTGGATGAGGTCCAGGACCTCGGCCTGGCGTTCCAGGACGAGATCGTGGAAGCGGAGCAGTACGGCGGCCCGCTGCCGCACCGGGAGGGCGGCCCAGACGGGCTGCGCGGAACGGGCCCGTTCGAAGGCGGCCGCGACGTCCTCGGGCGTCGACTCGGGCAGGTCCGCGAGCTTCTGACCGGTGAAGGGGCTGTGGCCGGCGGTACGGCCGGACCCGATGACGCCGTGCGTGAGCTGGGCGACCACCTCGGGCGTGACCACATCGGCCGCGGTGCGCGCACCGGCCGGGGCGGCGGCCACGGGGTTGGTGCGGACGTCCGGGCCGGGGGCGGCATCCGCACCGGGACCGGGGGTGGCGCCAGGACCGGGGGTGGCGGCGGAGGCCTGCGAGTCCGTCATGAGGCCGAGGGTAGGCCGCATCCGAGGCTTTGGATACCCGTCGGTAACACCTTTCACCGGCCGCCCGGCGTCACGCCGACGCCCCCCTTGTCGGTCATGTTGTCGGTCATGCGCACATCCTTGCGAAGAGCGGTCGCGGTCGCCACCGTGGCAGCCGAGCGGGTACAGAGCCGTGACCGGCCCCCGCGGTCACCGGCCGGAGACTCCGGGCGGCGGCTGCCAGCTCTGGAGTACGGCGTCGAACTGCTTGCGCGTCGTCCTCCAGTCCTCCTCGGGACCGGACATGTAGATCGCGTACTCGGTGCTGTTGTCGTCCGAGTAGTAGATCTGGTCGATCGCGTGCCGCTCCCCCGACTGCCCCTTCTCCTCGGTCCAGGTGAACTCCCAGAGGGCCGCCTGCGTCTGACCGCGGAAGGTGTTCGGCGCCAGCTTGACCCGCGCGTACTCCGGCAGCCGCTGGAGGGCTTTCTCCATGCTCAGCATGTGCAGATACGGGTTCTCGAACTCGGGCGGACCGACGCTGATCCGGATCAGATGGCGGCCGTTGTCGGGGGTGAAGTCGATCTGGTCGCCGTCCATCTGACGCTCCCATCCCGGCGGAACGCTGAGGCTGAAGCCCTCGGGAGCCTCGACGCGCACCCACCCCTCGGTTATGGAGGCGCTGTCCTCCGGCGCGCCGCCGATCTCCTGCGTGTCCCCGGTCCCCTGGGTGCCGTCGCTCTCTCCCGTACCGGCGCTCGCCGACCGGCCGCCGGTGATCCCCGCGCTCTGCGCGCCCTCGTCCTTGCCGTCGCCGTTCCCGGAGTACTTCAGGGCGGCGTATCCGGCGCCACCGCCGAGGACCGCAGCGACGACGACGGCCACGACCGTCGTACGCCACCGGCCACGGCGGCCGTTCCCCGCGCTCGCGGGCGGGGTGCCGACGACGGTGGCGGGAGCCGACCCGGGCGCGGGCACGGCCGCCGGCGCGGATACGAACGCGGGTGCGGGGCCGGGCACGGGTCCGGGCACGGGCGAAGACACGGCCGTCGCGGTGTACGGCGGCGGCGTGGTGGCCGACGGCCGTTCACCGTACGGGACGACCCGGGTCCGCGCCTCGTCGGACGCGCGTCCCTCCAGCACCGCGCGCAGCATCCGCTCGGTCCCGGCCGCCCCGGGCCGCCCGGCCGGGTCCTTGCACAGCAGCGCGGCTATCACGGGGGCCAGCGGCCCGGCGTGCCCCGGGTGGACCGGCTCGTCCGTGACCACGGCCTGCATCGTGGAGAGGGGCGAGGTGCGGCGGAACGGTGAGCTGCCCTCGACCGCCGTGTAGAGCGTCGCGCCCAGCGACCAGAGGTCGGAGGCGGGGCCGGGGTCGCTGCCCCGTACCCGTTCGGGTGCCAGATAGTCGATGGACCCGACGAGTTCACCGGTCCTGGTGAGGCTGGAATCGCCCTCGATCGCCGCGATGCCGAAGTCCGTGAGCAGTACCCGGCCGTCGCGTGCGAGCAGCACATTGCCCGGCTTCACATCGCGGTGCAGCACCCCGGCGGCATGGGCGGCGCCCAGGGCGCTCAGCACCTCGATCCCTATCCTGGCGGCCTCACGGAAGTCGACCCGGCCCGACTCCTTCACCGTGTCGGCGAGCGAGGGGCCGTCCACGTACTGCATGACGATCCACGGCCGGTCGTCGTGGTCGAGGACATCGTGGACCGTGACGACGCCGGGATGGGTGATACGGGCCGCGGCGCGCGCCTCCTTCTGGGTGCGCTGGTGCAGTACGGCGCGGTCGGCCTCGGAGGCATAGCGCCCGGCCGTCAACTCCTTGACGGCGACGGTCCGGTGCAGCACCTCGTCGTGCGCGCGCCACACCTTGCCCATGCCGCCCGCGCCGATGGTCTCGCCGAGCCGGTAGCGTCCGGCGAGCAGCCCCGCGCCCGTGCCGGCCCCCGTACCGGCGCCGGCACCCGCACCCGCGCCGGCCCCCGCGGCCGCGCCTGTGCCCGCGCCGCCCGTGCCCGTGCCGCCCGTGCCCGTGCTCTGTGAATGATCCACGTCCCCCGCCCCGTTCCTTGGGATCACAGGTTACGGAGGGGACCCGCGCGCACGGAACCTCGGGTCGCCCACGGAGACATCACTGTGACGCGGAACGCCCGCCGCGGCGCCGGCCGGTGAGCCGGCGCCCCGGGCAGGAGCGTTCAGCCGGTGACCTGGTAGGCGGTCGTGGCCTGTTGGTAGATCTCGTCGACCTTGTCGCGCTGACTGTCCGGGCCGATGACCTGGATGATGTGGTACCGGCCACCGACGATCATGGCCAGATTCCGTACGAAGACATCCCGCCCGCTGCTGTCCTGCCAGGTGAACTGCCCCTCCGCCATGGCCTGCCGGCCCACGTCTATCCGGCGCACGCCGGTGGACGTGGCCCAGGACGAGTCGCGGAAGGGCTGGAGCTCCCGCTCCGTGTCGCGCTGGTAGGCCAGCGGATCGTCGCCGTTGTCCGCCACGCTGTCCCGGCCCGGGACGACGATCAGGGTGAAGTCGCCGCCCTCGTAGCGGACTTGGCCGCTGTCGTTGATGGGCCGCCGCTGCCAGTCCTTGTCGACCCCGATCCGGAAGCCCTCGGAGTCCGTGCGCAGGGCGTATCCGTCGGCGAGATCGACGGCGGAACCGGACGTCGGCGGGACGGACGTCCCGGTGTCCGAGGGAGGGGGCTCCTCCTCGGCCGGACCCTGGTCGTCCGGAGCCTGGTCGTCCGGAGCCTGGTCGTCCGGGACCTGCGGCGCGGAGGACGCGCCGGGGGTCGCCTCGCCGACGCTCTGCCCCTGCCCCGTACCGGACTTGGGCATGAACATCACGGCATACACGACGGCGGCCACGAGCAGGACCAGTATCAGCACCAGGAGCGTACGGCCCAGGGAACGGGGGCCACGGCCGCCGCTCCTCCCCTCCCGCTCATGGCGCTCGTACCGCTCGGACCTGTCCGACCGGCGCTCCAGCCGGTCCAGCCGCTCGTCGTACGGCTCGTCGGGCTCGTGTGCCTGCGGGTGCGCGGGCGGACGGGGCTGCTGGTACTGAGCCTCGGGCCGCTGCTCGTACGGATACGGCCGCTGGTCGTCCGGACCGCCCCTGCCGCCCTTCTCCTTGCGTTCCTTGCCCTTCTTGTGGCGGTGGCGTCCCGCGTCGCCCTTGCGTCCACGGCGCCTGCGCACCAGCTCACCGCGCCGGCGCACTATGGGCAGCCGAGTCTCGTCCGCCGGTACCGGTACGACGTCCACCCCGGCCTCCGGCTCGGGCGCCGACCGGATGAGCGAACGCAGCCAGCCGCGCAGCTCCTCGAAGTCCGGCCGTTCGGTGGGATCCTGACGCAGCAGCGACTCTACGACGGGGCGCAGCGGGCCGCACTCCTCGGCGAAGGCGGGCGGCTCGGCGCAGACGAGCTGGACCAGCTCGACGGCGCTCTCCTCGGGGTACGGGGCGTGCCCCTGCACCGCGCGGTACAGCAGCGCGCCGAGCGCCCACAGGTCGGTGGCGGGGCCGATGGGCGGCGCGAGCTGCCAGTTCTCGTGCACGGGGCCCGCCTGCTCGGGGGCCCAGCGCTCCGTGACCGCGCCGACGACCGCGATCCGCGCCTGCCGCGCGCGCTCCGCGGCGAGCGGGGTGGCGGGGCCGCGGTAGGCGGGCACGGACCCGCTCGCCACGATGTCGTCCCACCGCCCGGCGCCCGCGCTCCGGGCCGCCACGGCGGGCAGCCGGGCGGTCTCCCGCTGGGCGTCGGCGCGCAGCGCGTCGCTCGCACCGCCCGACGGCCAGCCGCCGCCACCGCTGCCGGGCCCGGAGTACGGGGAGTCCCCGCCCCGGGCCCTGACGACCTCACCGCCCCCCGGGGTCCCGGCCGGACCGTACGGGCTTCCGCCGGGCGGCAGCGCGGGCGCACCACCGCGCGCGGGCGCCGGGCCGCCCGCGCCGGGCGCTCCGGTCTGCTTCCGGCCGCCGCCGGGCGCGCTGCCCGCGCCGCCCGCACCACCTGGGCCGCCCGGACCGCTTGTACCGCCCACGCCGCTCGCGCCACCGGTGCCCGTACCGCCCGTGCCGCTCTCCCCGACGGGGATGCCGGACGTACCGCCCGCGAAGGGGCCCGCCGAGTCCGGGCCGTACGGGCTCCCGCCCGCCGGGACGGAGCCGGAGGCGTCGTTCCAGGGGGCCGGGCCGTCGCGCCAGGTGCCGGCCAGTTCGGCGCGGCGGGGCGTCCGCGGGTCGTCGTCCTCGTCGGCGTCCGTCTCCTCGGACGCGCGGGGCTGGGCCCACCAGTCGGGATCGGGGCTGGCGCCCTGCGGCGGGTCCTGCGGGCCCGTACCGCCGGGGGACTCGGGCAGCGGCGGCACCACGGGCCCGCCCTGTCCGGCGGCGCGCTGGTCCTCGCTGGCGCGCGCGGCGGCGCGTGCTCCCGCGCGGTACGCCGCGATGGCACCGGCGCGCGCGGCCCTGATGTCCCCGGAGGCCGTCCCGCCGGGCAGCGCGGCGCGTCCGCCGTACGGCGCGGGAATCCCCGGTGTACCGGTGTGCGGACGCGGCATCGCGCCGGACGTACCGGACGAGGTGCCGTCGTCGTACGGGCTCTCGGCGGTCCGGCCGGTGCCCAGCGCGGCACGGCCCGGCGCTCCGGGCACCCCCGCGGTCGGCCCGGGGTCGTACGGCAGCCCGGGTGTCTCACGTCCCGCCGGCGCCTCCGGCTGCGCCGCGAACCCCTCTCGCTGTCCGAGCTGTCCGGCGGCGCCAAACCCGGGGTCGGCGCCGAGCCGGTGCGTACCGGAGGTCTCGTCGGTGCCCAACTGCCGCTCGGCGCCCGGCCGCCCGTCGGAGCCCAGCTCCCTCTCGTGTGCCGGCTGCTCGTCGGACCCGCGCTGCTCCGGGGGCTCGGGGACCGGCGCGTATCCGCACAGTGCCTCTTCCGCCGCGCCCGCCGCGAGCCCGGTCAGCACGACCCGGCCGTCGTCGCAGACGAGCACCGTACGGACCGTGATGTTGCGGTGGGTCCAGCCGTGCGCGTGCAGCACCCGCACGGCGGTGAGCACATCGGAGGCGATCTCCGCCGCCCGGAACGGATTGAGCGGCTTCTCGGCGAGCAGCGCGGCCAGCGGTCTGGCGGCGACGAGTTCACTGACTATCCACAGCGAGCCGCCGTCCGCGAACACGTCGAAGACCTGGTCGAGCCGGGGGTGGTCGGGGATCTGCGCGGCGCTCTGCGCGGCCTCTATGGCCCGCCGCACCGCCGGGTCGGTGGCCTTGCGCGGCGCGCGCCCGGGGACACGCCGGGGCGCGGCGGCCCCTTCCGCGTCGACGACCTCCGCCTCCACGACCTCCGGCAACGGCACCTGTCTGACGAGGACTTCCTGCCCGCTGTACGTGTCGAACGCCCGGGTCTCGACGAGTTCGTACTCGTCGGACGGCGGCAACGGCAGGCGATAGCGGTCGGCCAGCACCCGCCCCGCGTAGTCGTCCACAACGCCTCCCCACACACACGCCGTCTCCCGGTCCCGGAGACTCGCGAAACCGCCAATTCCGGTCGTTTACCGGCTCATTGTGGATGCGTACGGTTCGCCGCCTCTCACGATACGTGGCGGCAGCCCAACATGCCGCAGGGTCGGGGCAACCCGGTGCGGAACGTTTACATCCGTGGCGCGGAGCCGATCACCCGGCGGCTGGAATCCTCCGGTCCGGTCAGCCCTTCGGCTTGAATGTGGCGAACGCCGTCTCGCGCAGCGTCCTGCACTCCGTCGCGTCCCACTCGGCCGCCGGGCAACTGACCATGATCGAATAGCCGCGCTTGGCGTCGATCTTGAAGCCTCGGTTGAGGATCCTGATCCGCTGGCCGCTCTGGTCGCGCTCGAACGACCAGTCGGCGACGGTCGGATAGCCGTTGTAGTCGACCTTCTTGATACCGAGGAGCTTGTAGTTGCTGCTGCTGCCGCTGACGGCCGACTGAAGCCCCTGCCAGGCGGCCACCGCGTCGTCGGTCGGGCTGCTGTTGAAGTCGACCTGCACACGCGGGAATCCGCCGTCGGCGCTGTAGATACCACCGGAGTTCTGCCCGGCTATGCCCGTTCGGTGGAATCCCTTGGGCATCGCCATCGAGAACCGGAACCGGCCGTCGGTCACCGTGGAGTACCCCGCGGGCAGCGCGTCTCCCCCGGCCTCCTTACCGCCGGAACCACCGGAGCCGTCCGACGGGCCGGAGCCGGACCCGGACCCGGAATCGGAATCGGAATCGTCGGACTCCTGCCCCGCCGAGGCCGCCGGGTCCCCCTGGCCCTCGCCGTCGGTGCTCGTGCCCGGCTCCGGGCTCTGTCCCTGGTCCCCGCCCTTGGCGTTGTCGTCGGCGGAGCCGGCCGACGAGGCCGTGGTGTCCTCGCCCTGCCCCGACGCCTCGCCGCCGCCCCCGTTCAGAGCGACGATCAGGACCGTGGAGACCAGGGCCAGCGCCGCCACGATCGCGATGATCACCAGCGTGCGCCGGGGCACCACATCGGTGAGCGAGGCACGCGGCGGGGCGGGCCGCGCCGGCTGGACCGGCTCGGACCGCTGCCCGGCCCCGGACGTGGACGTGGCCCCGGTGGCGTTCCGTACGGAGCGCAGCGCACCGCGTACCCGGTCCCCACCCGTGTCACCGGCCGAGGCGGCCGCCGCACGCGCGGACGTGTCCTCGGAGGGCAGGGGCGGCAGCGGTACGACCCGGGTGGCGTCGGGGGCCGGCTCGGCCCCGCCCGGCGGCTGTTCGGGCGCGTCGATGATGGCGTTGAGGAGCGCCCGCGCGCCCGCGTCGTCGAGGCGCTGCGCCGGATCCTTGGCGAGCAGCCCGTAGATGACCTCCTCCAGCGGGCCCGCGTTCTTGGGCGGGTCGAGCGGTTCGGTCATCACGGCGGTCAGGGTGGCGATGGCGGAGCCCTTGTCGTACGGCGGGCAGCCCTCCACCGACGCGTAGAGCAGACCGCCGAGCGACCAGAGGTCGGCGGCGGGCCCCGGCTTGTGACCGCGGGCGCGCTCCGGCGAGATGTACGAGGGGGCGCCGACGAGCATGCCGGTCGAGGTGACCGACGGATCGCCCTCGACCTGGGCGATGCCGAAGTCCGTGAGCACCACGCGCCCGTCCTCGGCGATCAGCACGTTGGACGGCTTCACATCGCGGTGCAGGATGCCCTCGCGGTGCGCCGAGCGCAGCACGTCGAGGATCGCGAGCCCCACCTCGGCGGCGCGCCTCGGGGTCAGGGTGCCGTCCTCGCGGACCGCCTCGGCCAGCGACTTGCCCTCGATCAGCTCCATGACGATCCACGGCCGGTCGTCCTCGTCGACGACGTCGTACACCGTGACCGCGCCGTTGTTGCGGATCCGGGCGATCGCCTTGGCCTCGCGCAGGGTGCGCGTGATGAGCCGGCGCTTCTCGTCTTCGTCGATGCTGGAGGGGAAGCGCAGTTCCTTCACGGCGACCGTACGGCCGAGCGTCTCGTCGAGCGCCCGCCAGACCGTCCCCATACCGCCGCGGCCGAGCACCGCGCCCAGCCGGTACCTGCCCGCGAGGAGGCGCCCTTCCGGGCTGCCGACGGCGTCGGCGCTCTTCTCCTCGTCCCGCTGAGGCTCCTGCGCCGTGTCCCGCGACTGCTTCGACTCCGACATGCGTCCCCTCTGCGATCCCTGATCCTGGCCCGCGACCACCGGCCGCCCGCGCGGTGCCGTAACGCGCCCTGACAGAGCCTTCATTGTCCCTCACTCCGGGACCGTCACTGCTCCCGGGGCCCGAGTCCATCATGGCCTTGTTCGGACTTGACACAAATGTGCTGCGTGCCGCGTGTGCCTCAGGGGGCTGAAGTGAGTGAAGTTACAGCGAAAGCCGACAGCCGCCCCGCCCTCGTCAAGTCGGCGGGCCACCACGGCACAAGAGCCCCGAACCACCGGAGAACCGAGCACCGGGCCCCGGGACATCGCGCCACCGCGCCACCGCGCCACCGGGCCACCGGGCACAGGCGACAGGCGACAGGCGACCGAGCCACCCCGGCACCAGTCGCCGCGCACACGCGTCCTGGCGCACCCGCGTCGCGCCGGCCCCGGCGCCGGAGCCCCGGCGCCGGAGCCCCGTCGCGCGTCCCGCCCCGTCCCCGTCCCGCCCCGTCACGGTGGGCGTCACGGCCGTCAGATCGCCACGATGTCCGGCGCCCCGAGCCGCGCCGCGTCCGCCGTCTGGTCGTCCGGCTGCCGCTGCGACTCCCGCTCCGCCTCCACCCGCTTCTCGTAGTACTCCACCTCGCGCTCGATCTGGTCCTTGTCCCAGCCGAGCACCGGCGCCATCAGCTCCGCGCACTCCCGCGCGCTGCGCGTGCCCCGGTCGAAGGTCTCGATCGAGATCCGGGTCCGCCGGGTGAGCACATCCTCAAGATGGCGTGCCCCTTCGTGCGAGGCCGCGTAGACCACCTCGGCGCGCAGATAGTCGTCCGCCGCCGCCAGCGGCTCCCCCAGACCGGGATCGGCGGCGATCATCTCCAACAGCTCCTCGACCAGGGTCCCGTACCGGTTCAACAGGTGCTCGACCCGCGCCACATGGATGCCGGTGCGCGCGGCCATCCTCGCTCGCGCGTTCCACAGGGCGTGATATCCCTCGGCGCCGAGCAGCGGCACATCCTCCGTGACGCACTCCGCCACGCGCTGGTCGAGGCCGTGCACCGCCTCGTCCACCGCGTCCTTGGCCATCACCCGGTACGTCGTGTACTTGCCGCCGGCGACCACCACCATGCCGGGCACCGGATGCGCGACCGTGTGCTCGCGGGAGAGCTTGCTGGTCGCGTCCGACTCCCCGGCGAGCAGCGGGCGCAGCCCCGCGTACACCCCCTGGACGTCGTCCCGTGTCAGCGGGACGGACAGCACCTCGTTCACCCGCTCCAGCAGATAGTCGATATCGGCGCTGGAGGCCGCGGGATGGGCCTTGTCCAGATCCCAGTCGGTGTCGGTGGTGCCGACGATCCAGTGGCGTCCCCAGGGGATGACGAACAGGACCGATTTCTCCGTCCGCAGGATCAGCCCGGTCGTGGAGTGGATCCGGTCCTTGGGCACGACGAGATGGATGCCCTTGGAGGCCCGGACATGGAACTGTCCGCGCTCACCGATCAGCGCCTGGGTGTCGTCCGTCCACACTCCGGAGGCGTTGACGATCTGCTTGGCCCTGATCTCGTACTCCCCGCCGGCCTCCACGTCCTGCACACGGGCGCCGACGACCCGCTCGCCCTCCCGCAGAAAGC
The DNA here is from genome assembly GCF_042890865.1 of Streptomyces sp. NPDC002018. Taxonomy (NCBI): domain Bacteria; kingdom Bacillati; phylum Actinomycetota; class Actinomycetes; order Kitasatosporales; family Streptomycetaceae; genus Streptomyces; species Streptomyces sp. NPDC002018. Next base: position 164,350 of record NZ_JBIASO010000006.1, read on the forward strand.
CCACCACCCGTGCCCCGGCCGCCACATGGGCGCCGTATGTCGCCGCCGTACGGACCAGGGTCGCCACATAGCGCGCGTCGTCCATCTGCGCGTCGTAATACTGCAACGCGCCCACCAGCGTGTCCTTCTTCAGGCAGGGCGCCACCCGCAGCGCGTGCCGGCGGGAGAGATGGCGGTGGACGGGCAGCCCCCGGCCGTGCCCCGACGACACCGACATCGCGTCGTACAGCGCGACGCCCGAGCCCGCGTAGAGCCGCTCCCACCCCTTGTGCCGCAGGGGATACAGGAAGGGCACCGGCTTGACGAGATGGGGCGCCAGCTTCTCCAGCAGCAGTCCCCGCTCCTTGAGTGCCTCCCGCACGAGCGCGAAGTCGAGCATCTCCAGATAGCGCAGACCGCCGTGGATCAGCTTGCTCGAACGGCTCGACGTGCCGGCCGCCCAGTCGCGCGCCTCGACGAGTCCGGTCGACAGTCCCCGGGTCACGGCGTCGAGGGCGGTCCCGGCTCCGACCACACCCGCGCCCACGACCAGTACGTCCAGTTCACGCTCGGCCATCGCCGCGAGCGCCCGCACGCGCTCGGCCGGTCCCAGTGTCGCTGTCCTCACCGCTGCCTCCCGTCGTCCCCCGTCTGGTCGGGCTCACATCATCGATTCTGTCCGCACGGCACGACTTCAGCCACCGGCTGTGGATAACGCCGGTCACACCTGGGGTGACGAGGAGACGGCCAGGCGGGAGAAACCGAACATGCCCGGCCGCGCAATACCGCATAACGGTCATATTTAACCCTAGTCTGACATTGCGCTTCCCCATTCTGTCCACCGGGCTTGCGCTCACTGTCCACCTCGGCTAAGGGAAGGACGGCCACCACCGTGCCCGCAGATCTCGCCGTCATCGGACTCGGCCACCTCGGCCTGCCCCTCGCCCAGGCCGCCGTGGCCGCCGGCGTCGACACCATCGGCTACGACACCGACCCGTGGCCCGTCGCCGAGCTGGCCGCGGGGCACCCCCCGGTCGAGGGCTCGCTCACCGCCTCGGAGATCCGCCGGATGCTCTCGGGGGGCTTCCGGCCGACCACCAACCCGACCGAGCTGGGCCGGGTCCGTACCGCCGTCATCTGCGCCCCCACCCCCCTCGGCCCCGACCGCACCCCCGATCTCGGCGCGGTCGGCGAGGCGGCCCGCGCGCTGGCCGCCCGGCTGCGCCCGCACACCACCGTGCTGCTGGAGTCGCCCGCCGCGCCCGGCACCACGGAGGGCTTCCTCCGCACCATCCTGGAAGAGGGCTCGGGCCTGCGCGCCGGCCGCGACTTCCATCTCGCGTACTCCCCCGGCCGGCTCGACCCCGGCAACCGCACCCACGGCTTCGCCAACACCCCCAAGGTGATCGGCGGTCTCACCCCCGCCTGCACCGAATCGGCCGCCGCCTTCTACGGACGGCTGACCGAGAAGGTCGTACGCGCGCGCGGTCCGCGCGAGGCGGAGACCGTCAAGCTCCTCGAAACCAGCTTCCGGCACGTCAACATCGCGCTCGCCAACGAGATGGCGGTGCTCTGCCACGAACTCGATGTGGACCTCTGGGACGTGATCCGCTGCGCCGAGACCAAGCCCTTCGGCTTCCAGGCCTTCCGGCCGGGCCCCGGCGTGGGCGGCCACGGCGTACCGATGGACCCCAGCTATCTGCCGCACGCGGGCCGCACCCCCGGCCATCCGCTGCGCATGGTCGGTCTCGCCCAGGAGATCAACACGCGCATGCCGCAGTACGTCATCCAGCGCTGCGCCACGCTGCTCAACGAGCACGGCAAGTCCGCGCGCGGCGCACGGGTCCTGCTCCTCGGTGTGACCTACAAGCAGGACCTCGCCGACCAGCAGCGCTCACCGGCCACGGAGATCGCCTGCCGGCTGATGGACCTGGGCGCGACGGTCAGTTACCACGATCCCTATGTGCCCGACTGGCGGGTGCGCCAGGTGCCCGTCCCGCGCGCGGACTCGCTCTACGACGACGCCGCCGCCGCCGATCTGACGGTGCTGCTCCAGCACCACCGTACGTACGACCTCCAGGGCCTGGCGGTGAAGGCGCAACTCCTGCTGGACACACGGGGGGCGAGCCCGGCGGGCACCGCGTACCGGTTGTGAGACAGGCACGTCCGAGGGGGCCGGACAGCCTCGGCCGTCCGACCCCCCACAGCGACACCCTGCCCCCACAGCCACACCCGCCGCCCGCGGCGGTATCCGGCCCGGGAGCCGCCCGCGTCAGCGGCGGTGCTGCGAGTCCGCCACCGTCACCTCGACCCGCTGGAACTCCTTGAGTTCGCTGTACCCCGTCGTCGCCATCGCCCTCCTCAGCGCGCCGAAGAAGTTCATCGAGCCGTCCGGGATGTGCGAAGGCCCGGTCAGAACCTCCTCCGTCGTCCCGACGATGCCCAGATCCACCAGCTTGCCGCGCGGCACGTCCTCGTGGACCGCCTCCATGCCCCAGTGGTGCCCCTTGCCCGGCGCGTCCGACGCCCGCGCCAGCGGGGAGCCGATCATCACCGCGTCCGCGCCGCACGCGATCGCCTTGGGCAGATCGCCGGACCAGCCGACCCCGCCGTCCGCGATCACATGGACGTACCGGCCGCCGGACTCGTCCATGTAGTCCCGGCGGGCCGCCGCGACATCCGCGACCGCCGTGGCCATCGGGACCTGGATGCCCAGCACATTGCGCGTGGTGTGCGCGGCGCCGCCGCCGAAGCCGACCAGCACGCCCGCCGCGCCCGTACGCATGAGATGCAGCGCCGCCGTGTACGTGGCACAGCCGCCGACGATGACCGGCACGTCCAGCTCGTAGATGAACTGCTTCAGGTTCAGCGGCTCGGCGGCTCCGGAGACATGCTCGGCGGAGACCGTCGTCCCCCGGATGACGAAGATGTCGACCCCGGCGTCCACCACGGCCTTGGAGAACTGCGCGGTGCGCTGCGGCGAGAGCGCGGCGGCCGTGACCACGCCCGAGTCCCGCACCTCCTTGATGCGCTGCCCGATCAGCTCTTCCTTGATCGGCTCGGCGTAGATCTCCTGGAGCCTGCGGTTGGCGCTCGGCCCGTCGAGACCGGCGATCTCGTCGAGCAGCGGCGCCGGGTCCTCGTACCGGGTCCACAGGCCTTCCAGGTTGAGCACCCCCAGACCGCCCATCTCCCCGATCCGGATCGCGGTCGACGGGGAGACGACCGAGTCCATCGGAGCCGCCAGGAGCGGCAGCTCGAACCGGTAGGCGTCGATCTGCCAGGTGATCGAGACCTCCTTCGGGTCCCGGGTGCGCCGGCTCGGGACGACGGCGATGTCGTCGAAGGCGTACGCCCTGCGGCCGCGCTTGCCGCGCCCGATCTCGATCTCAGTCACGATGTGTGGCCTTTCCCTCTACGTCTGCGTTTTCCAGTATCGCCGACACCTCTCGCACATCCCTGAGGGGCGGTCCCGTACTCCCGGGGCCGCCCCTCATGGGCACACACGCTCAGTGCTCGGTCAGCTCCTGGTGTAGTTCGGCGCCTCGACCGTCATCTGGATGTCGTGCGGGTGGCTCTCCTTGAGCCCCGCCGAGGTGATCCGTACGAACCGGCCGCGCTCCTGGAGCTCGGGCACCGTGCGCCCGCCGACATAGAACATCGACTGGCGCAGTCCGCCGGTGAGCTGGTGGACGACCGCGGAGAGCGGGCCGCGGTAGGGCACCTGGCCCTCGATGCCCTCGGGCACCAGCTTCTCGTCGGAGGCCACGCCCTCCTGGAAATAACGGTCCTTGGAGAACGAACGCTGGTCGCCGCGGGACTGCATCGCGCCCAGCGACCCCATGCCGCGGTACGACTTGAACTGCTTGCCGTTGATGAAGAGCAGCTCGCCCGGCGACTCCTCGCACCCGGCGAGCAGCGAGCCCAGCATCACCGTGTCCGCGCCCGCGACCAGGGCCTTGGCGATGTCGCCGCTGTACTGGAGACCGCCGTCGCCGATGACCGGGACCCCGGCCTCCTTCGCGGCGAGCGAGGCCTCGTAGATCGCGGTGACCTGCGGCACGCCGATACCGGCGACCACCCGCGTCGTACAGATGGAGCCCGGTCCGACACCGACCTTGATGCCGTCCGCACCGGAGTCGATCAGCGCCAGCGCGCCCTCACGGGTGGCGATGTTGCCGCCGATGACATCCACCGCGGAGTTGGACTTGATCTTGGCGACCATGTCCCCGACGAGCCGGGAGTGGCCGTGCGCGGTGTCGACGACGATGAAGTCGACACCGGCCTCGACCAGCGCCTGGGCGCGCTCGTACGCGTCGCCCGCGACCCCGACGGCCGCGCCGACGAGCAGCCGGCCGTCCTTGTCCTTGGCCGCGTTCGGGTACTTCTCGGCCTTGACGAAGTCCTTGACCGTGATCAGGCCCTTGAGGACACCGGAGTCGTCGACCAGCGGCAGCTTCTCGATCTTGTGGCGGCGCAGCAGCTCCATGGCGTCCACACCGGAGATGCCGACCTTGCCGGTGACGAGCGGCATCGGGGTCATGACCTCGCGCACCTGGCGCGAGCGGTCCGCCTCGAAGGCCATGTCACGGTTGGTGACGATGCCCAGCAGCTTGCCGCCGCGGTCGGTGACCGGGACACCGCTGATCCGGAACTTGGCACAGAGCTGGTCGGCCTCGGCGAGCGTCGCGTCCGGGTGGACCGTGATCGGGTCGGTGACCATGCCGGACTCCGAACGCTTCACCAGGTCGACCTGGTTGGCCTGGTCGGCGATGGAGAGGTTGCGGTGCAGCACACCCGCGCCCCCCTGCCGCGCCATGGCGATCGCCATCCGGGCCTCGGTGACCTTGTCCATCGCCGCGGAGAGCAGCGGGATGTTCACCCGTACGTTCTTGGAGAGGTACGAGGAGGTGTCGATGGCGTCGGGCGACATGTCGGACGCGCCCGGCAACAGCAGCACGTCGTCGTATGTCAGCCCGAGCGTCGCGAATTTCTCGGGCACTCCGTCGACGTTTGCAGTCATGACACCTTCCCCAAATGGCCTTGATCGGTGCGGATGTCCATGCTAACGGGCTCCGCACGCCTCACATTCCACACCCGGTATACCGATCGGGTCACCCCCGGGCCCTCGGCCGTGGGCGGTGTCACTGCTCCGCCAGCGCCCGCAGCCTGCTCAGCGCGCGGTGCTGGGCGACCCGGACCGCGCCCGGGGACATCCCCAGCATCTGGCCCGTCTCCTCCGCGGTCAGCCCGACCGCGACCCGGAGCACCAGCAGTTCGCGCTGGTTCTCCGGCAGATTGGCGAGCAGTTTCTTGGCCCACTCGGCATCGCTGCTGAGCAGGGCCCGCTCCTCCGGGCCGAGCGAATCGTCCGGCCGCTCGGGCATCTCGTCGGACGGTACGGCCGTGGATCCCGGATGGCGCATGGCGGCCCGCTGGAGATCGGCGACCTTGTGCCCGGCGATGGCGAAGACGAACGCCTCGAAGGGCCTGCCGGTGTCGCGGTACCGCGGCAGGGCCATGAGAACCGCGACACAGACCTCCTGCGCGAGGTCCTCCACGAAGTGCCGCGCGTCGCCCGGCAGCCTGCTCAGGCGCGTACGGCAGTAGCGCAGCGCGAGCGGGTGCACGCGGGCCAGGAGATCGTGCGTGGCCTGTGCGTCGCCGTCGACGGCACGGTGAACGAGCGCACCGATCACCGTGGTCTCGTCATCGCGCATCGGACCATGGTGCCTTGGCGGCTGCTGATCGGTGGCACCGCGTCCGTAGTTGTGCACCGAAGCGTTATGAGCGGGTGCGGCAGAACTCATCCCCTGCGCCCTCCCCTCGCGCTCGTCCGACTCGTCCCCGAGGAACTCCACACCCTCAAGGATGCGGCATCGCGCGGGAAACGGATGCCCGCGGGCGTACGTCGTCCGGTCCCGCCCAGATCCTGCGGCCCCCCGCGCCCCGCCCCGCCCAGGTCCTGTCCGGCTGAACAGGACCCGGCAGCGGACGGGTGGTGAGGACCTGTCGCCTCAGCGGACCAGGCCCCAGCGGAAGCCGAGCGCCACGGCGTGCGCGCGGTCCGAGGCACCGAGCTTCTTGAAGAGCCGCCTGGCGTGGGTCTTGACCGTGTCCTCGGAGAGGAACAGCTCACGGCCGATCTCCGCGTTCGAGCGGCCGTGGCTCATGCCTTCGAGCACCTGGATCTCCCGCGCGGTGAGCGTGGGCGCGGCCCCCATCTCGGCCGAGCGGAGCCGGCGCGGCGCGAGCCGCCAGGTCGGGTCGGCGAGCGCCTGGGTGACGGTCGCACGCAGCTCGGCGCGCGAGGCGTCCTTGTGGAGATAGCCGCGGGCACCGGCGGCGACCGCGAGCGCGACCCCGTCCAGGTCCTCCGCGACCGTGAGCATGATGATCCGGGCCCCGGGGTCGGCCGAGAGCAGTCGGCGGACCGTCTCGACACCGCCCAGGCCGGGCATGCGGACGTCCATCAGGATCAGGTCGGACCGATCGGCGCCCCAGCGGCGGAGGACTTCCTCGCCGTTGGCGGCCGTCGTCACGCGCTCGACGCCGGGCACGGTCGCGACCGCGCGGCGGAGCGCCTCTCGGGCAAGCGGGGAGTCGTCACAGACGAGGACGGATGTCATGACCGTCCTCCGCAGCTGATGCGCGTCACCTTGAGCCTCCAGGCTGGGTACATATCGTCACCTGTGCGATTGACGCGCTCGGACATGTGCCCGAGCGCTCGTTCTCTCAACCGCCTCACACACTCAACGACGGTCACTCGAAAGAGTTACGGGTCGGACGGCGGAGTTCAGCACTCCCTGTGAGGGGTCGGACACAGAGCAGAGCGTCGCAGGTGGGCGGGCGGTTCACACAGAGCTATGCCCCATTTAGCGGCTTTTCTTCACTTTTGCTGGTGTCTGTGGCTAGATTCGCAATGAGTCATATTTACATCTACTTGGATAGTAGATGTACGGTCGTGAGCACCGGTGCGAGTTGCGCGTCGGGCTCGAACCCGGCGTCCACGCGGCCCGCACCCGCCTCAGCACGGTTTCCAAGGGGACATGAGCAATGGCAGATTTCTCCCGCCTTCCCGGACCGAACGCGGATCTGTGGGACTGGCAGCTCCTGGCGGCTTGTCGTGGTGTAGACAGTTCACTCTTCTTCCATCCGGAGGGGGAGAGAGGCGCGGCACGGAGCGCGCGCGAGAACTCGGCGAAAGAGGTGTGCATGCGATGCCCGGTCCGCGCGGAGTGCGCGGCGCACGCGCTCGCGGTACGGGAGCCGTACGGCGTGTGGGGCGGACTGACCGAGGACGAGCGTGAGGAACTGATGGGGCGCGCGCGTACCCGGCTGATCACAGCGTCGACCTCGGCCTCCGCACCGGGGCCGGGCGGCACCCACGGGCACGACGGCCACGACAACGACTGACCCCACGCGCACAGCCGACGCAGAAACGTTCCTGCACCTCCTGCACCTCCCGCGCCTTCCGCACCTCCTGAACTTCTTACTCCCGCAACTCCCGCCACTCCCGCTCCCGCCACCCCCGCTCCCCGCCTCCCGCCCGCGAAGGATTCAGCGCGCGGCGGCCAGGACCAGTTGATCCAGAGTCGCCGCCACGGCCGGCACCCGCGCCAGATCCGGCAGCGTGAGCGCGACGATCTCCCGGTGGACCGACGGCTCGACCGTGAGCGTACGGACCCCCTTGGGGCGTACGGCCTCCAGCGCCAGCTCCGGCAGCATCGCCACCCCCAGCCCCGCCGCGACCAGGCCGATCACGGCCGGATAGTCGTCCGTCGCGAAGTCGATCCGGGGCGTGAACCCCGACTCCTCGCAGGCGCCGACGAGTTGTTCACGACAGCGCGGACAGCCCGCGATCCATGACTCGTCCGCCAGCGCGCCGACCGCGACCGTCCCCGCGTCCGCGAGCCGGTGGCCCTCGGGGACGACCCCGACGAGCCGGTCCACCAGCAGGGGGCGCACCACCAGGTCGTCCCACTCCGTGGCGGAGCCGCCGTACCGGAACGCCAGCGCCACATCGCAGTCGCCGTCCCGCAGCATCGCCGCGGAGGCCGGCGGCTCGGCCTCGACGAGCGAGACCCGGGTGCCGGGATGGGCCGCGCGCAGGGCGGCGAGCGCGGCGGGCACCAGGGTGGAGCTGCCGCTGGGGAACGAGACGAGCCTGACCCGGCCCGCCCGCAGTCCCGCGATGGCCGCCATCTCCTCCTCGGCGGCGGTGAGTCCGGCGAGGATGCCCGTCGCATGGCGCACGAGGACCTCGCCCGCCTCCGTCAGCCGCGTCTCCCGGCCGGTCCTGACGATCAACGGGGTGCCCGCGGACGATTCGAGCGCCTTCATCTGCTGGCTGACGGCGGGCTGGGTGCAGCCCAGTTCGCGCGCCGCCGCCGAGAAGGAGCCGGTGGCGGCCACGGTGCGCAGAACACGGAGATGACGGGCCTCGATCACACGCCACACCATAAGAGAGTCTTTGGGCCACCGCCATATAACGGCTGGTTGCTTTGAATGAGGGCCGGATAACGTGACGGCCATGAAGCTTCTGACCGTGAATGTGGGGCGGCCGAAGGCCGTGGGGTACACCGACGCCCCTGGCGGCGCCACCGGAATCGACAAGCGGCCGGCCGACGGTCCCGTACGGGTGACCGATCCCGGGCCGAAGGGCCGGGGCGGCAGCGGTCTCGCCGGGGACACCGTCTGCGATCTGCGCCACCACGGTGGCAGCGACCAGGCGGTGTACGCGTTCGCGCGGGAGGATCTGGACTACTGGGAAAGGGAGTTGGGCAGGCCGCTGGCCAACGGCGCGTTCGGTGAGAACCTCACCACGCTCGGGCTCGACATCACCGGCGCGAAGATCGGTGAGCGCTGGCGGATCGGTTCCGAGGTGGTGCTGGAGACGACGAGCGGCCGGATTCCGTGCCGTACGTTCCAGGGCTGGCTGGGCGAGACGGGCTGGCTCAAGCGCTTCACGCGGCAGGCCGTGACGGGGGCGTATCTCCGGGTCATCACCCCCGGCGAGATCCGCGCGGGCGACGCGATCGAGATAATCCACCGGCCCGCGCACGAGGTCACGGTGTCCATGGCCTTCCGTGCCGTCACCACCGAGCGTGAACTGCTGCCGCGCATCCTCGTGGCCGGGGAGGCGCTGCACGCCGAGAAGCTGAGGACGGCACGGGAGTACGTCGCCCGGTACGGAGCGGGCACCACGGCATAGCGGCGTCACACGGGCCGGCGGCACAGGGGGTGCGGCACATAGGTCGGCGGCACAGGGGGTGCGGCACCATAGGTCGGCGGCACATGGGCGAGCGGCACATGAGGCCCGGTGAAACGGCCCTGACCTGGGGCTCCTCGGACGGAATACTTCCTGTGTAGGGGATGCCCCTGAGAGGGACGGGTGGGGTCTCGGGGGCGCCTCGGGGGCGCCCCCGATGAAGGGGGACGGGCCCCGCCGGGACGCTCTGAGCATGTCTGGCTTCAAGCGCGTTCTCATCATTCTCCTGTCGGCCGGGATCGTTCTCACCCTGGCGGCCGGCGGCGGTTTCCTCTGGGTGTACTCCGGCGCCAAGGTGTCCACGGCCGGCCGGGGCGGCTTCCGCAACGAACTGGCCGTTCCGCCGCTCGCCCGGTCGACGGTCGGTCCCGACGGCACCCGGGTCTTCGACCTGAGGATGCAGGCCGGCGAGACGGAGTTCACGGCCGGGAGAAGGACTCCGACCTGGGGCTTCAACGGCAGTTATCTGGGGCCCACACTGCGCGCCGCGCGCGGTGAGAAGGTGCGGGTACGGGTGCGCAACGCACTCGGCGAGGCGTCGACCGTGCACTGGCACGGGATGCGTCTGCCCGCGCGGATGGACGGCGGCCCGCACCAGATGGTCGCTCCCGGAGCGACCTGGTCGCCGCAGTGGAAGGTCGACCAGCCGGCCGCGACCCTCTGGTACCACCCGCATCCGCACGGCGAGACCGAGGACCATGTGCAGCGCGGGCTCGCCGGGATGTTCATCCTGGACGACGCGAAGTCCCTCGGACTCGGACTGCCCGACACCTACGGGGTGAACGATCTGCCGCTGATCGTCCAGGACGTGAAGTTCGACGGAGCGCGGTTCGACCACGGGCACGGGCTGTTGCAGACCACCGGCTTCCTCGGTGACCGGACGATGGTGAACGGCACGCTCGACCCGTACCGCGTGGTCGGCGACGACCTCGTACGGCTGAGGCTGCTCAACGCCTCGACGGCCCGCACCTACGACTTCGGCTTCGACGACAACCGCGCCTTCTCGCTGATCGCCACGGACGGCGGACTGCTGGAGAAGGCCGCGTCCATGGACCGGATCCAGCTCTCACCGGGCGAGCGCGCCGAGATCGTGGTGCGGGTGCGGCCCGGGGAGCGGACCGTACTGCGCAGCTATCCGCTCTCCATCGGCCAGGACTTCTACAACCAGCGTTTCAACGGGGGCGACGACAGCTTCGACATCCTGGAACTGCGTGCCCGCGAGCGGCTGCGTCACTCCTCCGCCCTGCCGGTCACCCTGGGAAAACCGGAGATACCCGACGGCTCGCAGGCCGCGCGCACACGCTTCTTCGACCTCAAGGTCTCCGGGATCAACGGCCGGAGGATGAGCATGGGCCGGGTCGACGCCACGGTCGCGCGCGGTACGACGGAGGTCTGGACCGTACGGAACACCAACGGGATACCGCACAACTTCCATGTCCACGGCGTGCAGTCCAGGATCCTGTCGGTCAACGGCCGTGCGCCGCGACCGGCGCTGCGCGGCGCCAAGGACACCGTCTTCGTCCCCGACCGTACGACCGTCGTGCTGGCGATGCGCTTCGACGGGCCGGCCGACCCCAACTCCCCGTACATGTACCACTGTCATCTGCTCGCCCACGAGGACCAGGGGATGATGGGCCAGTTCGTGGTGGTCGGGAAGGGGCGGCGGGCGGGCCGTCCATCTGCTGTCCACGCACATCAGGGGCACTGACTCAGGCACTAACGTGCCGCGTATGACGACTGCTTTGATTACGGGCGCGACGGCCGGGATCGGTGCCGCCTTCGCGCGCCGGCTGGCGGCGGACGGGCACAATCTCGTACTGGTGGCGCGCGACACCACGCGCTTGCGGGAACAGGCCACCGAGCTGCACGACCGGCATGGCATCGAGGCCGAGGTGCTGACGGCCGACCTCTCCACCGACAGCGGGATCGAGTCGGTGGAGAGGCGGCTCTCGGACCGCAGACAGCCGGTCGATCTCCTCGTCAACAACGCGGGCTTCGGCAACAGGGGCCGTTTTCTCGATGTCTCCATGGCCGATGAGCTGACGATGCTGAAGGTGCACTGCGAGGCCGTGCTCCGGCTGACCTCGGCGGGGGTCGCGGGGATGAGGGAGCGCGGCCGGGGCGGAGTCGTCAATGTGGCGTCGGTGGCGGCGTTCCTGCCGCGCGGTACGTACGGCGCCTCGAAGGCCTGGGTCGTGCAGTTCACCCAGGGCGTGTCCCGGGATCTGGCGGGGACGGGGGTGCGGCTGATGGCGCTGTGCCCCGGCTTCGTACGGACCGAGTTCCACGAACGGGCCGGGATGGGCACGGACAACATCCCGGGCTGGATGTGGCTCGACGCGGACAAGGTGGTGACGGCGGCGCTGGCGGATCTGTCCCGGGGAAGGACGGTGTCCGTGCCCGACCCCCGGTACAAGGCGCTGATGGGCGCGGCCAAGCTGGCACCGCGCGGCCTGCTGGGCGGAATCACCGCGAAGACGGGCCGCAAGTACGGCCCGCGCTAGGGTCTTTCGTTCGGATCCGGCTGGGTCGGGGAGCACGGAAGACCCCCGGGCCGCGCGGCCTGATCCGAACGGAAGACCCCCGCCCCCGGTGCGGCACCTGCGGACGCGTGCGGGCCCGTGCCGGGCGGGCGGGTCATGGTGGTGGAACGCGCCGAGGCCCGGCCGCCCCCGTGGAGGGGGCGCCGGGCCTCGGTGCGTTCAGACCGTACGCGCGGACGTGCCGGCGGTCAGTGGCTGTGGCCGTGGCCGCCGTGGCCCGCCTCGGCCTCTTCCTCGGCCGGCTTCTCGACGACCAGGGTCTCGGTCGTGAGCAGCAGCGACGCGATGGACGCGGCGTTCTCCAGCGCGGAGCGCGTGACCTTCACCGGGTCGATGACACCGGCCTTCACCAGGTCGACGTACTCGCCGGTCGCTGCGTTGAAGCCGTGGCCCTTGTCCTGCTCCGCCACCTTCGAGGTGATGACGTAGCCCTCAAGACCGGCGTTCTCGGCGATCCAGCGCAGCGGCTCGACGACGGCGCGGCGGACGACCGCGACACCGGTGGCCTCGTCGCCCTCCTTGCCGAGGTTGCCCTCCAGCACCTTGGCGGCGTGCACCAGGGCGGAGCCACCACCGGAGACGATGCCCTCCTCGACCGCGGCGCGGGTCGCGGAGATGGCGTCCTCCAGACGGTGCTTCTTCTCCTTCAGCTCCACCTCGGTGGCGGCGCCGACCTTGATCACGCACACGCCGCCGGCCAGCTTCGCGAGGCGCTCCTGGAGCTTCTCGCGGTCCCAGTCGGAGTCCGTGCCCTCGATCTCGGCCTTGATCTGGTTGATGCGGCCGACGACGTCCGCGGAGTTGCCGCCGCCGTCGACGATGGTCGTGTCGTCCTTGGAGATGGTGACGCGGCGGGCGGAGCCCAGCACGTCCAGACCGGCCTGGTCGAGCTTGAGGCCGACCTCCTCGGCGATGACGGTCGCACCCGTGAGGGTGGCGATGTCGCCGAGCATGGCCTTGCGGCGGTCACCGAAGCCGGGGGCCTTCACCGCGACCGCGTTGAAGGTGCCGCGGATCTTGTTGACGACCAGGGTGGAGAGCGCCTCGCCCTCGACGTCCTCGGCGATGATCAGCAGCGGCTTGGAGCCACCCGACTGGATGACCTTCTCCAGCAGCGGCAGCAGGTCCTGGATGGAGGAGATCTTGCCCTGGTGGACCAGGATGTACGGGTCGTCGAGGACGGCCTCCATACGCTCCTGGTCGGTCACCATGTACGGGGACAGGTAACCCTTGTCGAAGGCCATGCCCTCGGTGAAGTCCAGCTCCAGACCGAAAGTGTTGGACTCCTCGACGGTGATGACACCGTCCTTGCCGACCTTGTCCATCGCCTCGGCGATCAGCTCGCCGACCTGCTGGTCCTGCGCGGAGAGCGCGGCCACGGCGGCGATGTCGGACTTGTCGTCGATCGGACGGGCGGTCGCGAGCAGTTCCTCGGAGACGGCCTTGACGGCGGCGTCGATGCCCTTCTTCAGGGCGGCCGGGGAAGCGCCGGCGGCGACATTGCGCAGGCCCTCGCGGACCAGCGCCTGGGCCAGCACCGTGGCGGTGGTGGTGCCGTCACCCGCGATGTCGTTGGTCTTGGTCGCCACCTCCTTCACGAGCTGCGCGCCCAGGTTCTCGAACGGGTCGTCGATCTCCACCTCGCGGGCGATCGTGACACCGTCGTTGGTGATGGTCGGGGCGCCGAACTTCTTGTCGATGACGACGTTGCGGCCCTTGGGGCCGATCGTCACCTTCACCGTGTCGGCAAGCTTGTTGACGCCGCGCTCGAGGGCGCGACGGGCGTCCTCGTCGAACTTCAGGATCTTCGCCATGGGAGCTTTCTCTGTCCTCTCACACGAACCGCGCCCCTGTCCGCCCGGCAATCGAAGGGCGGCCAGGGGCGCGGTTCACAAGCAAACTCGTACGTGGGTGATTACTTCTCGATGATCGCGAGCACGTCGCGAGCCGAGAGGACGAGGTACTCCTCGCCGCTGTACTTCACCTCGGTGCCGCCGTACTTGCTGTACAGAACGACATCGCCGACGGAAACGTCGAGCGGAAGCCGCTCGCCGTTCTCGAAACGGCCCGGACCGACAGCAAGGACGACGCCCTCCTGGGGCTTCTCCTTGGCGGTGTCCGGGATAACCAGGCCAGAGGCCGTGGTCTGCTCGGCGTCGAGCGGCTGGACCACAATGCGGTCCTCGAGCGGCTTGATGGCAACCTTGGTGCTGGCGGTCGTCACGATCCGACCTCCCCCTTCGGAGATCTCACGGGGTTAACTGTCTGAGGGTGGCGACCAGGTCGATCCGTCGTCGCGGGTGCCGGATCTGCCAGTCGCGCTTTGGCACTCTCCAGTGGGGAGTGCCAGACCCGAGACTATGACCGCGATTAGCACTCGGTCAAGCGGAGTGCCAATACGGCTGCGCGTGGCGTTTCCGTACCGGTACGGAAACGCCCGTGTGAGGCCCCTGATTCCGCACACCCGTACGAGCGGCGCACACGCCCGCGCCCGCGCCGACGCGAACGGCCCGGCTCCGGCGGCCATGGCTCGCCCCGGTCTCATCCCGGGGCGACACCGGCGCTCACAGCCGGGCCCCCGCGTTCCCGCCGGGGCCGCCGGGGCCCGTGTCCATGACCGGCCGCCCCTCCCGCGGTTCCTCCCCGGGGCACATCTCCCGGGGCTGCGGGGCGAGCCGTACGGCGCCCGGCCGGTGCTCGGGCCGCGAGACCGGGGGCGGGGCGTGCGGACCGACCTTCTGCGCCGCCTTGCGGCCGAGCCGTTCGATCGGGTCCACCGGATCGGACGACTGCGCGCAGCCGGCGGTGATGAGCGCGCCGGCCGCCAGCGCACCGGCCAGCAGCCGGTACTCGGCTCTCCCGCGGCCCCCGGCGGCTCTCCGCGCCCGTGCCGCGCCCACCGGGGCGACGGGGCCGCACGCGTCCTCCCCGAGCCTCACAGGTACTCCGCCGGTGTCATACGTAGTCCTCCAGCTTGCCCACGGCGTACCCCTTGTCCGTGATCACCTTCATCACATGCCGGATCATGTCGGGCATGGAGCCCGACCACTCGTCGGGCCCGCGGAAGTGGGTGAGGATAATGTCCCCGGGGTGCATGTCGCGGTCCCACTCCCGCCACTCCATGTGGTCGGGAAATGCCTCCGACGCCCACAGGGGTGCGGCCTTCACACCGCACTCCTTGGCGGCGACCAGGGTGTCCCGGTTGTAGTTGCCGAACGGCGGCCGGAAGAGCGCGGGCCGGTGGCCGTACCGCTTCTGGAGCTTGTCCTGCTGGCCGCAGATCTCCCGCTTCTGCTCGTCGTAGGTCAGACCGGGCAGATAGGGGTGGTTGAGGGTGTGGTTGTTCAGCGTCACCCCGTTGTCCTGCATCTTCTTGAAGTAGTCGTAGTTGCTGTTGATCACGTAGTCGCTGAGGAAGGCGGTGTACGGGATCTTCAGCTCGCTCATCATCCGCAGCAGCTCGGGATCCTTCTCCACGCCGTCGTCGATGGTCAGGAAGACGACCTTGTCCTTGGTCGGGACGGTGGTGAAGACCGGCGGCAGATCCTCGCTGCTCTCGACCTCGAAGCCCTCGCGGGTGGTGATGGCCGGCTTGACCGCGGGCGGTCTGGGCGCGGGCAGCGGGGTGGCGCCGAGCCCCCACTTCTTGGCCGCGATCGCACGGGCCGCCTGGTTGCGGCGGAGGTTCTCGGCATAGCCGGTGATCATCCCGGCCGGGGCCTCCTTCTTCGCGTCCGGATGGCCCGGTCCGCCCGGCTGGCCCGGGTGCCCGGCGGTGGGCTTGGGCACCTCACCGGATCCGACGGCGCATCCCGAACCGATCGCCGCGACGAGCAGGGCGGCCAGCACCGCACGCCCTCGTCTGCCGTGGCTGCCCCCCTTACCGCCCCCACCCATGCCGCTCCCGACCCCCTTCGCCGTCTCCGTCACCTTTGCGGTCATTTCTTCTTTTTGTCGTACTAGTTGCATGGTGTCGTATCCTGTCAGCGCGCCACGTCCGCGTCCGGCCGACACCGCCGCCCCGGCGCGCACCGTCCCCCGGCTGGCCCACAATGGACCGGGTGACCGACCGCGCCCCTTCCCCCGTCTCCCCCCGCTCGCCCTCCTCGTCGCGCACGTCCCCCTCGTCCCCCTCGTCTCCCTCGTCGTCTCCCCTGCCTCCCACGACCGCCCCGTCCGCCATGTCTCCCTCGCCTCTCCCTCCCCTCCTCGCCCCGCTGCTCTCCGCCGAGGGCCAGGCGCTCCTCGCCGACCTGCGCGACCACGACCCGGCCGGCGAACTGGCTCTCGCCACCCGGCTGCGCCGTGAGCACCCGGCGGAACTGGTCTCGGCGGCGCTGACCCAGGCGCGGCTGCGCCAGCGCGGAGCGGCGAAGTTCGGCGCACGGGACGCGTCCCGGATGTACTTCACGCCGAACGGGATCGAACAGGCCACGCGCGGCAGCGTCGCCGCGTACCGGGCCGACCGGTTGCGCGCCCTGGCGCCGGAGCTCCGGATCACCGATCTGTGCTGCGGCATCGGCGGCGACGCGATCGAGCTGGCCCGTGCGGGCTTCGCCGTGACCGCCGTCGATCTCGACCCGCTGACCTGCGAGATCGCGGCCGAGAACCTACGGAATCTGGCACCGGCGGCACCGGCCGCGACGGTGACGCGGGCGGACGTCCTGGAGTACGACCTGACGGGGTCCCGCACCCTGTTCATCGACCCGGCCCGGCGTGGCGGCCGGGGCAGGATCTTCGATCCGGAGGCCTACTCGCCACCCCTGTCCTGGGCGGTCGACGCGGTGCGCCGGGCCGGCGCGGGCGCGGTCAAGATCGCGCCCGGTATTCCGCACGAGCTGATCCCCGACGACTTCGAGGCCGAGTGGATCTCGGACGGCGGCGATGTCAAGGAGGCCGTGCTCTGGCACGGCGGAACGCCCGGCTCCGTCACCCCGGGCAGCCGCCGCGCCACGCTGCTCACCGCCGGTACCGCCACGCCGCCCGCCGCCGGTGCCGTCGGCGCTCCTGGCACCGACGGCGCTCCTTCGGTCCGCACGCTCACCGGCCGTGGCCTGCCGGACCCGGCCGTCCGCGGGACGGGCCGCTTCCTGTACGAGCCGGACGGGGCCGTCATCCGCGCGCATCTGGTGGCCGAGGTGGCCGAAGAGCTGGACGGCGGACTGCTCGACGAGACGATCGCGTACATCACGGCCGACGAACTGCGCTCCACCCCGTACGCCACCGCCTACGAGATCACCGACGAACTCCCCTTCGGCCTCAAGAAACTCAAGGCCCTGCTGCGCGAACGCGAGGTCGGTGTCCTGACGGTGAAGAAGCGCGGCTCCGCCGTGGAACCGGAGGAACTCCGCCGCCGGCTGAAGCTCAAGGGGCCGCACGCCTCCACGGTCTTCCTCACCCGCGTCGCGGGCGCCCCGACCATGCTGCTCGGCCACCCGGCGAAAAAGTAGGGCCCCCGAAAGGGCCCGCGAGAACGGCGGCCACCGCCCGGAGGGGGCGGGGGCGTGACCCGCCTGCCCACCGGAGGTCCATGCGACGTCCGTGGCGAGGTCCGTGGCGAGGTCCGTGGCTACTGGAGGTCCGCGGCTACTGGAGGTCGGTCAGCTCGTCCGCGTAGATCTGCGACAGCGGCTGCGGGCCGACGTACTGCTGGCAGTTGCACTGCCTGCGCTCGTACCGCAGGGGCTTCTTGTTCTCGTCCCACTCCGTCGCGACCTCGACCTCCTCGTGGCACTTGCCCCGCTTGTCATGCTTCGCGAGATGGTGCGTACAGCCACAGACGGGCTCCGGCGGTTTGTGCGCCTGCTCCAGGGCCAGCCGTTCCTTCTTCTCCAGCCTCAGGAGCTCGATCCGCCGCTCGTGCCGGGTCCGGAGCGCGGTCCGGCCGGTGTCGGCGATCCATCCGAATCCGCCCACGATGAAGAAGACGAAAATCCACCAAAGCCATTCCATCCGCCGCCCCTTCACCGTGAATGGCGCATGCGTTCTCTCTTCAGCATAGGACGGACACCCGAGGAACGGCCTCAGCGGTGGGCGCCCCCGCCCCTGCGCTCGGGTACAGGACTCAGCAACCGCCCTGACCAGGCCTGATGCGCATACGACTGGACAGCGCCCAGGACCCCGGTCGCCAGGGCCGTGACCGCGAGACCCAGCGCGTAGACCGTCTCACCCACGGTGACAGAACCGGGTCCCGGCGCGGCCCCCGTCCAGGCGGCGGCCGTCGCCCACACCCCGAGCGCGCACAGGACCACGGAGAGCAGCAGCCACATCACGCTCCGCCCGTGCGCGCGGACACGGAGGTCCCTCGGGGGGTCCTGGTCGAGCTCGGCCCAGGCTTCCAGCCGCTGCCGTACGGTACGGCCACGCTCCAGCCAGTAACCGAGCGCGACCCCGGCGGGTATCAGCAGGACCGCCGCGAGAAAGAGCGCCACCAGCCCGGTCACCTGGCCGAGCCCGCCCTGCTCGAAGCTCTGGATCGCCAGCCCCACGGACGCCCAGCCGAGCGCGGCGACGGCTCCGGTCAGCCAGAGCAGCACCAGCCGCCCGATGCCGAGCCGCCGTCCGGCGAGCGCGGCCATGGTGGCGGCCCGGTCGGCGAGCAGCGCCTCACGGTCGGGCCAGGAGCGCAGATGCGGGGGCGGCGGGGGCGGCGGCAGCCGCAGACGGCCGGCCACGCTGACCTTGCTGATCACCCGGCCGAGGGTAACGGGACGGGCGGGGCCCGACGACGCGGGGTGACGTTCGGGACCAGGGGGCGAGTGTCGGGCGGGGCGCCCCGGCCCGGCCGGCAGTAGCTTCGGGGCCATGCCGCCGATCTCCCTCACGTACCTGCTGAAACGGCTGCTGAGAGGTGAACCCTGGCAACGGCTCCATGTGAAGGCCGCCGTATGGGCCACCCTGCTCCTGGTGCTCGTCCTGCTGATCGGCTCGTGGATCATCGTCCCGGTCGAGGCATCGGCCTCCCGCGCGACGATCACGTCCTTCCCCCGCGCCCTGTGGTGGTCCGTGGAGACCGCCACCACCGTCGGCTACGGGGACATGTATCCGGTCACCCCGTGGGGGCGGGTCGTCGCCGGTGTGGTGATGCTCGTCGGCATCTCCGTCTTCAGCATCGTCACGGCGTCCCTGGCCACCTGGTTCGTCAGCAGCGCCGCCCACCGTATGCGCCGGTTCGCCCTGACCCTGGAACACGCCGAACGCGAGGGCAGGACCGATGTCTCCGAGGACATGCGCGCCCTGCACGAACGCTTCGACCGCCTGGAACTCCTGCTGAAACCCCCGGGCGGCCCGTCGAGGAACAGAGGCGACTGACACCCGGCGAAGCCCCTCGGCCCGCTCCGGCCGGACCGGCGCCCGTCAGTCGGCGAACTCCTTCAGCCCGACCGAAGAAGGTCTCACCCAGAGGCCCCCACGTGGTCGAGATCCGCGTTCACGCGAGATCGTTGGCCGTGAAGTGAATCCGCAGCACCCCAGCCTCCTCGTCCCCGTCCGCACCACGTCAAGTCTCCCCAGCAGAACCGGAAGGCGCCCCCTGGGCACACCGACCGGAACGAGCCACCCCTCGCCGTCCAGCTCCGCCGGACAGGGCCTACGGCTCGGCGATCTCGCGCAGCTCGACCGTGAGGTCGTACTCGTCCTCGTGGACGTCCACGAAGCGCCGCGTCCACTCGACGGCCTGTTCCCTGTCCTTCGCCTGCACGATCGCGTACCCGCCGATGACCTCCTTGGCCTCGGTGAACGGGCCGTCGGTGACCGTGAGCCTCCCCCCGGTCCGCCGGAAGCGCACGCCGTGGGCGGACGAGGTCAGCCCGGCGGTGTCGAGCAGCACCCCGGCCTTGGTCATCTCCTCGATCAGCTCGCCCATCCGCCGCGTCAGCTCGGGGCTCGGCCCGCCCTCGGGCGCGTTCTTCTCGTCGACGCTGATGAAGGACAGAAAGCGCGGCATGGTGACTCCTCGGTGTCGGGGCCGGTGTCGGGGTCCGTGTGGGTGTCGGTGTCGGCAGGGGCGGACCGTTTCCCGCTCCTCACCTCTACGTCGAGCGGAAGCCACCCGGATCGACACACGCCGGGAACCTCTTCCGCGGAATCCGCCCGTCCGCTCCCCCGCCCCCCGCTAATCCAGCGCCTCGAAGCGCCAGCGGTGGACCGGCCGGGCCGTCATGTCCGGCGCCGGGTCCGGCAGTTCGGGGACATCGGCGTCGTACGGACCGTCCCACCAGGTGATGACCAGCACGCGGTCCTGCGGCGCCCGGAAGACCTCGCGCCGCAGCGGGGCGTACGGGAGGTCCTGCGCCCGCGCCCATGCCAGCAGCTCCGCGCCCCGGCCGGGCACCGCCTTCGCCTCCCACATCAGCGCCACGGTCATGAATGCCTCACGAGTACAGGTTGTCCTTGCCCAGTTCATGCAGATGATCATGACCGTGGTCGTGGTGGCCATGGTGGCCGTGCCGATCGCCCTCGTCGTGGCCGGGGGCGGCGCCCGGTACGTGCGGCTCCGTCACCGGCAGCGACGAGTCCGCCGACAGCTCCCAGTCGGACGCCGGCCGGCCGCGCGCCACCATCTCCGCGCCCAGCGCCGCCACCATCGCGCCGTTGTCCGTGCAGAGCCCCGGACGCGGCACCCGCAGCCGGATCCCCGCCCGCTCGCAGCGCTCGGCCGCGAGCGCCCGCAGCCGTGAGTTGGCCGCGACCCCGCCCCCGATCATGAGATGGTCCACGCCCTCGTCCTTGCAGGCGCGTACGGCCTTCCGGGTCAGTACGTCCACCACCGCCTCCTGGAAGGAGGCCGCCACATCCCGTACCGGCACCTCCTCGCCCGCGTTCCGCTTCGCCTCGATCCAGCGGGCCACGGACGTCTTGAGGCCGGAGAAGGAGAAGTCGTACGCCGCGTCACGCGGCCCGGTCAGCCCGCGCGGGAACGCGATCGCCGCCGGATCGCCCTCCTTCGCCAGCCGGTCGATCACGGGACCACCGGGGAAGCCGAGGTGCAGCACGCGCGCGATCTTGTCGAACGCCTCACCCGCCGCGTCGTCGATCGTCGCCCCCAGGGGCCGTACGTCGCTGGTGATGTCCGGCGCGAGCAGCAGCGACGAATGCCCTCCGCTCACCAGCAGCGCCATCGTCGGCTCCGGCAGCGGACCGTGCTCCAACTGGTCGACGCAGATGTGGGAGGCCAGGTGGTTCACGCCGTACAGCGGCTTGCCGAGGGCGTACGCGTACGCCTTCGCCGCCGAGACCCCCACCAGCAGCGCACCGGCCAGGCCGGGCCCCGCGGTCACCGCGACACCGTCCAGGTCACGGGCGGAGACACCCGCCTCCTTCAGCGCGCGCTCGATCGTCGGCACCATCGCCTCCAGATGCGCGCGGGAGGCGACCTCCGGCACCACACCGCCGAAGCGCGCGTGCTCGTCGACGCTCGACGCGACGGCGTCGGCGAGCAGCGTCGTCCCGCGGACGATGCCGACCCCCGTCTCGTCACAGGAGGTCTCGATACCGAGGACGAGGGGTTCGTCAGCCATGGATCTCAGTTCCTTGATGGGTCTTCATGGGTCTTCATATGGAGGCGCATGACGAGCGCGTCGACATTGCCCGGCTGGTAGTAGCCGCGCCGGAATCCGATCGGCTCGAAGCCGAACCGCTCGTACAGCCGCTGGGCCCGGAGATTGTCGACCCGCACTTCGAGCAGCACCTCCTCGCACTCGAAGGCGGTGGCGTGCTGGAGCAGATCGGTGAGCAGCCGGGAGCCCAGGCCGCTGCCCCACTGGCCGCGGGCCGCGGCGATGGTCTGTACGTCACCGAGGCCCCCGGCGGCGGCGAGTCCGGCGTAGCCGACGATCCGGCCGTCCTCCGGCTCGACCGCCACCACATAGTGGCGGGTGGCCCGCGGGCCGCGCGCGTGGGCCAGCTCGGACCAGAACATGGCCGGGGACCAGGCGTCCTCGGGGAAGAGATCGTGTTCGAGGGCGAGCACCGGCTCGATGTCCCACCAGCGCATCTCCCGCAGCAGAACGGAAGAGCGGGCGGGGGCGGGCGGCACGGAGGCAGCCGCCGCCGCGCCCGGAGGAGCCGTCACGCCGGGTGCTCCGGACCCGTCCGGCTCCCCGGTGGCCCCCCTCGCCCCGGCCGTCCCGGTCTCCCCGGCCGTCCCGGTCTCCCCGGCCGCCCGCACCGCCTCTGTCCCGTTCCGGCCCTCGTCCGCCGCGCCAGTCGCATCGGTCACTTCGGGGTGACCACCTTGTAGTTCTTGGGCACCTGCGCGTCCGGACGGCGCAGATACAGGGGGAGCGCCGGCAGGAAGCCCCCGCCGGGCCCGGTGGACGCCCCTGCCCCAGGATCCGAACCGGTATCCGAACCGGGACCGGGTCCGGCTCCGGGACCGGAACCGGGTCCGGAGCCGGAGCCGAGCGCGGCCCCGGACCCGGCCTCCGCCGCGAGTCTCTCCACGGCCAGCGACGCCAGCGCGGCGGCCGACTGGTGCTCGGGACCGCGCGCGTCCGGGAAGACATCGGGATAGAGCAGCGCCCCCGCGCCCACGGCGGGCACCCCCACCACGTGTTCATGACCGGCGATATCGGCGGGACGGTCGACGGCCGGCTCGGTCAGCCGCGTACGGGCGTCCGCGTACCGTGCCCAGTAGACCTCCTTGCGGCGGGCGTCCGTCGCCACGACGAACGGCCCCTCCAGCCCGGAGGCGTACGCGAGCCCGTCCAGGGTGCACAGCCCGCGCACCGGCACCCCGAGCGCCGAGCCGAAGGTCAGGGCCGTCACCAGTCCGACGCGCAGTCCCGTGTACGGTCCCGGCCCCACCCCCACGACCACATCGGTGAGGGCGTCCAGTTTCAGCCCGGCCTCCGCGAGGACACGGTCGACGGCGGGAAGGAGCAGTTCTCCGTGGCGGCGCGCGTCGACCTGACTCTCCGCGGCCAGGACGGAGGTTCCGTCGTGGAGAGCGACGGTGACGGCGGGCGTGGCGGTATCAACGGCGAGCAGAAGCACGCAAACAGCCTACGGCTCCGGCGCCCAAGGCACGGCGCCCCGTACCGTCAGCCCGCTGCTGCTACCGTCACCACGGAGTCATACGTACGAGAGGTGGATCAAGGTGTCCAGGAGCAGCTCGGGAATCGTGGCCGGGCTCACCGCGGCGGCCGTCGCCGTGGTCGGCTTCCTCGCCTACCAGGCGTCCGCGAACGTTCCCGACAAGACCCTCGGGAAGCCCGCCACCGCACCGTCCGCCTCTCCCCCCGCCTCGGGCGGCGCCCCCGCGCAGAAGAAGAAGAACCCGCTGGCGATCCCCGCGGAATCAGGCACCGGCGCACGGGTGGTGTACGCGCTGGGCCAGCGCCGGGTGTGGCTGGTGAACCAGAACGAGCAGGCGACGCGGAGCTTCGCCGTCATGCCGAGCACGGTCAGCCCGCTGCCGGGTTCGTACCGGGTCACCTCGCGCTCCGGCGCGGTCACCGGCTCGGACGGCGTACGGGTCGAGCACGTCGTACGGTTCACGACCGTCAACGACGTGTCGATCGGATTCAGCGCCGCGGTGGACGGCACGCTGTCCAGCCCCGACCCGACGCTGAAGACGGGCGGGGTCAGGATGAAGGTGGCGGACGGAAACGCGGTGTGGACGTTCGCGACGGTCGGCTCGACCGTTGTTGTCGTTCCGTAGCCTCCGTAGCCCCCTCCGTCAGGCGGCGTCGCGCCGCCGTTCCCGTTCTCTCGCCTCCGCGGCGGCCCGTGCGGTCGCGACCGCCGAGGGCTCCTTCGGCGGTGTGGACACGGCCGAGGCCGCCGCGCACGACGCGAGCAGCGCGCTCATGGATACGGACGACGGCGAAGGCGTCGTGGACGGTGACCGGGGCGTTGAGGGCTGCGGACGCGGTGCGCGTTCTGACGCCGACATGGGTGCCTCCTGAGGCTCCGGGGGCAGGCGTGGTCAGGTAGGTAGTTAGGTAGACCTAACCAAGTCTCGATACCATGTGACCACGCATGGCATGGCACGCGCAACATTTTGCCGACGTCTTGTCGGAACGTACGGAACGGCTGGCCGAATCGCCACGGAATCGTCGGTCGGACCGACGAAGAGCGGGCCGACGGGGAACGGACGGGCGAAGAACGGGCCGGGGAGGAACGAACGGCCGAGGAAGGCCGGGGAAAGCCGAGGAAGGCCGGGGAAAGCCGAGGAAGGCCGGGGAAAGCCGAGGAAGGCCGGGGAAAGCCGGGGAAGGCCGGGGAAGAGGAACGGACGGCCGGACCCCGGCGGGGGGGATCGGTGCCGGGGCCGCGGCGGCTCAGTGGGTGAGCACCCCGAGATCGATGTCCGACCAGCGGCTTCCGTATCCCGTCAGCGTGACGGTCCGCCGGTCGTCGTACTCCATGCCCCCGGGACCCGTCGCCCCGTCCCCCGCGCCCTCGCTCCCGGGGGCGCCGCCCACCACCCGGTGGATCACGACGCGCAGCCGGTCGTCCGACAGCTCCTCGACCTTGCCGTCGCCCCACTCCACGACCACCACGGAGTCCGGCAGCGAGACATCCAGATCGAGGTCCTCCATCTCGTCCAGCCCCCCGCCGAGCCGGTACGCGTCCACATGGACCAGGGCAGGACCGCCGGCCAGGGACGGATGGACCCGGGCGATCACAAAGGTGGGCGAGGTGACGGCGCCACGGACGCCGAGGCCCTCACCGAGGCCCCGGGTCAGGGTCGTCTTCCCCGCGCCGAGTTCGCCGGTGAGCATCACCAGGTCACCGGGTTGGAGCAGGGCGGCGAGCGCGCGCCCCAGCTCCCGCATCTGTTCGGGGGAATCGATGGCGACGGTCGTGCCGGGGACGGCGTCCGTCCCCGTGGTGCGGGTGCGGGCTGCCCCGGGGGCCGTCTCAGCCGCCGGGCTGTGCGGTGCTTCCATGTCTGCCAACGTTAGCCTCCGCGGGCACCGCGCCCACCCTCGCGAGCAGCTCGGCGAGCCGGGCCGTGACCACCTCGGGATGTTCCAGCATGACGAGATGCCCGGCGTCCGGTACGAGCACCAGCTCCGCGTCCGGCAGCAGATCGGCGATGGCCTCGCTGTGGGAGCTGGGGGTGATCAGATCGCTCTCCCCCGCCAGGACCAGCGCCGGGACCTCCAGGAAGACCGAGAGCGCCTGCGCCTTGTCGTGGTCGGTGAAGGCCGGGTAGAACTCCGCGACCACATCGATCGGGGTGCCCTCGATGAGCCGCTCGGCGAAGCGTACGACGGCCGGGTCCACGTCCTTCGAGCTGAAGGAGTACCGCTTGACCAGCCCGGCGAAGAGATCGGCGGTGGCCCGCCTGCCCCGTTCGACCAGCTCGGTCTGTGAGCCGAGCGCCTTGAGCACGCCGGGCAGGACCCGGCGTACGGCGTTCACGCCCGCGACCGGCAGCCCGTAATTGACCTCGCCGAGCTTTCCGCTCGACGTCCCGACGAGGGCGACCCCGACGACCCGTTCCCGCACCAGCTCGGGGAACTGGTCCGCCAGGGCCATCATCGTCATCCCGCCCATGGAGTGGCCGACCAGCACCAGCGGTCCTTCGGGCGCCGCCGCGTCGATCACGGCCTTGAGGTCACGGCCGAGCTGGTCGATGGTGAGGGGCACGGCGCCGGTACCGCTCTGGCCGACGCCGCGCGCGGAGCGGCCATGGCTGCGCTGGTCCCAGTGGACGGTACGGACAAGTCCGCGCAGGGCGGCGCGCTGGAAGTGCCAGGAGTCCTGGTTGAGGCAGTACCCATGGCTGAACACGACGGTCACGGGGACGGCCGTCCTGCGGCCGAAGAGCCGCCGGCGGCGCGAACCCGGCGACGCCCCGCCACCGACCCCGCTGACGCCGCCACCGGCTCCACCGACACCGCCACCGGCGCCCAGGGCGCCCGGCGGAGCCATGGCGTCCAGATCGTCCACCTCGTAGTGCAGTTCCGTACCGTCGTCGGCGAGCGCCTTGCCCGGTGTGCCGCGCATCGCTCCGTACGGTCCCGACGCGTCGAGCGCGAGCCGCGCCCTCCTGCGCATGCCGCGGCCGACGGTCAGCCTCTCTATCGCCACACCGGCGGCGGCTCCGGCGGCGATCACGCCTATCGCGGCGCCGGCGACCCCCGCCCTGCGCCAGGTGCCGCCAGCCGCCGCCGAGGCCGCCGAGACCGTCGCCACCGCGGCGGCCGTCGTGGCCGCCGCGTCCCCCACCGGGCTGTTCTCGCTCACCGTCGCTCCTCGTCGTCCAGCGTTGCCTTCCCCGCCGCACCGCGCTTCACCCCGGAGAGATCACTCCGGTTGTTCGCGTCGTCCCCGGGGTCCGCGCGCGTTCACGCCCCCCCAAGCACGCGCCTTCGCCCCGGTGTTCACACGGGTTCGTGCTCGTTGACATAGACGCGAGGGACGCGTGCGCCGATCCGGGTGACGATCTCGTACGCGATGGTGTCCGCGGCCTGGGCCCAGTCCTCGGCCGTCGGCTCGCCCTGGTCGCCGGGGCCGAACAGGACGGCGGTGGCGCCCGGTTCGGGAGTGTCGCCGCCGAGGTCCACGACGAACTGGTCCATGGCGACCCGCCCGGCCACCCGCCGTGTCACCCCGCCGACGAGTACGGGCCCGCGGCCCGAGGCATGGCGGGGAATGCCGTCCGCGTACCCGAGGGGCACGAGGCCCAGGGTCGTCCCGCGCGGGGTGAGGTAGTGGTGGCCGTAGCTGACGCCATGGCCCTGGGGGACGTGCTTCACCAGGGCGACGGAGGCGGAGAGCGTCATGACGGGCCGCAGGCCGAAGTCCTCGGAGGTGCCCACCTGGGGGCTGGGCGAGATGCCGTACATCGCGATGCCGGTCCGTACGAGATCGAAGTACGACTCGGGGACGGTGAGCGTGGCGGGCGAGTTGGCGATGTGCCGGACCTCGGGCTCGGCGCCCTCCTTCTCGGCGTAAGCGACCATCTCGTGGAACACGTCGAGCTGGGCGGCGATGGAGGGGTGGCCCGGCTCGTCGGCGCAGGCGAAGTGCGACCAGAGGCCGGTGATCCGCACCTCGCCCGCGGCCTGCGCGGCGAGGGCGGCGCCGACCAGTTCCGGCCAGTCCGCGGGCTGGCAGCCGTTGCGGCCGAGGCCGGTGTCGGCCTTGAGCTGGATACGGGCGGGGCGGCCCGCCTCGCGGGCGGCGGCGGTCAGTTCGCGCAGGGCCCACATCCCGCTGATGGACATGTCGAGATCGGCCTCGATGCCCTCGCGCCAGGGATCACCCGGGGTCCACAGCCAGCAGAGCACTCTGCTCGTGATGCCCGCGGCCCGCAGGGCGAGCGCCTCGTGAGGGGTGGCGGTCCCCAGCCAGGTGGCCCCGGCGGTGAGGGCGGCGCGGGCGACGGGCACCATCCCGTGGCCGTACGCGTCGGACTTCACGACGCCCATCAGCGCGGTGCCGGGGCCCACGCGGTCGCGCAGGGCGCGCACATTGCCCCGCAGGGCGGCGAGATCGACCTCGGCGCGGGCCCTGAGGTGGGTCGAGGTCTGCATGGTTCCGGTCATCACGCCCAGTCTCTCAGAGCGCGGGGCCGGGGCCGGGCGCCGTCCCGGGCCCCTCGGACCGGCACGGCCCGGGGACCGCACGGCGCCCGGCCCGGGGACCGGGCGGCGCGCCGCCCCGGTCCTGTCTCCGGGGCCGGTCAGCCCTTCACGTTCCGCCAGGCCTCCGGCAGGCTCGCCGCCACGTCCAGCGCCGAGACCGGCGCGCCCCGCGACGCCAGACGGGCCGACAGGCCGTGCAGATAGGCCGCCACCGACGCCGCGTCGCGCGGCGCGAGGCCCGTGGCGAGCAGTGCGCCCGACAGACCCGAGAGGATGTCACCGCTGCCCGCCGTGGCGAGCCAGGGCGTGCCCGTCGGGTTGATCCGGACCGGGACGTCATGGTCCGGTGCGGCGACCAGGGTGGTGGAGCCCTTGAGCAGAACGGTCGCGCCGTAGCGGGACGCGAGTTCCCTCACGGCCGTCAGCCGGCCCGACTCGACCTCCTCCCGTGGCACACCGAGCAGCGCCGCCGCCTCGCCCGCGTGCGGGGTGAGCAGGGTCGGCGCGCTCCGCCTCCGTACCGTCGCGGGGTCCAGCAGCCGCAGGCCGTCCGCGTCCACCAGGACCGGTACGTCCGAGGCCAGCACCTCCGCCACCCCCTGCCCGTCGCCGGCCTCGAGGCTCTCCCCCAGGCCGGGGCCGACCGCCCACGCCTGGACACGGCCCGCCTTCGACGGCGGGCCCTCGTGCACCAGCGTCTCGGGGAAGCGGGCGATCACCGCGTCGCCGCCGGGGCCCACGTACCGTACGGCCCCCGCGCCGCCGTGCAGCGCGCCCGCCACGGCGAGCACCGCCGCGCCGGGATAGCGCGCGGACCCGGCGACGACGCCGACGACACCGCGGCGGTACTTGTCGCTCTCGCCCGTCGGCATCGGCAGCAGCCGTGCCACGTCCTCGTGCTGGAGCGCCTCGAACTCGGGGACGGCGGGCAGATACGGCGCGAGCCCGATGTCCACGAGCCGTACCGCGCCGGCGTACGCGTGCGCGGGATCGATCAGCAGACCCGGCTTGTATGTGCCGAAGGTCACCGTCACATCCGCGCGCACCGCCTCGCCCGCCACCTCCCCGCTGTCCGCCTCCACCCCGCTGGGCAGATCGACGGCCACGACCACCGCGCCCGACTCCCGGGCCGCCCGTGCCCACGCCACCGCGTCGGGACGCAGCCCGCCGTGCCCGCCGATGCCGGTGATGCCGTCGAGGACGAGATCGGCGGCGGCCAGGACGGCGACGGGGTCCTCGGCGACCCGTCCGCCGGCGCCGAGCAGCGCGGCGAGCCCGCCCGCGTGCGCCCGGTCGGGGGCGAGGAGGACCGCCGAGACACCGGCGCCCCTGCGGGCGAGGCGGGCCGCGGCGTACAGGGCGTCACCGCCGTTGTCCCCGCTGCCGGCGAGTACGGCGACCCGCGCCCCGTAGACCCGTCCCAGCAGATCTCCCAGCAGTCCGGCGCAGACGACGGCGAGGCCGTTGGCGGCACGCCCCATGAGCGTGCCGTCGGGCAGCCGCCCCATCAGTTCCCGTTCGGCGTTCCTGACGCTCTCCACGCTGTAAGCGATTCGCATACGGTCAACCCTCCGCGATCACCACGGCCGACGCCACTCCCGCGTCGTGGCTGAGCGACACATGCCAGCTCCGTACGCCCAGTTCGGCGGCGCGCGCCGCGACCGTGCCGAGCACCCGCAGCCGTGGCTGCCCGCTGTCCTCCACACACACCTCGGCGTCGGTCCAGCGCAGTCCGCCGGGCGCGCCCAGCGCCTTGGCCACGGCTTCCTTGGCGGCGAACCGCGCCGCCAGGGAGGCCATACCGCGCCGCTCACCGCTCGGGAGGTACAACTCCCGCTCCGAGAAGAGACGTTCGGTCAGCTTGGGAGTCCGCACCAGGGACTCCGCGAACCGGTCGATCTCCGCGACATCGATCCCCACCCCGATAATCACTGCGCCATCCCTTCACCATCGTCCGACGCTCACCCGCCATGATCCCGCCCCCGTCCCGCCCGTCACCCCCGCCCCTCACCACCCCTCACTCCACCGTGACGGATTTCGCCAGATTCCTCGGCTGGTCGACCTCGTTGCCGCGCGCCGTCGCCAGTTCGCACGCGAACACCTGCAACGGCACGGTGGCGACGAGCGGCTGAAGGAGCGTCGGCGTCGCCGGGATCCGGATGAGATGGTCCGCGTACGGCACCACCGCCTCGTCCCCCTCCTCCGCGATGACGATCGTCCGCGCGCCCCTGGCCCGGATCTCCTGGATGTTCGACACGATCTTGTCGTGCAGGACCGAACGCCCGCGCGGCGACGGTACGACGACCACCACCGGCAGATCCTCCTCGATGAGCGCGATGGGGCCGTGCTTCAGCTCACCGGCCGCGAATCCCTCGGCGTGCATGTACGCCAGCTCCTTGAGCTTGAGCGCGCCCTCCAGGGCCACCGGGTATCCGACGTGCCGGCCCAGGAACAGCACCGTCCGCTTGTCCGCGAGCGAGCGCGCCAGGGCCCGTACCGGCTCCATCGTCTCCAGTACGCGCTCCACCTCGCCCGCGATCTGCGACAGGTCCCTGATGACGGCCCGGATCTCGTCGCCCCACTTCGTACCGCGCCGCCGGCCCAGATAGAGCGCGACCAGATAGCAGGCGACGAGCTGGGTGAGGAACGCCTTGGTCGAGGCGACGGCGACCTCGGGGCCCGCGTGGGTGTAGAGGACCGCGTCCGACTCCCTCGGGATGGTCGAACCGTTCGTGTTGCAGATGGCCAGTACCTTCGCGCCCTGCTCCCGGGCGTGCCGCAGCGCCATCAGGGTGTCCATGGTCTCGCCGGACTGCGAGATGGCGATCACCAGGGTGCGCCGGTCCAGGATGGGGTCGCGGTAGCGGAACTCGCTGGCCAGTTCCACCTCGCAGGGCATCCGGGTCCAGTGCTCGATGGCGTACTTCGCGATCAGCCCGGCGTGGAAGGCCGTACCGCACGCGACGATGACGACCTTGTCGGCCTCCCGCAGCACGGACTCCGGGATACGCAGTTCGTCCATGGTCAGCGCGCCCTGGGCGTCGATCCGGCCGAGGAGCGTGTCCGCGACGGCCTTGGGCTGCTCGGCGATCTCCTTGAGCATGAAGTAGTCGTAGCCGCCCTTCTCGGCGGCCGACGCGTCCCAGTCCACGTGGTACGAACGCACCTCGGCCGGGGCGCCCTCGAAGTCCGTCACCGTCACCCCGTCGCGGCGCAGCTCGACGACCTGGTCCTGGCCCAGCTCGATCGCGGAGCGCGTATGGGCGATGAACGCGGCCACGTCCGAGGCGAGGAACGACTCGCCGTGCCCGACGCCGACCACCAGCGGTGAGTTGCGGCGTGCCCCGACCACCACGTCCGGCTCGTCCGCGTGCACGGCGACCAGGGTGAAGGCCCCCTCCAGCCGCCGGCACACCTGCCGCATCGACTCGGCCAGGGCGCCGCACGACGAGAACGCCTCCGCGAGCAGATGGGACACGACCTCGGTGTCGGTCTCCGACCCGAGGTCGTGGCCCCGGTCGGCCAGCTCGGCCCTGAGCGCGGCGAAGTTCTCGATGATCCCGTTGTGGACGACCGCGACCCGCCCGGCGTTGTCGAGATGAGGATGCGCGTTGGCATCGGTCGGCCCGCCGTGCGTGGCCCACCGGGTGTGCCCGATCCCGGTGACTCCGGCCGGCAGCGGCCGTTCCACCAGCTCCTTCTCCAGATTGACGAGCTTGCCCGCCTTCTTCGCCGCGGCCAGCCCCCCGTCGGCGAGCACCGCGACCCCGGCCGAGTCGTATCCGCGGTACTCGAGCCGCTTGAGGCCCGCGATGACCACATCGAGCGCCGACTGTCCACCGACATAACCCACGATTCCACACATGTCGGCAGCCTACGGCGCACACCCCCGCACCCCGCGTAACCGCGGAGCGCCCGCCTCACACCCCTCGCACGAGTACCCGTCCGGCCCCCGCGCCCGGCGGTACGTGACTGAGCACACCCTCCGCGCGGGGCGCCGGGAGCCGACAATGGGGCGTGATCAATTCGTCGCCACGAAGTGCCCTCCGCCGGACGGACCATGGGCCGACCCCCTATGTGGACCTCACCCGGGAGGAATGGAGCGCGCTGCGGGACAAGACGCCGCTGCCGCTGTCCGCCGAGGAGGTGGAGCGGCTGCGGGGGCTGGGGGACGTCATCGACCTCGACGAGGTGCGGGACGTCTATCTGCCGTTGTCGCGGCTGCTGAATCTCTATGTCCAGGCCACGGCCGGGCTGCGGGGCGCGCTGAACACCTTTCTGGGGGACGCGGGCAACGGGCACGGCGCCCAGCGCGGTACACCGTTCGTCATAGGGGTGGCCGGGAGTGTGGCCGTCGGGAAGTCGACCGTGGCCCGGCTGTTGCAGGCGCTGCTCGCGCGCTGGCCCGAGCACCCCCGGGTCGAGCGCGTCACCACCGACGGCTTCCTGCTGCCGATGGAGGAGCTGACGGCGCGCGGGCTGATGGCGCGCAAGGGCTTTCCCGAGTCGTACGATCGGCGGGCCCTGACCCGGTTCGTCGCCGACATCAAGGCGGGCAAGGAGGAGGTCACCGCGCCCGTCTACTCGCATCTGATCTACGACATCGTGCCGGGCGAACTGCTCACCGTACGGCGCCCCGACATCCTGATCGTCGAGGGGCTCAATGTCCTCCAGCCCGCGCTGCCCGGCAAGGACGGCAGGACACGGGTCGCGCTCGCGGACTACTTCGACTTCAGTGTGTATGTGGACGCCCGCGCCGAGGACATCGAGAGCTGGTACCTGAACCGGTTCCGCAGGCTGCGCGAGACGGCGTTCCAGAACCCCGCCTCGTACTTCACGAAGTACACCCGGGTCTCCGAGGACGAGGCCCTGGAGTACGCCCGTACGATGTGGCGGACCGTCAACCGGCCCAATCTGCTGGAGAACGTGGCCCCCACCCGCGGCCGTGCCACGCTGGTGCTGCGCAAGGGCCCCGACCACAAGGTCCAGCGGCTCTCGCTCCGCAAGCTCTGAGCCCTTCCGTGAAGATGCGGCCCCGGGGGGACGGGCCCGCCGTCGCGTAGGCCGGGCGGTGCTCCGGCCCGCCGGACGGGCGGGGGCCGGCCCGCCGGGAAGGCCGAGGTGCCGGACCGCCGGGAAGAAATGACGGGCCCGCGGCCGGGCCACCCGGCGGCACCGGGACCCGGCAGCCCGGCCACAGCCGCAGCGGCCGGGCGGCCCGAGGTCCGGGGCCGAACGCCGGGAGCCGAACGACGAACGCCGGGCTCCAGGCCCTGGGCCGGAGCCGGCGCCGGCGCCCGTACTCCGGCAAATCGTTCCTTCCCGGTGGTTCCCGGGCGGTTTCCGTCCCGCCGTGCCGTTGGTCGGGCCCTGGACTCCGGAGCCCGGACGGCCCGGATCCTCGTCGGGTCCGTCAGCCCAGGGCCGATTTCACGACGTCCGCCAACCGGCTCGCCACCGACCTCGCCTGGTCGATGTCCGGCGCCTCGACCATCACCCGTACCAGCGGTTCCGTGCCCGAGGGGCGGAGCAGGACACGGCCCGTGGTGCCGAGCTCGGACTCCGCCTCGGACACCGCCGCCGCCAGCTCCGCCGAGGTGTGCACCCGTGACTTGTCGACATCCGGCACATTGACCAGCACCTGCGGCAGCCGCCGCATCACACCCGCGAGGTCCGTCAGTGTCCTGCCGGTCGCCGCGACCCGGGCCGCCAGCAGCAGCCCGGTCAGGGTGCCGTCACCGGTCGTCGCGTGGTCGAGCACGATGACATGGCCCGACTGCTCGCCGCCGAGGGCGTAGCCGTGCTCCTTCATGGACTCCAGTACGTACCGGTCGCCCACCGCCGTCTCGACGAGGTGGATGCCCTCACGCTCCATCGCGAGCTTGAAACCGAGGTTGGACATCACCGTGCCGACCACCGCGTTCCCGCGCAGCGTGCCCGCCTCGCGCATCGCCAGCGCCAGCACCGCGAGGATCTGGTCGCCGTCGACCTCCTCGCCCGCCGCGTCCACCGCGAGGCAGCGGTCCGCGTCGCCGTCGTGCGCGATGCCGAAGTCCGCGCCGTGCTCGACCACCGCGGCCTTGAGCTGGTCGAGATGGGTGGAGCCGCAGCCGTCGTTGATGTTCAGCCCGTCCGGCTCCGCGCCGATGGTGATCACCTCGGCGCCGGCCCGCCCGAAGGCCTCGGGCGAGACCCGGGCCGCCGCGCCGTGCGCCTCGTCCAGGACGACCTTGAGCCCGTCGAGCCGGTTCGGCAGCACCCCGATGAGATGCGCCACATACCGGTCGAAGCCCTCGTCGTACGTACGGACCCGGCCCACGCCCGCCCCCGTCGGCCGCTGCCAGGGCGCGCCGGTGCGGTGCTGTTCGTACAGCGTCTCGATCCGGTCCTCCAGCTCGTCCGCGAGCTTGTGCCCGCCGCGCGCGAAGAACTTGACGCCGTTGTCCGGCATGGCGTTGTGGCTCGCGGACAGCATCACGCCGAAGTCGGCACCCAACGCGCCGGTGAGATACGCCACCGCGGGGGTGGGCAGCACACCGACGCGCAGGACGTCCACGCCCGCGCTCGCGAGCCCCGCCACCACCGCGGCCTCCAGGAACTCGCCGGACGCGCGGGGATCACGTCCGACCACCGCCGTGGGCCGATGCCCGTCGAACGTCCCCACCTCGGCGAGCACATGCGCCGCCGCGACCGACAGACCGAGCGCCAGCTCCGCCGTCAGATCGGCGTTGGCGACACCGCGCACACCGTCCGTACCGAAGAGTCGTCCCACAGCTCTCCCTCCGAGAACACTCCGAGCCATTACCGCTCCGAGCGAAAATGCTCCGAAAATGCAAACTATTGATCGCCTGATGCTGTTATACGCCCGAGATCACCAAGAAAACGAACGCCCCGGCAGCACGGAGTGCCGCCGGGGCGAACGAATGCCGTACAGGCGTAATGCCTGGACCGGCCAGCGAGCGATTAGCGCTTGCTGTACTGCGGGGCCTTACGGGCCTTCTTGAGACCGGCCTTCTTGCGCTCGACCGCGCGGTCGTCGCGGCTCAGGAAGCCGGCCTTCTTCAGCGGGGCGCGGTTGTTGTCCACGTCCGCCTCGTTCAGCGCACGGGCCACGCCGAGGCGCAGCGCGCCGGCCTGGCCGGAGACGCCGCCACCCGAGATACGGGCGATGACGTCGTAGCGGTTGTCCAGTTCGAGCACCTTGAAGGGCTCGTTGACTTCCTGCTGGTGCACCTTGTTGGGGAAGTAGTCCTCAAGGGTGCGACCGTTGATCTTCCACTTTCCGCTGCCCGGGACGATCCGGACGCGGGCGATGGCGTTCTTGCGACGGCCCAGGCCGGCGGCCGGCTGGGGGTCGCCGAAGCGGGACGCCAGGGACTCGGAGGTGTACTCGCCCTCGACGGGGACCTCCGACTCGAAGGTGGTCACCGCCTCGAAGGTCTCTTCGCCCTCGGCGCCTTCGACGGGGTTCTCGACAGTGGTCTCGGCCACGATGCTCCTCAGATTTCTTTTCGTCTTAGGGGGTGGCCGGAACTACTGCGCGACCTGGGTGATCTCGAACGGGACCGGCTGCTGAGCGGCGTGCGGGTGCTGGTCGCCCGCGTAGACCTTCAGCTTCGAGAGCATCTGGCGGCCCAGGGTGTTCTTGGGAAGCATGCCCTTGACGGCCTTCTCGACGGCCTTCTCGGGGTTCTTGTCGAGCAGCTCGTCGTAACGGACGGAGCGCAGACCACCCGGGTAACCGGAGTGGCGGTACGCCATCTTCTGGGTCCGCTTGTTGCCGGACAGGTGCACCTTGTCCGCGTTGATGATGATGACGAAGTCACCGGTGTCAACGTGCGGCGCGTAAATGGGCTTGTGCTTGCCCCGGAGAAGGGTGGCGGCAGTGGTCGCCAGACGGCCCAGGACGATGTCCTGCGCGTCGATGATGTGCCACTGGCGCGTCACATCGCCGGGCTTGGGGCTGTACGTACGCACGGTCGTAGCCTTCGCTTCTTCAGTGAGTGGGTCCTGACAAGGCCACCCGGACGATCACGACAGCCTTGACGGACATACGGGGACGCAACCCGTAGCCTGCCGCTGGTCATCGGCCCGGTGGACCGGCGTAAGGGCCCCTCGCGTGAGAACGACCAAGCCAATACGCATAACGAACCAGAAGAATACCGTCGCGGCCCCGTACGGGTCAAAACGATGGGTGCGGTACCGGCCGGGGCCGGGCGGAGACGAGGTACGGGCGGGCGGGGGCCGGGCGGAGACGGGGGCCGGGCGGGCGGGGAAGAGGTCCCGCCCCGCCGCTACCGCGCCCGTACCACCCGTCGCTCGTCCCACACCGGCTCCGGTGTCTCCCGTACGACCCCGTCCGAGCCGAACACCAGATACCGGTCGAAGGAGCGCGCGAACCAGCGGTCGTGGGTGACCGCGAGCACCGTGCCCTCGTATGCCTCAAGGCCCTCCTGAAGGGCCTCGGCCGACTCCAGGTCCAGGTTGTCCGTCGGCTCGTCCAGCAGCAGCGCCGTGGTGCCCCGCAGCTCCAGCAGCAGGATCTGGAAGCGCGCCTGCTGGCCGCCGGAGAGCTTCTCGAAGGGCTGGTCGCCCTGGCGCTCCAGCTCGTACCGGCGCAGCACACTCATCGCGCCGCCCCGGTCCCTCGCGTGCTCGGTCCACAGGATGTCGACCAGCGTGCGGCCCAGCAGCTCCGGGTGGGCGTGGGTCTGTGCGAAGTGTCCCGGCACCACCCGGGCGCCCAGCTTCCACTTCCCCTCGTGCCGGACGTCCTCCCCGGCCAGCAGCCGCAGGAAGTGCGACTTGCCGGAGCCGTTCGAGCCGAGGACGGCCACCCGCTCCCCGTAGTAGATCTCCAGCGAGAACGGCTTCATCAGCCCGGTCAGCTCCAGACCCTCGCAGGTCAGGGCCCGTACACCGGTGCGTCCGCCGCGCAGCCGCATGGTGATCTCCTGCTCGCGCGGCGGCTCGGGCGGCGGTCCCGCGTCCTCGAACTTCTTGAAGCGTGTCTGCATCGCCCGGTAGCGCGAGGCCATGTCGGGGCTGATGGCCGCCTGCTGCCGCAGCCGGTGCACCAGTGCCTTCAGCCGGGCGTGCTCCTCGTCCCAGCGCCGCTTCAGCTCCTCGAACCGGGCGAACCGCTCCTTGCGCGCCGCGTGGTACGTACCGAACCCGCCGCCGTGCACCCATACGTCCGAGCCGGCCGGGCTGGGTTCCACGCTCACGATCTTCTCGGCCGCCGTGGCCAGCAGCTCCCGGTCGTGGGAGACGAAGAGGACCGTCTTGCGGGTCTCCTTGAGGCGCTCCTCCAGCCAGCGCTTGCCGGGCACGTCCAGATAGTTGTCCGGCTCGTCCAGGAGCAGCACCTCGTCGGGGCCGCGCAGCAGCGCCTCCAGCACCAGCCGCTTCTGCTCGCCGCCGCTGAGCGTGCGCAGCTCACGCCACTGCGCCTTCTCGTACGGGACGCCGAGCGCGGCCATCGTGCACATGTCCCAGACCGTCTCGGCCTCGTAGCCGCGGGCCTCCGCCCAGTCGCTCAGCGCCTGCGCGTACCGCATCTGGGCGGCCTCGTCGTCGACCGTCATGATCCCGTGCTCGGCCTCGTCGACCGCGTCCGCCGCGGCGCGGATACGCGGCTGGGCGACCGAGACCAGCAGGTCACGGACCGTACGTTCGTCCCGTACCGAGCCCACGAACTGCGACATCACCCCGAGCCCGCCGCTGACGGTCACCGTGCCGCCGTGCGGCTGGAGCTCGCCCGCGATCAGACGCAGCAGGGTGGTCTTGCCGGCGCCGTTGGCACCGACGAGGGCCACGACGGCCCCTTCGCCGACCCGGAACGAGGCGTCGCCGAGCAGCACCCGTCCGTCGGGGAGGTAGTACTCCAGGTGCGCGGCCTCTAGATGTCCCATGGCCGCATTGTCGGGGCAGCCGCCGCGAGAACCCAAACCCTTTCCCGGCCCCTTTCCCGAACCCCTTCCCGTTCCTCCCGTCGCGCTCGTCGCCGGGCTCTTCTCCCTCCGGGGCGCGACGCCCGCGCGGGCGGCCTTAAACTGCGCGGCATGAGCTATGGGCAAGGGGGATCCTGGGGCGGCCCCGGCGGACCCGGACAGGACCCGTACGGATCGCAGACGCCGGACTGGGCCGCGCTGGCGGACGCCTCGGCCGCGCGTGCGCGCCGCAAGCGCTGGCTGATGATCGGCGGCGGGGTGCTGGCGACCGCCGCGGTCGGCGCGATCGTGGCGACCGCGGTCGTCTCCATGGACAAGGGCGGCGAGCGGGCCTCGGACAAGAACGCCACCGAGCTGCCCGCGCCGCCCGAGCTGCCGACCGAGAGCGCGGCGCCGGAGCCGACCTTCTCCTCGGTCGATCCGCTCCCCCCGCCGAACCCGAAGGACTTCATCTCCAGCGCCGACAAGGACAAGGCGCCGCTGAGCGCCGACACCCTCTTCCCCGGCGGGAGGCTGACGATGGGCGACCGCGTCTACCGCAAGGGCGCCACGACCCGTACGACCAACTGCGCCGCGGCGGCGCAGGGCACCCTCGGCTCCATCCTCGCCTCGAACGGCTGTGACCAGGTCATCCGCGCCACCTACAGCAAGGACGGGGTCGCGGTGACCGTCGGGGTCGCCGTCTTCGAGAAGGAGGCGCAGGCGCTGAAGGCCAAGGACGAGGCCAAGGGCGGCATCGCCTCGCTCTCGGGCGACGGGGTCCCGACCTTCTGCCGGGCCCCCTCGGTCTGCCGCAAGGTCACCAACTCCGTGGGCCGGTACGTCTACTTCACGGTCGGCGGGTTCACCAGCGGCAAGGACGTCACCGAGTCCGACAAGGACGTCTACACCACCGGTGACGACATCGCGGAGTTCACGTTCCGTCAGATCCTGGGCCGGGGCCGGGCCCAGGCCTCGGCGGCGGCCACCGCTCCCGCCGCCTGACGCGGATCACGGGGACACGGCGCACGACGAGCGCCCATCGTTTCACCGGCCCGGAGCCCCTCATGTCCGGGTCCGGGTAGATGTCCGGTACGCGTAGAGTCGATGCGACTTGTGCGGTAAGCGAGACATCAAGAGGTGTGGGGCGGATGGCGGTCGAAGTCACGGTGGTGGTCCCGACGTACAACTCGGGGCGCCATATCGAGCCACTGGTCGAGTCGATGCTCCGGCAGACGCTGCCGCGCTCCCGGTTCGAGGTGCTCTTCGTCGACGACGGCTCGACCGACGGCACACCCGATCATCTGGACGCGCTGGTCGCCGCCCATGACCACTTCCGTCTGACACGCGTTCCCCGTTCGGGCTGGCCGGGGAAGCCGCGCAACGTCGGGGTGGAGCAGGCGAACGGCGCGTACGTCCAGTTCGTCGACCACGACGACCGGCTGGCGCCGCAGGCGCTGGAGCGGCTGTCCGGGATGGGGCGGCGCAACGGCTCCGACATCGTGATCGGCAAGGTCGCCAGCAACTTCCGCAGCCGGGGCGTCCCCTACGGTCTGATGAGCCGGACCCGCGAGCGCTGCACGGTGTGGGACGCGCCGCTCATCGACAGCCTCACCCCGCACAAGATGTTCCGTACCGCGTTCCTGCGCGAGCACGGCATCACGCACCCCGAGGGGCCCTGGATCCTGGAGGACCAGCTCTTCATGGTCCGCTCCTATCTCAAGGCGTCCGTCGTCTCCGTCCTCGGCGACTACGTCTGCTACACGTACTGGGCCCGCGAGGACGCCGAGAACGCGGGCACCTCGCCGATGGACCCGCGGTGGTACTACGGCAATCTGCGCGAGGTCATGGCGACCGTCGTCGCGGGCACCGGGCCGGGACCCGAGCGCGACCGGCTGCTGCGCCGCTTCTACCGGGTGGAGATGCTGTCCCGGGTCGGTGTGCCGCCCCGGGGGCTGCCGGCCGACCCGCCGTTCCGTGACGATCCGTACGAGGCCGTGCGCGACCTGGCCATGGAGTTCATGACGAACGGTGTGCACCAGGGGCTGGCCGCCGTCCCGCGCACCCGGTCGGTCCTGCTCCGGGAGGACCGCCGCGAGGACCTCACCGAGTTCACCCGCCGCCAGAGCGATCTGGTGGCCCGGTGCTCGGTCGAGCGTCCGCTCTGGAACCGCGACCGCTTCAAGGCCTCCTTCACCGCGCGCTTCGCCGGGGACCCCGGCGGCTCCGGGCTGCTGCTGGCCCGCCGCGGCGAGCGGTACTTCCTCGCGCCCGCCCTCACGGACGGTGTGCTCTCCGAGCCCGTCGAGGTGACCGACGAACTGAAGAGCTTCAAGGCCGATGTGCTGCTGCGCCACACGGAGAGCGCGCATGTGTGGGTGATGCCGCGCGAGACCTCCCTCGCCCTGGAGGAGGAACCCGCGCCGAGGACCACACGGGAGACCCCCGAGGCCGGCGGCGGCACGCCGGACAGCGGCGGGGTCGGCACGCCGGACGGCAGCGGAGTCGGCACGGCGGACAGCGGCGGAGTCGGCACGGCGGACGGCAGCAGGGACGCCACGGCGGACGGCAGCGGGGAAGGCGCCGACGGTACGGCCGTGCTCGTCCGTCCCGTCGTCCGTGGCAGCTTCGCCGTCGACCCGCTCCGCGCGGCCGGCGGCGCGCCGCTGGCCGAGGGGGTGTGGGAGGTGCGGATCCGGCTGATGGGCGCCGGATTCGACCGGTACGCACGGCTCGGCGGGAGCACCGCCGCCGACGAGGTGGACCTGCCCGCCCCCGAGATCCTCGGCGGCCACGAGATCACCCCCGTGCTCTCGGGCGACGGGCTGGCCCTGACCGTACGCGCGAGCGACGCGGCGCCCCGCCCCCGTCCGCCGAAGGTCAGCGTCGTCCTGCCCACGGCCGGGGCGGACCCGGAGGCCGTCGGGGCCACGCTCGCCTCGCTGACCGCCCAGACCCTGCCCGCCCGGGACGTCGAGGTGATCCCGGTGGCGCACACCCCGCCGGGCACCGAGCCGCGCGACGCGGGCGCCGACGCCGCCACCGGCGCGTATGTGATGTTCATGGAGCCCGGCGACCGTCTCACCGAGGACGCCCTGGAGCGCATGTACGCGTACGGCGTCGAGCACGACGCCGACATCGTCGCGGGCAAGCCGGCGGCCAAGGACAGGCCCGTTCCCCGTGAGCTGTTCGTACGGGACCGGCCCCGGGCCACCCTCGCCAGGGACCCGCTCGCCGACAGCCTCACCCCCGACAAGCTCTTCGACCGCGCCTTCCTCGCCGGGCACGGGCTCCGCTTCACCGAGGGCCGTCCCCTGGCCGGTCAGGCCTTCACGGCCGAGGCGACCTTACGGGCGGGCCGTACGGCCGTCCTGGGCAGCCATGTCTGCTACCGGTACGGGCCCCCGCGCCAGGGGCAGGCGCCCGTACCGCCCGGGGTGTTCTACGGCGCGCTGAGCGGGCTGCTGGAGATGACCGACCGGCTCACCGGGCCCGGCGCCGCACGGGACCGGCTGCACCGGCGCTGGCTGCGGGTGGAGATCCTGGACCGGCTGAGCGGCAAGCGGCTGCTCGACCTGGACGACGACGCCCGGCGTGAGCTCTTCCACGAGATCCGCAAGGTCGTCGTGGACGGCATCTCCCCCACAGCCGTGGCGGGACTGCCCGCCGCGCGCCGGCTGGCCGTCGGACTGATCGTCGACGACCGCCCGGAAGATCTCCTGGCCCTCACCCGCTGGGAGTCCTCCATCGGCTGCCGTGCCCGGCTGGACGCGCTCTCGTGGCGGGACGACGGGCGGCTCAGGATCGGCTTCACCGCCGAGCCGCTGGCCGCCGAGGGCCCCGTGGGCCTGACCACCACCGACGACGGCGCACCGGCCCTGGCCCCGGACGGGCTCTCCCCCGCCCTGCGGGAGCGCTTCGCGCGCGAGCCGCTCACCGGCGCCGCCGCCCCCGGGAAGGCCACCGCCGTACTCGTCCTGCGCGAGCGCGCGGGCGGCGCCGAACACCGGCTGCCCACGGAGATCACCGTCCGCCGGGAGGGCGGCGCCCTGGGCGTGACCGGGACCGCGTCCCTCGATCCCGCCACCGCCGTGGACGGGACACCGCTCACGGACGGCGTCTGGGACCTGTACGTACGGCTCACCGCCCTCGGCTGGACGAAGAACGCCCGGCTCGGCGGGGTGCGCGGCCCCGGTGTCCCCGAGCGGCTCACCCCCGTACCGCACCCCGCCGCGCCCGACCGCCGCATCACGCCGTACTGGACCGATCCGCGGGCTGACCTGTCGCTGCGGGTCTCCGTCGCCAGGCCGCCCGAGCCCGGGAAGCCGGGGCTGCTGCGGCGGGCGGGGAGGCGCCTGCGGCGCCCCTGA
Source organism: Streptomyces sp. NPDC002018 (assembly GCF_042890865.1). Lineage (NCBI taxonomy): Bacteria > Bacillati > Actinomycetota > Actinomycetes > Kitasatosporales > Streptomycetaceae > Streptomyces > Streptomyces sp. NPDC002018. The sequence continues at coordinate 205,990 of NZ_JBIASO010000006.1, forward strand.
GCACGCACGAGCCCCGGCACCGAGGTCAGCAGCAGCCCGCCGCGCCGCCCAGCGTCCGCTTGTTGCGGGCCTCCCGGCTCCGCGAGGCCAGCAACTCATCGGCGGGATAACCGACTTCCTCCAGCGTGAGCCCGTGCGGCCGTACGACATGCACCGCCGAGTCCCGCACCCCCGCCGCCAGCACCTTCGCGGGCCACTCCACGGGCCGGTGCCCGTCCCCCACGAACAGCAGCGCGCCCACCAGCGAACGCACCATGTTGTGGCAGAAGGCGTCGGCCCGTACGGTCGCGGTGATCACACCGCGCGCGTCCCGCTCCCACTCCAGCCGCTGGAGCGTACGGATGGTCGTGGCGCCCTCGCGCTTCTTGCAGTACGCCGCGAAGTCGTGCTCACCGAGCAGCCCGGCCGACGCCGCGTTCATCGCCGCGACGTCCAACGGCCAGTCGTGCCAGAGCACATGGCCCCGCAGCAGCGGATCGACACCGCCGGGATGGTCCACCACGCGGTACGCGTACCGGCGCCAGAGCGCGGAGAAGCGCGCGTTGAACCCCGCGGGCGCCTCCTCGACCCTCCAGACCCGTACGTCATGGGCCAGCCGCCCCGCCAGCCGCCGCAGCAGCCGCTCGCGGTGCTCCGCCCACACGGACTCCGGCAGATCGACGTGCGCGACCTGCCCGCGCGCGTGGACCCCCGCGTCCGTGCGCCCGGCGACGGTCAGCTCATAGGTCCGCGCGGAGCGTGTGACCGTGCGCAGCGCGTCCTCGATCTCCCCCTGGACGGTGCGCCGGGTCGCCTGCTTCGCCCAGCCGGAGAAGTCCTTGCCGTCGTACGAGAGATCCAGCCGCACCCGTACGAACCCGGGCGCCGCTCCCTCGGCCGCACCCTCGCCCCGGCCCGCGCCCGTCTCTTCCATGGTCCCGTTCACCTGCCCGCTCCCCTTCACGGCCGAACGGGCCCGCCCCCCAGAGGGAGCGGACCCGTCCGTCAGTCGTCGTCAGTACGCTCAGGCGTCCTTGGACTCGGACTCGTCGGCCTTGGCCTTGGCCTCGGCGTCGTCGGCCGGAGCGGCGTCCTCGACGGTCTCGGCCGGAGCCTCGTCCTTCTTGAGGGCGTCTTCCTTGACCGCGCGCTTCGTCGCGGCCTCGGCCTCACCGGTCGCCTGCTGCGCGACGGTCAGGGCCTCGACCAGCTCGATGACCGCCATCGGGGCGTTGTCGCCACGACGGTTGCCGATCTTGGTGATACGGGTGTAGCCACCGGGGCGGTTCTCGTACCGCGGCGCGATCTCGGTGAAGAGCGTGTGGACGACGCTCTTGTCCGTGATCGACTGAAGGACCAGACGACGGTTGTGGATGTCGCCCTTCTTCGCCTTGGTGATGAAACGCTCCGCGACCGGACGCAGGCGGCGGGCCTTGGCCTCGGTCGTGGTGATGCGGCCGTGCTCGAAGAGCGACTTCGCGAGGTTCGCGAGGAGCAGCTTCTCGTGCGCTGCGCTGCCGCCCAGACGGGCGCCCTTGGCGGGCTTCGGCATGATGTTTCTCCCTGTGTCTGCACCGGCCGTATCAGGTACCGGTGTCAGTTACCGGCGGGCTGCTGCCCGCCGGAAGCGTGCACGGTCGCCGGGGACCGGCGACCAGGCCGTCCGGGGCCGGTCAGGCCCCGGACGGGGTGGTTCAGTACTGCTCGGTCTCCACGAAACCGGCGTCCGCGTCGTCGTCCGCGCCGAACGCGTCCGCGGCGGCGGTGGGGTCGAATCCGGGCGGGCTGTCCTTGAGCGCCAGGCCCATGCCCGCGAGCTTCGCCTTGACCTCGTCGATCGACTTGGCACCGAAGTTACGGATGTCGAGCAGATCGGCCTCGGAGCGCGCCACCAGCTCACCCACGGAGTGGATGCCCTCGCGCTTGAGGCAGTTGTACGACCGAACGGTGAGCTCCAGCTCCTCGATCGGCAGGGCGAGATCGGCGGCGAGCGCGGCGTCCGTCGGCGACGGACCCATGTCGATGCCCTCGGCGTCGATGTTCAGCTCGCGCGCCAGACCGAACAGCTCGACCAGCGTCTTGCCCGCGGACGCCATGGCGTCACGCGGCCGCATGGCCTGCTTGGTCTCGACATCGACGATCAGCTTGTCGAAGTCGGTGCGCTGCTCGACTCGGGTCGCCTCGACCTTGTACGTGACCTTGAGCACCGGCGAGTAGATCGAGTCGACCGGGATACGGCCGATCTCCTGGCCGACCTGCTTGTTCTGGACGGCGGAGACATAGCCGCGACCGCGCTCGACGGTCAGCTCCATCTCCAGCTTGCCCTTGCCGTTCAGCGTCGCCAGCACGAGATCCGGGTTGTGGACCTCGACACCGGCCGGCGGCGCGATGTCGGCGGCGGTCACCAGGCCGGGACCCTGCTTGCGCAGGTACATCACGACCGGCTCGTCGTGCTCCGAGGAGACCACGAGCTGCTTGATGTTCAGGATGAGGTCGGTGACGTCCTCCTTGACGCCCGGCACGGTGGTGAACTCGTGCAGGACCCCGTCGATCCGGATGCTGGTGACAGCCGCGCCCGGGATCGAGGAGAGGAGCGTACGGCGGAGCGAGTTGCCGAGCGTGTAGCCGAAGCCGGGCTCCAGCGGCTCGATGACGAACCGCGAGCGGTATTCGTCGACGACCTCTTCGGTCAGCGACGGACGCTGAGCGATAAGCATGCGTGAAATCCTTTTTTTGGGGACGCCCGCTATTTGACGTCCTTGGGTACTGCTCGGTTCAAGCGTACGGGCGGCACCGCGCGAAAGCGCCGAGCCGCCCATACCACACATCAGTCACGGACGCGGGTTACCGCGTCCGGGTCAGACGCGCCTCCGCTTGGGCGGGCGGCAGCCGTTGTGCGGGGTGGGGGTGACGTCCTGGATCGAACCCACCTCCAGGCCGGTGGCCTGGAGCGAGCGGATCGCGGTCTCACGGCCGGAGCCGGGACCCTTCACGAAGACGTCGACCTTGCGCATGCCGTGCTCCTGCGCGCGGCGGGCGGCCGACTCGGCGGCCATCTGCGCGGCGAAGGGGGTGGACTTGCGCGAGCCCTTGAAGCCGACGTGGCCGGCGGAGGCCCAGGAGATCACATTGCCCGAGGGGTCCGTGATCGAGACGATCGTGTTGTTGAACGTGCTCTTGATGTGGGCGTGCCCGTGAGCGACGTTCTTCTTTTCCTTGCGGCGCACCTTCTTGGCTGCACCCTGTCGGCCCTTAGGAGGCATGTTTTGACTTCCTGCGAGGAGGTGATCGGTCCTACAGCGAAGACCGCTGATGAGCGTCCGCTGAGGACTACTTCTTGCCCGGCTTCTTCTTGCCGGCGATGGCGCGACGCGGGCCCTTGCGGGTACGGGCGTTCGTGCTGGTGCGCTGACCGTGCACCGGCAGGCCACGGCGGTGACGCAGACCCTGGTAGCAGCCGATCTCGACCTTGCGGCGGATGTCGGCGGCGATCTCGCGACGGAGGTCACCCTCGGTCTTGAGGTTGGCGTCGACGTACTCGCGGATCTTGACGAGGTCTTCCTCGGCGAGGTCGCGGACGCGGACGTTCGGGTCGATGCCGGTGGCGGCGAGGGTCTCCTTGGACCGGGTGCGCCCGATACCGAAGACGTAGGTGAGGGCGACCTCGACGCGCTTTTCGCGCGGAAGGTCAACGCCTGCGAGGCGTGCCATTCATGGCTCCTGTTGATGTTCGGAGGTCTTCCGCAGTGGCTGTCCCGGCGGCCGGCCCCTCGTCTGCACGAGAGGCGCCCGGTCCGGGTCCCCGGCCTCCGCCGGAGGTGTCGGTCGCCCTGGTGGTACGGGTACCGGACACTGCGTAATTACGATGTTGCTCGCGTCGCGCGAAGTACTGCGAGAGGCAGGCGGTCGTACGTCAGCCCTGGCGCTGCTTGTGGCGCAGGTTGTCGCAGATGACCATGACCCGGCCGTGACGGCGGATCACCTTGCACTTGTCGCAGATCTTCTTGACGCTCGGCTTGACCTTCATGGGATTGAGGTTCTCCGGGTCAGTGCTGACAGCCCCGCCACGAGGTGGTCGGGCCGCTCAGCAAGATCTACTTGTATCGGTAGACGATCCGGCCACGCGTCAGGTCGTACGGAGACAGCTCCACCACGACCCGGTCATCGGGAAGGATCCGGATGTAGTGCATCCGCATCTTGCCGCTGATGTGCGCGAGGACCTTGTGACCGTTCTGGAGCTCCACCTTGAACATGGCGTTCGGGAGGGACTCGATCACGGTGCCCTCAATTTCGATGGCACCTTGCTTCTTGGCCACGCTTCGCCCTTCGAATCGGCTACCTTGATCGATTCTGGCAGCCGCATGCGGACACACGGGTACACCAGAGCCGACGCGTCAGTCTACGGCAGCACACCCGGAAAGACGAATCCGTGAAGTTTGCCCGTCCTGGAGATCATTAAGCGAACCGGGCCGGACCGCTCGCCCGGCGGCCGGGAGCACCCCCGCGGGCCGGTGACCCCCCGCGGGCCGGTGCGGTCAGGCCAGCGGATCCGGGGCCGCCGTGACACCCAGCTCCGCCAGCTTCGCCCTGCCGCCGTCCGGGGAGGTCAGGACCAGCGGCCCCTGCTCGGTGAGGGCCACCGAGTGCTCCCAGTGGGAGGACCAGGTGCCGTCGGTGGTGATGACCGTCCACTCGTCCGCCAGCACCTCGGTACGGGGCGTGCCCAGCGAGACCATCGGCTCGATCGCCAGACAGAAGCCGGGAACCAGCTTGGGGCCCTTGCCGCGCTTGCGGGAGACGTAGTTCAGCAGATGCGGGTCCATATGCATCTGCGAGCCGATGCCGTGCCCGCCGTACTCCTCGACGATGCCGTACTTGCCGCCGCCGGGACGCGGCTGGCGCCGGATGTACGTCTCGATCGCCCGGGACACGTCCACCAGCCGGCTGCCGTTGCGCATCGCCGCGATACCGGCCCACATCGACTCCTCGGTCACCCGGGACAGCTCGACGAGCTCCGGAGCGTGACCCGAGCCCACGAACGTCGTGAAGGCCGCGTCACCGTGCCAGCCGTCGATGATCGCGCCGGCGTCGACGGAGATGATGTCGCCGTCCTTCAGTACCGTCTTGTCGTCCGGGATGCCATGGACGACGACCTCGTTGACCGAGGTGCAGATCGTCGCGGGGAACCCGCCGTACCCGAGGAAGTTCGACTTCGCGCCGTGCTCGGAGAGCACCTCACGGGCGACCTCGTCCAGATCCCGGGTGGTCGCACCAGGCACCGCGGCCGCGCGGGTGGCCGCGTGCACGGCGGCGACGACCAGTCCCGCCTCGCGCATCTTCGCGATCTGCTCGGGAGTCTTGATCTCCACCATCGTTCTGCCTTCCACCCTCACGTCCGGTCCGACTCGTACCCGCGTGGTTGCCCCGCGGCGCCGTACCCCCGCCCCGACAACCCCGCTCAACACTACGGCCGTGGTGCCCGAGGGACGCCACGGCCGTACGCTTACCGCCTTCTTGCCACTCCCGGGGTCAGGCCTGTGCGGCCCTGGCCCCCTGGAGCGCCTCCATCGCACGCTCGGTCACCTCGGTGACCTTGCCGAGCGCGGAGATCGTCACCACCAGGCCCTGGGCCCGGTAGTAATCGATGATCGGCTCGGTCTGCGTGTGGTAGACCTCCAGCCGCGTCCGTACCGTCTCCTCGGAGTCGTCGTCCCGCTGGTACAGCTCGCCGCCGCAGACGTCACAGACACCCGGCTGCTTCGGCGGGCTGTAGGTCACATGGAAGACATGCGAACTGTCGCTGCGGCAGATGCGCCGGCCGGCGATCCGCTTCACGACCTCCTCCTCGGGGACCTCCAGGTCCAGCACCGCGTCCAGCTTCAGACCCTCGCGCTTGAGCGCCTCGTCCAGCGCCTCCGCCTGCGACACGTTCCGCGGGAAGCCGTCCAGCAGGAAGCCGCTCGCGGCGTCCGGCTGCGACATCCGGTCCAGGGCCATCGCGATGGTCACCTCGTCCGGCACCAGGTTCCCGGCGTCCATGTACGCCTTCGCCTGCTTGCCGAGGTCGGTGCCCTTGCTGATGTTGGCCCGGAAGAGGTCGCCCGTGGAGATGTGCGGGATCGAGAGGTTCTTGGCAAGGTACGCGGCCTGCGTTCCCTTGCCGGCACCGGGCGGTCCGACGAGGACGATTCGCATCAGCGGAGGAACCCTTCGTAATTGCGCTGCTGAAGCTGGCTCTCGATCTGCTTCACGGTCTCCAGACCCACACCCACGATGATCAGGATGCTCGTCCCGCCGAACGGGAAGTTCTGGTTCGCGCCTCCGAAGCCCGCCAACGCCATCGTCGGGACAAGAGCGATCAGGCCCAGGTACAGCGAGCCCGGCCAAGTGATCCGGTTGAGCACGTAGCTCAGATACTCGGCGGTCGGGCGGCCTGCCCGGATACCCGGGATGAAGCCACCATACTTCTTCATGTTGTCCGCGACTTCTTCGGGGTTGAAGGAGATCGCCACGTAGAAGAAGGCGAAGAACACGATCAGCAGGAAGTACGTCGCGATGTAGTACGGATGGTCGCCCTTGACGAAGTGCGCCTCGATCCAGGTCTTCCAGCCCGAGTTCGAGCTGGAGAACTGCGCGACCAGTGCCGGGATGTAGAGCAGCGACGACGCGAAGATGACCGGGATCACACCCGCCTGGTTCACCTTGAGCGGGATGTACGTCGACGTGCCGCCGTACGACCGCCGGCCGATCATGCGCTTCGCGTACTGCACGGGGATCCGGCGCTGCGCCTGTTCGACGAAGACGACCAGGCCCACCATCACGAAGCCGATCAGGATGACCGTGCCGAACTCGATCCAGCCCTTGGCCAGCGTGCCGCTCTGCTTGATGGCCCAGAGCGCGCCCGGGAAGCCGGCCGCGATCGAGATGAACATCAGGATGGACATGCCGTTGCCGATACCGCGGTCGGTGATGAGCTCACCGAGCCACATCACGGCGGCGGTGCCCGCCGTCATGGTGATCACCATGGTGACGGTGACGAAGATCGACTGGTCCGGCACGATCTCCGAGGCGACCGGGCAGCCGCTGAAGAGCGCACCGCTGCGCGCGGTGGCGACCAGGCCGGTGCCCTGGAGCACGGCGAGGGCGACGGTCAGATAACGGGTGTACTGGGTGATCTTGGCCTGGCCGGACTGGCCCTCCTTCTTGAGGGCCTCCAGCCGGGGGATCACCACGGTCAGAAGCTGAAGGATGATGCTCGCGGTGATGTACGGCATGATGCCGAGTGCGAAGATCGTGATCTGCAGCAGCGCCCCGCCGCTGAACATGTTCACGAGGCCGAACAGGCTGTTATTGCCCTTCTGAGCCGCGTCGACACAGGTCTGGACATTCTCGTAGCTGACACCGGGCACGGGGATGTGCGCCCCGAGCCGGTACAGCACGATGATGCCGAGCGTGAAGAGCAGCTTCTTGCGCAGGTCGGGCGTCTTGAACGCCCGGGCGAACGCGGTGAGCACGGTGCCTCCTGCGACCCCCGCGCTACTGCGTCAAGGGTGATGGTCTTGAGGATCGACGGATAAGGAACAAGCAACAATGCACGCCACCTTACCGGCGACTGTGCCTCCCTTGGAACGACCAACCGGGGATGCCCCATATGAGAGGCATCCCCGGTCGGGTGTTCAAGCCATCGAGTTGTCTCAGACGAGCTCGGTGACGGTGCCGCCGGCGGCGGCAATCTTCTCCTTGGCGGACCCGGAGACGGCGTCCACCGTCACCGTGAGCGCCACGGAGATCTCGCCCTGGCCCAGGACCTTGACGAGGCTGTTCTTGCGCACCGCGCCCTTGGAGACCAGATCGGCCACCGTGACCTCGCCGCCCTCGGGGTAGAGCGCGGAGAGCTTGTCCAGGTTCACGACCTGGTACTCGGTGCGGAACGGGTTCTTGAAGCCCTTGAGCTTCGGGAGACGCATGTGGAGGGGCATCTGCCCACCCTCGAAGCGCTCCGGAACCTGGTAACGGGCCTTGGTGCCCTTGGTGCCACGACCCGCGGTCTTGCCCTTGGACGCCTCACCACGACCCACACGGGTCTTGGCGGTCTTGGCGCCCGGGGCAGGACGGAGGTTGTGGACCTTCAGCGGCTTGTTCTCCGCCATGTCAGTCGACCTCCTCAACCGTCACGAGGTGGCGGACGGTGTGCACCATGCCGCGGAACTCGGGGCGGTCCTCCTTGACAACCGTGTCGCTGACCCGCTTGAGGCCGAGCGAACGCAGGGTGTCGCGGTGGTTCTGCTTGCTGCCGATGTAGGACTTCGTCTGCGTGATCTTGAGACGGGCCATTACGCACCCGCTCCCGCACGCGCACGCAGCAGAGCCGCGGGGGCGACGTCCTCGAGGGGCAGACCACGGCGGGCCGCGATCTCCTCGGGGCGCTGGAGGCCCTGGAGGGCCGCCACCGTCGCGTGCACGATGTTGATCGCGTTGTCGGAGCCGAGCGACTTCGACAGGATGTCGTGAACGCCCGCGCACTCCAGCACGGCACGCACCGGGCCACCGGCGATGACGCCGGTACCGGGGGAAGCCGGCTTGAGCAGCACGACGCCCGCGGCCTTCTCGCCCTGGATCGGGTGCGGGATGGTGCCCTGGATACGGGGGACCTTGAAGAAGTGCTTCTTGGCCTCCTCAACACCCTTGGCGATGGCGGCCGGCACCTCCTTGGCCTTGCCGTAACCGACACCCACGGTGCCGTCACCGTCGCCCACCACGACCAGCGCGGTGAAGCTGAAGCGACGACCACCCTTCACAACCTTGGCGACGCGGTTGATCGCGACGACGCGCTCGACGTACGCGGTCTTCTCGGCGGCAGCCGAACCGCCGTCACGGCCCTTCCGGTCCCGCCGCTCGCCGCCACCGGCACCGCTTCCGCGGCGCTGGGGTCCAGCCATTGGATTACCTCTCTCTGTTACGTCCGCTAGCTCCGGAACCGGGGCTTAGAACTTCAGCCCGGCCTCGCGGGCGGCGTCAGCCAGAGCGGCAATCCGCCCGGCGTACTGGTTGCCACCACGGTCGAACACGACGGCCTCGACACCGGCCGCCCTGGCCCGCTCGGCGACCAGCGACCCGACCTGCTTGGCCTGGGCGCTCTTGTCACCGTCGGTGCCACGGATCGAGGTGTCCAGGGTCGACGCCGACGCGAGCGTGTGGCCCGCGATGTCGTCGATGACCTGAGCCACCATGTGGCGGTTGGAACGCGTCACGACGAGGCGCGGGCGCTCCTGCGTGCCCGAGACCTTCTTGCGGACGCGAATGTGACGGCGCTTGATGGCAGCGGCCTTGTAGGCCTTGCCCTTGGCGATCTTGACACCGTATGCCATGGCTTACTTACCAGCCTTTCCGACCTTGCGGCGGATGACCTCGCCGGCGTACTTGACGCCCTTGGCCTTGTACGGGTCGGGCTTCCGCAGCTTGCGGATGTTCGCCGCGACCTCGCCGACCTTCTGCTTGTCGATGCCCTCGACGGAGAACTTCGTGGGCGACTCGACCTTGAAGGTGATGCCTTCGGGCGCCTCGATGAGGATCGGGTGGCTGTAGCCCAGGGCGAACTCCAGGTTGGAGCCCTTCGCCTGGACGCGGTAACCGACACCACTGATTTCGAGCGCCTTGACGTATCCCTGGGTCACGCCGGTGATCATGTTCGCCACCAGCGTGCGGGACAGGCCGTGCAGGGCCTTGTTCTGACGCTCGTCGTTCGGGCGCGACACCGTGAGGATGCCGTCCTCGCCCTTGGAGACCTCGATCGGCGCGGCGACGGTGTGCGAGAGGGAGCCCTTCGGGCCCTTCACCGCGACCGTGCGGCCATCGATGGTGACGTCCACACCAGCGGGAACCTGGATGGGGAGCTTGCCGATTCGCGACATGAGCTTCTTCCTCCGTTCCCGACTACCAGACGTAGGCGAGGACTTCCCCACCCACGCCCTTCTTGCTGGCCTGCTGGCCGGTCAGGAGACCGTGGGACGTGGAGATGATCGCCACGCCCAGGCCGCCCAGGACCTTCGGCAGATTGGTGGACTTCGCGTACACACGCAGACCCGGCTTGGAGATGCGCTTGATGCCGGCGATCGAGCGCTCGCGGTTCGGGCCGAACTTCAGCTCGAGGACGAGGTTCTTGCCGACCTCGGCGTCCTCGACCTTCCAGCCGGTGATGAAGCCCTCCTGCTGGAGGATCTCCGCGATGTGCGACTTGATCTTGCTGTGCGGCATCACGACATCGTCGTGGTACGCCGAGTTCGCGTTGCGCAGACGCGTGAGCATGTCTGCGATGGGATCAGTCATGGTCATGAATTGGCCTTCGGCCTCTCTCGCCGGGGTTTCCTGTATGCGCCATCCCTCTCCCCGGTCAGAGCCGGGACGGGTGCGGTGCGGGGACCTACGGCGTAGTAAGCATTACTTAGCGGGCTCGGCCCGCGTGCACTGATGGACAGCGGGCGCCCAACCCCACAAGCCTACGGCATGTGAGGGAGGGCGCTCACCGGCCAACTGCTTACCGAGAGTCCTGGTCGTTCCCGTACGGGAATTACCAGGAGCTCTTGGTCACGCCCGGCAGCTCGCCGCGGTGGGCCATCTCACGAAGGCACACGCGGCAGAGGCCGAACTTGCGGTAGACGGAGTGGGGACGGCCGCAGCGCTGGCAGCGGGTGTAACCGCGCACGCCGAACTTCGGCTTGCGGGCGGCCTTAGCGATCAGAGCCTTCTTCGCCACGGTCAGTTCTCCTTGAACGGGAAGCCGAGGTGACGAAGGAGGGCACGACCCTCGTCGTCGTTGGTCGCCGTGGTGACCACGGTGATGTCCATGCCCCGGACCCGGTCGATCTTGTCCTGGTCGATCTCGTGGAACATGACCTGCTCCGTGAGACCGAAGGTGTAGTTGCCACGGCCGTCGAACTGCTTCGGCGACAGACCGCGGAAGTCACGGATACGCGGCAGCGCGAGCGACAGCGTACGGTCCAGGAACTCCCACATGCGGTCACCGCGGAGGGTGACGTGGCAGCCGATCGGCTGCCCCTCGCGCAGCTTGAACTGCGCGATGGACTTCCGGGCCTTGGTGACCGACGGCTTCTGGCCGGTGATCGTGGTGAGGTCCTTGATGGCACCCTCGATCAGCTTGGAGTCGCGGGCGGCGTCGCCCACACCCATGTTGACCACGATCTTGACGAGGCCGGGGATCTGCATGACGTTCTCGTACGAGAACTCCTCACGCAGCTTGCCGGCGATCTCCTCGCGGTAGCGCAGCTTCAGACGCGGCGCGGTAGTGGTCGCAGTCATCAGATGTCCTCACCGGTCCGCTTGGCAACGCGCACCTTGTTGCCCTCGTCGTCAAAGCGGTAGCCGACGCGGGTGACGACCTTCTTGCCGTCCTTCTCCACGACGAGCTGCACATTGCTGACATGGATGGGGGCCTCGGTGGTGACGATGCCGCCGGTCTGCGAACCGCGGGCCGTCTGACCGGCCTTGGTGTGCTTCTTGACCCGGTTGACACCCTCGACGAGCACACGGTCCTGAGCGGGGTAGGCCACGATGACCTTGCCCTGCTTGCCCTTGTCCTTGCCGGTGATGACCTGGACCAGGTCGCCCTTCTTGATCTTCATGCTTACAGCACCTCCGGAGCGAGCGAGATGATCTTCATGAACTTCTTCTCGCGCAGCTCACGGCCCACCGGGCCGAAGATACGGGTGCCACGAGGGTCGCCGTCGTTCTTCAGAATGACGGCGGCGTTCTCGTCGAAGCGGATGTACGAGCCGTCCGGACGGCGGCGCTCCTTGACGGTGCGAACGATGACCGCCTTGACGACGTCACCCTTCTTCACGTTGCCACCGGGGATCGCGTCCTTCACGGTGGCGACGATGACGTCACCGATGCCCGCGTAGCGGCGACCGGAACCACCGAGAACACGGATGGTGAGAATTTCCTTCGCACCCGTGTTGTCGGCGACACGCAGTCGCGACTCCTGCTGGATCACGTCTATCTCCTGATCGTCTGCCGGTTCCCCGGGGGCCGATCACTCGGCCCCCGGAGCCTGGCGGAACTGTTCCGAGGAGGAACTCCCCCTCGGAGGGGTTTACTTGGCCTTCTCGAGGATCTCGACGATGCGCCACCGCTTGGTGGCGGACAGCGGCCGGGTCTCCATCAGGAGGACGCGGTCGCCGATGCCGGCGGCGTTCTGCTCGTCGTGCGCCTTGAGCTTGTTCGTACGGCGGATGACCTTGCCGTACAGCGCGTGCTTGACACGGTCCTCGACAGCGACGACGACGGTCTTGTCCATCTTGTCGCTGACGACCAGGCCCTCACGGGTCTTGCGGAAGCCGCGGTCGGTCGTCTCGGTCACGTTGTTCTCAGTCATCAGGCGCTCTCCACCGTCTCGATGCCCAGCTCGCGCTCACGCATCAGGGTGTAGATCCGCGCGATGTCCTTACGGACGAGCTTCAGCCGCCCGTGATTCTCAAGCTGGCCGGTCGCCGCCTGGAAGCGGAGATTGAACAGCTCTTCCTTGGCCTCGCGGAGCTTGTTCACCAGCTCCTCGTCGCCCAGTTCGCGCAGTTCGGACGCCTTGGTCACGGCCGCCATCACGCCTCACCTGCCTCGCGCCGAACGATCCGGCACTTCATCGGAAGCTTGTGAGCAGCGCGGGTAAGCGCCTCACGCGCAATCTTCTCGTTCGGGTAGGACAGCTCGAACATCACCCGACCGGGCTTGACGTTCGCGATCCACCACTCGGGGGAACCCTTACCGGAACCCATGCGGGTCTCGGCGGGCTTCTTGGTGAGCGGACGGTCCGGGTAGATGTTGATCCAGACCTTGCCGCCACGCTTGATGTGACGGGTCATCGCGATACGAGCGGCCTCGATCTGACGGTTCGTCACGTACGCGGGGGTCAGCGCCTGGATGCCGTACTCGCCGAACGAGACCTGCGTCCCACCCTTGGACATCCCGCTTCGCTTCGGGTGGTGCTGCTTGCGGTGCTTGACCCTACGGGGGATCAGCATGTCGGTCAGGCCTCCGTTCCACCGGTAGAAGAGGACGTCGCCTCAGCGGCCGGCGCAGCGGCGGCGTCGGCCTTGGGGGCCTCGGCTGCCGGGTTCTGCTGCGGCTTACGGCCACGGCCGCCACGCTCGCCACCACGGCCACCGCGGCCGGCGGGACGGTCGTTGCCGCCACCACGGGCCGGACGGTTGCCGGCGCGGGCCGCGGCGTTCTCGGCGCGCACCTCGGCGATGTTCTTGACGTCGCCCTTGTAGATCCAGACCTTCACACCGATACGGCCGAAGGTCGTCTTGGCCTCGAAGAAGCCGTAGTCGACGTTCGCACGGAGCGTGTGCAGGGGCACACGGCCCTCGCGGTAGAACTCCGAGCGGGACATCTCGGCGCCGCCGAGACGGCCACCGCACTGGATCTTGATGCCCTTGGCGCCGGCCTTCATCGTCGACTGCATGCTCTTGCGCATGGCGCGACGGAAGGAGACGCGGGAGGAGAGCTGCTCGGCGACGGCCTGCGCCACGAGCTGGGCGTCCACCTCGGGGTTCTTGACCTCGAGGATGTTCAGCTGGACCTGCTTGCCGGTCAGCTTCTCCAGCTCGCCGCGGATACGGTCGGCCTCGGCGCCGCGGCGGCCGATGACGATGCCCGGACGAGCGGTGTGGATGTCCACACGGACGCGGTCGCGGGTGCGCTCGATCTCGACCTTCGAGATGCCGGCCCGCTCCATGCCCTTCGTCATCATGCGACGAATGGCGACGTCTTCCTTGACGTAGTCCTTGTACAGCTTGTCGGCGTACCAGCGGGACTTGAAGTCCGTGGTGATACCGAGCCGGAACCCATGCGGGTTAACCTTCTGGCCCATTACCGGGTTCCTTCCTTGCTGCTGACGACCACGGTGATGTGGCTGGTCCGCTTACGGATCCGGTAGGCACGGCCCTGGGCACGCGGACGGAACCGCTTCAGGGTCGGACCCTCGTCCACGTACGCCTCGCTGATGACCAGCGAAGAGGCGTCGGTGTGGTCGTAGTTGTGCGCGGCGTTGGCAATGGCGCTGTCCAGCACCTTGCCGACCGGCACGCTCGCGGCCTGCGGGGCGAAACGCAGGACCGCCTGAGCCTCCGTGGCATCCATGCCACGGATGAGGTCCACCACGCGGCGGGCCTTCATGGGCGTGACGCGGATGTACCGCGCCTGGGCCCTGGCTTCCATGGTTGTCCCTTCGGTGTAAGTCATAGTCGTTCCACCCCGCGTTAGCGGCGCTTCGACTTCCGGTCGTCCTTGACGTGGCCGCGGAAGGTGCGAGTCGGCGAGAACTCACCGAGCTTGTGGCCGACCATGGACTCGGTGACGAACACCGGGACATGGATCTTGCCGTTGTGCACCGCGATCGTGTGGCCCAGCATGGCCGGGACGATCATCGAGCGACGGGACCAGGTCTTGATGACGTTCTTGGTGCCTGCTTCGTTCTGGACGTCCACCTTCTTGATCAGGTGGTCGTCGACGAAGGGCCCCTTCTTGAGACTGCGCGGCATCTGAAAACCCGCTCCTAGCGCTTCTTGTTCGTCTTGCGGCGGCGGACGATGTACTTGTTGCTCGCCTTCTTGGGAGAACGAGTACGACCCTCCTTCTGACCCCACGGGCTGACCGGGTGGCGACCACCGGAGGTCTTGCCCTCACCACCACCGTGCGGGTGGTCGACCGGGTTCATGGCCACACCGCGGACGGTCGGGCGGACGCCCTTCCAGCGCATACGGCCGGCCTTGCCCCAGTTGATGTTCGACTGCTCGGCGTTGCCGACCTCACCGATGGTGGCGCGGCAGCGGACGTCGACCAGCCGGATCTCACCGGACGGCATACGAAGGTGGGCCATGGAGCCCTCCTTCGCCAGAAGCTGCACGGAGGCGCCGGCGGAGCGGGCGAACTTCGCGCCGCCGCCGGGCCGCAGCTCGATGGCGTGGATGGTCGTACCGACCGGGATGTTGCGCAGCGCCAGGTTGTTGCCGGGCTTGATGTCGGCGGCGGGGCCGTTCTCGACACGGGCGCCCTGCGCCAGGCCGCGCGGCGCGATGATGTAGCGCTTCTCGCCGTCGGCGTAGTGCAGCAGCGCGATGCGCGCGGTGCGGTTGGGGTCGTACTCGATGTGCGCGACCTTGGCGGGCACGCCGTCCTTGTCGTGCCGACGGAAGTCGATCACACGGTAGGCGCGCTTGTGGCCACCGCCCTGGTGGCGAACGGTCACACGACCGGCGTTGTTACGGCCGCCCTTGCTGTGCAGGGGGCGGACCAGCGACTTCTCCGGCGTGGACCGCGTGATCTCGACAAAGTCGGCGACGCTGGAGCCACGACGGCCCGGGGTCGTCGGCTTGTACTTGCGGATACCCATTTCTCAGTCCTCGGAAGATTCCGGACTTCTGAACGATCCAGCCCCCGTCAGGAGGCCGGGCCGCCGAAGATGTCGATACGGTCGCCCTCAGCGAGGGTCACGATGGCGCGCTTGGTGTTGGCGCGCTTGCCGAAACCGGTGCGGGTGCGCTTGCGCTTGCCCTGGCGGTTGATCGTGTTGACCCCGGCGACCTTGACCGAGAAGACCGCTTCCACGGCCTGCTTGATCTGGGTCTTGTTGGCGTTGGGCGCGACGATGAACGTGTACTTGTTCTCGTCGAGCAGCGCATAGCTCTTCTCGGAGACCACGGGCTTGACAAGAATGTCGCGCGGGTCCGAGTAGGTCTTGCTGGTGATCTCGGCCATCAGGCTTCGCTCCCCTCGTTCTCAGTGGCCTTGGAAGGGCCGGACACGAAGGACTCGAAGGCGGCCTGGGTGAAGACCACGTCGTCGGAGACGAGCACGTCGTACGTGTTCAGCTGGCCCGGCGCCAGGATGTGGACCTGGGGCAGGTTGCGGGCGGACAGCCACGCGGCCTCGTCGGAGCGCTCGACGACCAGGAGCAGGTTCTTGCGCTCCGAGATCTTGCCGAACAGCGTCTTGGCGGCCTTCGTGGACACATCGCCCTCGACCACGCCGGAGACGACGTGGATACGGGAGTGACGGGCCCGGTCGGTGAGGGCACCGCGCAGGGCGGCGGCCTTCATCTTCTTCGGGGTCCGCTGCGAGTAGTCACGCGGCACGGGGCCGTGGACGACGCCACCACCGGCGAACTGCGGAGCGCGGGTCGAACCCTGACGGGCGCGGCCGGTGCCCTTCTGGCGGTACGGCTTCTTGCCACCACCACGGACTTCGCCACGGGTCTTGGTCTTGTGCGTGCCCTGGCGGGCAGCGGCCAGCTGGGCGACAACGACCTGGTGGATCAGCGGAATGCTGACCTTGGCGTCGAAGATCTCCGCGGGGAGCTCGACGGTCCCGGCCTTGTCGCCTGCGGGCGAAAGGATGTCGATGCTGGTTGGAGTACTCATCGGGATTACCTCAGGCCCCCTTGGCCGCGGTACGGACCAGGACGAGGCCGCCGTTCGGACCAGGAACCGCGCCCTTGATCAGGAGCAGGCCCTTCTCCGCGTCAACGGCGTGAACGGTCAGGTTCTGGGTGGTGACCCGCTCGTTGCCCATGCGGCCCGCCATGCGGAGGCCCTTGAACACACGGCCCGGGGTGGCGCAGCCACCGATGGAACCGGGAGAGCGGTGCTTGCGCTGGGTGCCGTGACCGGCGCCGAGGCCCTTGAAGTTGTGACGCTTCATGACACCGGCGAAGCCCTTGCCCTTGCTCTTGCCCGTGACGTCGACCTTGACGCCGGACTCGAACACAGCGGCGGTGACCTCCTGGCCGAGCGTGTACTCGGCGGCGTCGGAGGTGCGGAGCTCCACCAGGTGGCGGCGGGGGGTCACGTCGGCCTTGGCGAAGTGGCCCTTGAGGGGCTTGTTCACCTTGCGCGGGTCGATCTCGCCGAAGGCGATCTGGACCGACTCGTAGCCGTCGGAGTCATTCGTGCGGACCTGGGTAACGACACAGGGCCCGGCCTTGACGACGGTCACCGGGACGACACGGTTGTTCTCGTCCCAGACCTGGGTCATGCCGAGCTTCTCGCCCAGGACACCCTTGATCTGCTTTGCCATCTCTTCCGCGCCTCTCAGAGCTTGATCTCGATGTCAACGCCGGCCGGAAGGTCCAGGCGCATCAGCGAGTCAACGGTCTTGGGCGTCGGGTCGAGGATGTCGATCAGGCGCTTGTGCGTGCGCATCTCGAAGTGCTCGCGCGAGTCCTTGTACTTGTGCGGCGACTTGATGACGCAGTACACGTTCTTCTCAGTGGGCAGCGGCACCGGGCCCGCGACCGACGCACCAGTACGCGTCACCGTCTCGACGATCTTCTTCGCCGATGAGTCGATGACCTCGTGGTCGTAGGCCTTGAGCCGGATGCGGATCTTCTGTCCCGCCATGGCTACTTCGTAGTCCTGTCTCTCGTCACGCTCTGGAACCTGGTGGCCTTGCGCTCTGCTCCGACCCACGCGGTCGGGCGTGTCGCATCCCCTCCACGAAGATCTCCCGAAGGATTTCCCAGCCAAGGGGGTGCGGCCCAAGTCCGCGAGCCGGTCGCAGGCCGCGTATGAAGCGTTGGCCACCGGGCGCCTGGCCGGAGCCCCGCTGACACTTCCCGGAAGATTCCCGTACGTCCGTCCCAGCGCTGCCCATGAGGCAGTTGGGACGACGAGTACTGTGGGACTCGCTTCCGGTCCTCCCGGCGGGAGGCGCGCAGCATCGGCACTCAACCGAGCAACCTGGCTAGTGTGCCATAGGCGACTTGGCCCTGGCCAATCGGGCCGGAAAGAGTACCCCACCCAGGGATCGCCCAAGCATGCCGAGGCTGACGGAACTCCGACGCGCCGTCGGCGCGCGCCGACGTGACACCTACGCGACACGGACGCGGCACTCCGCGATGCGGCTCGCCCGCGGCTGACCGCACACCCCCGACGGGCCGCACGAAAAGCATTTCAGCATTTCATCATGGTTTGACTGCATTCATTGACAATTCTTTGACGCCCCGAGGAGCATCGGAAAGCGCAAAGCAATTCGACCGCGCCAATGAATTCGGGGAACTTCTGGTGAAACGAGCAATGGGTATCGCGCTGGCCGCCGTCGCTCTCGCGACCGGGACATCGACGGCGAGCGCGGCAGGGCCGCCCGAGCCGGCGAGCAGGGCGGGAGCGGTACAGCCGGCGAGCAGGGCGGGAGCGGTACAGGCGGCGGTACAGGGGGCGGGGGCCACGGTGGCCTGCGGCGCCGGCATGGTCTGCATCTACCCCCAGACGAACTACCGCGGCGTGCCGTACGTCCGGCGCGCCTCGGACGGGGGCGCGCGCTTCCACAACCAGCCCATCAACGACAACACCTTCTCCGTGATCAACAACTCCGGCCGCACCGCCCGGATCTACCGGAACAGCCTGTACGGCGGATCGCACACCTGCATCCGCCCCGGCGGCAGCATCCCCGATCTCCAGGGCTATTCGGTCGGCCGCTGGGGCTCTTCGGTGCGTATCAACGACAACAATTGCGGCTGACGCCGGACCTCCGAGCCGGGCGGGGAATTCGGACGGCGATGCGGACGCGCGTCACCTGAGAAATCGGCAGGGAGAGCGCGCGGGGGATGACCGAGGGGCGGTCGGGGCAGGCCGGGTGGTCCCGTCCCGGGCGGGGGCCGCCCCTCGCCCTCGGCGGGCCTGCCGGCCCGCCCCGACCGCCCCGGACCCACACTGTCCGTGCATTGGTCCATACCAGGACCTTGACGTGGGGTGAGTTCACTTCTTAAATCACGAGCGGACCGCATGCGTGAATGGATGTCATATACATGACATAGAGCACGTTCCGGCCCGCGCACCCCCCACCGCCGGCAGAAGAAGGGATCGTCCCCGCGATGACCATCACCAGAGACAGGGGTCGCTCGAGGAACGTCGGCATACGACTCCTCGCGCTGCTCGCCGTACTCCTCGGCCTGACCGCCGCCCCCGCCGCCCACGGAGCGGTTCAGAAGGCGAACGCCGCCGCCCCCTTCAATGTGCTGGCGTTCTACAACGGCACCTGGGACGACGCCCACATCAGCTTCGTACGGGAAGCCAACACCTGGTTCCCCCAGCAGGCCGCCGCCAACAACTTCTCGTACACGGCGACCAACAACTGGAACCAGCTCACGAACATCACCAAGGACCAGTACCAGGTGGTGCTCTTCCTCGACGACGCGCCGCAGACGGCCGCCCAGCGGTCGGGCTTCGAGCGGTACATGCGCAGCGGCGGGGCCTGGATGGGCTTCCATGTCTCCGCGTTCACCACCAACGCGGGCGGCTGGTCCTGGTACTACAACGACTTCCTCGGCACCGGGAACTTCCGGTCGAACACCTGGGGCCCGACGACCGCGACGCTCAAGGTCGAGGACCGGGCGCACCCCACGACCGTGGGCCTGCCCGGGACGTTCACCTCGTCGGTCAGCGAGTGGTACAGCTGGACCAACGACCTCAGGACCCGGTCGAACATCAAGATCCTGTCGTCGGTCGACCCGGTGAGCTTCCCGCTCGGTACGGACCCCAACCAGTCCTGGTACAGCGGCTACTACCCGATCACGTGGACCAACACGGGCTACAAGATGATCTACGCCAACTTCGGCCACAACGCCATGAACTACAGCACGGGCCAGACGCTCTCCTCCACCTTCGGAAGCGCCACCCAGAACCGTTTCATCCTGGACAGCCTCAAGTGGCTCGGTACGGGCGAGGGCGGTAACCCGACCCCGCCGGGACCGATCAACGAGTCCGCCTGGTACTCGCTCGTGAACGGCGCCAACAACCTGTGCGTGGACGCCCGCGCCGCGGCGACCGCGAACGGGACGGCGATCCAGCAGTACACCTGCAACAGCACCCTGGCCCAGCAGTACCAGGTCCGCTCCACGGACAGCGGGTTCTCCCGCATCGGGCCCCGCGCCAACGCCCAGCAGGCCATCGATGTCACCAATGTGTCGACCGCCGACAACGCCCCGATCCAGCTCTGGAACTACACGGGCGGCACGAACCAGCAGTGGCAGGCCGTGGCGGAGGCGCCGGGCCGTTACCACTTCACGGCCCGGCACAGCGGAAAGTGCCTGAGCGCCCCGGACGGCTCCGGCTCCGGCACCCAGCTCGTCCAGCGCCCCTGCAACGGCTCGGCGGCCCAGTCCTTCCAGCTCGTCCAGCAGCCCTGACCCTCGGCTTCCCCGCGTCCCCCGGCTCTCCCTGAGCAACCCCGGCCCTCCGGCCCCGCGAATCACCCCACCGAGTGATCCGCGAGGCCGGAGGGCTCATCAGTCCGGGGGGGGCGCCACACCGCCAGGCCCCGCGCCGACCGTCCCGCGCCGACCGCCCCCGGGCGTGCGGCCCCGCGCCGGCCCCCCGCCCCCAGGCGCACGGCCCCGCGCACACAGCACAGGGGCCCCGTACCGCCGTCCTCACGGACGGGATACGGGGCCCCTGCTGGATGCTCCCTGGATGCTCCGAGGAGCGACCGGGTCTGCCAGATCGGTGAACTACTTGTTGATCTTGGTGACCTGGCCGGCGCCGACGGTCCGGCCACCCTCACGGATGGCGAACTTGAGGCCCTCCTCCATGGCGACGGGCTGGATCAGCTCGACCGTCATGACGGTGTTGTCGCCCGGCATGACCATCTCGGTGCCCTCGGGGAGGGTCACCACGCCGGTCACGTCCGTGGTACGGAAGTAGAACTGCGGGCGGTAGTTGTTGAAGAAGGGGGTGTGACGGCCACCCTCGTCCTTCGACAGGATGTAGGCCTGGGCCTCGAAGCTGGTGTGCGGCGTGACCGAACCCGGCTTGATGATGACCTGGCCGCGCTCGACGTCCTCGCGCTTGATGCCACGGAGGAGCAGACCGACGTTCTCACCGGCCTGGCCCTCGTCGAGGAGCTTGCGGAACATCTCGATGCCGGTGACCGTGGTGGTGGTCTTCTCGGTCTTGATACCGACGATGTCGACGGTCTCGTTGACCTTCAGGACACCACGCTCGATACGACCGGTGACGACGGTGCCACGACCGGTGATCGTGAAGACGTCCTCGATCGGCATCAGGAACGGCTTGTCGACGTCACGCTCGGGCTGCGGGATCGCCTCGTCGACGGCGGCCATCAGGTCCAGGACCGTCTGGCCCCACTCCTTGTCGCCCTCGAGCGCCTTGAGCGCCGAGACCTTGACGACCGGCAGGTCGTCGCCCGGGAACTCGTACTCGGAGAGAAGCTCACGGACCTCGAGCTCGACGAGCTCCATGATCTCCTCGTCGTCCACCATGTCGGCCTTGTTCAGCGCGACAACGATGTACGGCACGCCGACCTGGCGGGCCAGGAGCACGTGCTCCTTGGTCTGCGGCATCGGGCCGTCGGTGGCGGCGACCACGAGGATGGCGCCGTCCATCTGCGCCGCACCCGTGATCATGTTCTTGATGTAGTCCGCGTGACCGGGGCAGTCGACGTGCGCGTAGTGACGCGACTCGGTCTGGTACTCGACGTGCGCGATGGAGATGGTGATACCGCGCTGGCGCTCCTCAGGAGCCTTGTCGATCTGGTCGAAGGCCGAGGCCTCGTTCAGGTCCGGGTACGCGTCATGCAGCACCTTGGTAATGGCGGCCGTGAGGGTCGTCTTACCGTGGTCGATGTGACCGATGGTGCCGATGTTGACGTGCGGCTTAGTCCGCTCGAACTTCGCCTTCGCCACTGGGGTCCTCCTGTGGAGTGGTTCTGTACGCCTTACTCATCGGCGCCAGGTGATCTTTGCTGGGATGCCGGGGCCCGGGGCTTTCCCTCCGTGATCCGGTGGGAAAGCCCCAGGGCTTGCCGGTGACAAGCCTAAAGCGTGAACTCGGAAGAGTTACTCGCCCTTGGCCTTCGCGATGATCTCCTCGGCGACGTTCCGCGGAACCTCGGCGTAGGAGTCGAACTGCATCGAGTAGCTTGCGCGACCCGAGGTCTTGCTGCGGAGGTCTCCGACATAGCCGAACATCTCCGAGAGCGGCACCAGGCCCTTGATGACCCGGGCGCCGGCCCGCTCCTCCATGGCCTGGATCTGGCCACGGCGGGAGTTGATGTCGCCGATGACATCACCCATGTAGTCCTCGGGCGTGGTGACCTCGACGGCCATCATCGGCTCCAGGAGCACGGGGGACGCCTTGCGAGCGGCCTCCTTGAATGCCTGCGAACCGGCGATCTTGAATGCCAGCTCGGAGGAGTCGACCTCGTGGTACGCACCGTCGAGCAGTGTGATACGTACGCCGGTCATCTCGTAACCGGCCAGGATGCCGAACTGCATGGCTTCCTGCGCACCCGCGTCGACCGAAGGGATGTACTCCTTCGGGATACGGCCACCGGTGACCTTGTTCACGAACTCGTACGAGGCGTCGCCGCCCTCGATCGGCTCGATCGCGATCTGCACCTTGGCGAACTGGCCGGTGCCACCGGTCTGCTTCTTGTGGGTGTAGTCCACCCGCTCGACGGCCTTGCGGATCGTCTCACGGTAAGCGACCTGCGGCTTGCCGACGTTCGCCTCGACGCGGAACTCGCGCTTCATGCGGTCGACCAGGACCTCGAGGTGAAGCTCGCCCATACCGCCGATGACGGTCTGGCCGGTCTCCTCGTTGGTGTGAACCTGGAAGGAGGGGTCCTCCTCCGCGAGGCGCTGGATGGCGACACCCAGCTTCTCCTGGTCACCCTTGGACTTGGGCTCGATCGCGACCTCGATCACCGGCGCCGGGAAGTCCATGGACTCCAGGATCACCGGGTTCTTCTCGTCGCACAGCGTCTCACCGGTGGTGGTCTGCTTCAGGCCCATCACGGCGACGATGTCGCCGGCGCCCACCGCCTCGATCTCCTCACGCTTGTTCGCGTGCATACGGTAGATCTTGCCGATGCGCTCCTTGCGGCCCTTCACGGAGTTCAGCACAGCGGTGCCGGACTCCAGACGGCCGGAGTACACGCGGACGAACGTGAGCTTGCCGAGGTGCGGGTCGCTCATGATCTTGAACGCCAGCGCCGACAGCGGCTCGTCGTCGGAGGGCCTGCGCTTGACGACCAGCTCCGCGTCCTTGACGTCGTGGCCCTCGATGGCCTCGACGTCCAGGGGCGACGGCAGGTAGCGCACGACCGCGTCGAGCAGGGGCTGGACGCCCTTGTTCTTGAACGCGGTTCCGCAGAACACCGGGGTGACGGTGGTGTCGTTGGACTTGCCCGACGCGATGGTGATGCGGCGGATGGCGGCGTAGAGCTGCTCCACGGTGGGCTCGATGCCCTCCAGGTACAGCTCCATCAGCTCGTCGTCGTTCTCGGAGACGACCTCGAGCAGCTTGCCGCGCCACTCCTCGGCCGCCTCGGTGTGCGTGGCGGGGATGTCGACGACGTCGTACATCTCGCCCTTGGCGGCCTCGGCGGACCAGACGAAGGCCTTCATCGTCACGAGGTCGACGACGCCCTTGAAGTCCATCTCCGCGCCGATCGGAAGCTGCATGACGATCGGGGTCGCGCCGAGGCGGTCCGAGATCATGTCGACGCAGCGGTGGAACTCCGCGCCGGTCCGGTCGAGCTTGTTGACGAAGCAGATGCGGGGCACGCCGTAACGGTCGGCCTGACGCCACACCGTCTCGGACTGCGGCTCCACACCGGCGACACCGTCGAACACGGTGACGGCACCGTCGAGCACGCGGAGCGAACGCTCCACCTCGACCGTGAAGTCCACGTGACCCGGGGTGTCGATGATGTTGATGGTGTGGTCGACGTCCTCGAGCGGCCAGTGACAGGTGGTCGCGGCGGACGTGATCGTGATGCCGCGCTCCTGCTCCTGCTCCATCCAGTCCATCGTGGCAGCGCCGTCGTGGACCTCACCGATCTTGTAGCTCACACCGGTGTAAAACAGGATGCGCTCGGTGGTCGTCGTCTTGCCCGCGTCGATGTGGGCCATGATCCCGATGTTGCGGACCTTGGCCAGGTCAAGCGAAGTGGTGGCCATGAGGCTCAATCTTCTCTCGGTCTCGATGGGGGTAGCGACTACCAGCGGTAGTGCGCGAAGGCCTTGTTGGACTCGGCCATCTTGTGCGTGTCCTCACGCTTCTTGACCGAGGCGCCGAGACCGTTGGAGGCGTCGAGCAGCTCGTTCATGAGGCGTTCGGTCATGGTCTTCTCGCGACGGGCGCGGGAGTACCCCACGACCCAGCGGAGCGCGAGGGTGGCGGCGCGACCGGGCTTGACCTCGATCGGCACCTGGTAGGTGGCGCCACCGACACGGCGGGACTTGACCTCGAGCGTGGGCTTGACGTTCTCAAGCGCGCGCTTCAGCGTGATGACCGGGTCGTTGCCGGTCTTCTCGCGCAGACCTTCCATGGCGCCGTACACGATCCGCTCGGCGGTGGAACGCTTGCCGTTGAGCAGGATCTTGTTGATCAGCGAGGTGACCAGAGGAGAACCGTAGACCGGGTCGATGATGACCGGGCGCTTCGGGGCGGGGCCCTTACGAGGCATTCTTACTTCTCCTTCTTGGCGCCGTAGCGGCTGCGGGCCTGCTTGCGGTTCTTGACACCCTGGGTGTCGAGCGAACCGCGGATGATCTTGTAACGAACACCAGGCAGGTCCTTCACACGGCCACCACGCACGAGCACGATGGAGTGCTCCTGCAGGTTGTGTCCCTCACCCGGAATGTAGGCCGTGACCTCGATACCGGAGGTCAGACGCACACGCGCGACCTTCCGGAGGGCCGAGTTCGGCTTCTTCGGGGTGGTCGTGAACACACGCGTGCAGACACCGCGACGCTGAGGGGAACCCTCGAGCGCGGGCGTCTTGTTCTTCTCGACCTTGTCCTGCCGGCCCTTACGGACCAGCTGCTGGATCGTAGGCACTACTTCTCCGGTTTCTGTGTGCCGTCAGTACAACTAACCTGGAACAACTCCGACCCACGCGGTCGGGTGTGTCGAATGCTGCATGACCCCGCCGAGGGCGAGGAAGGCGCAGATCACGGTGGCCGATACTCGAGCTCGCCATGCGGCTGAAGACACGCACAGGAGCCCAGGCACACCCCAGGCACAAGGTCTGAGCGTACCTACCTCATCGACTCCGGTCAAAACAAATGCCCTGGACCAGACACGCCGTACGTCCAACGGATGGACCCCCCGGAGGAATTCCCGGTTTCCCGCCGGAATTCCTCACTCCCCGTAACCGCGACACCGCGGCGCGCCCGATGCCGGGAGCCGGCCCCGGGGCCGCCCGGAAGCCGCTTCAGGCACAGGTCCCGGGCATGCCGGAGGGCGGTCATCCGTACGGATGGCCGCCCTCCGGTCCGCTCACGCCTTACTGGTTGTACGGACCGTAGTCGTAGTCCTCCAGCGGGACGGCCTGGCCGGAGCCGGTGCCGAACGGCGAGTAGTCGATGTCGTCGTAGCCGACGGCCGAGTACATCGCGGCCTTGGCCTCCTCGGTCGGCTCGACCCGGATGTTGCGGTAGCGGGACAGACCCGTACCGGCCGGGATGAGCTTACCGATGATGACGTTCTCCTTGAGGCCGATCAGGGAGTCCGACTTGGCGTTGATCGCCGCGTCGGTGAGGACCCTGGTCGTCTCCTGGAAGGACGCCGCCGACAGCCACGACTCGGTGGCCAGCGAGGCCTTGGTGATACCCATGAGCTGCGGACGGCCGGAGGCCGGGTGGCCGCCTTCCGTGACCACACGGCGGTTCTCGGTCTCGAACTTCGACCGCTCCACCAGCTCGCCGGGCAGCAGCTCCGCGTCGCCGGACTCGATGATCGTCACACGGCGCAGCATCTGCCGGATGATGATCTCGATGTGCTTGTCGTGGATCGACACACCCTGCGAGTTGTAGACCTTCTGGACCTCGCCGACCAGGTGGACCTGGACCGCGCGCTGACCGAGGATCCGCAGCACGTCGTGCGGGTTGGTGGCACCCACGGTGAGCTTCTGGCCCACCTCGACGTGGTCGCCCTCCTCCACCAGGAGACGGGCGCGCTTCGAGATCGGGAACGCCGTCTCGTCGCTGCCGTCGTCCGGTGTGACGACCAGCTTCTTGGTCTTCTCCGTCTCCTCGATACGGACGCGGCCCGCCGCCTCCGAGATCGGGGCGACACCCTTGGGCGTACGGGCCTCGAACAGCTCGACGACTCGGGGCAGACCCTGGGTGATGTCGTCACCGGCCACACCACCGGTGTGGAAGGTACGCATCGTGAGCTGGGTACCGGGCTCACCGATGGACTGGGCGGCGATGATGCCGACCGCCTCACCGATGTCGACCAGCTTGCCGGTGGCCAGCGAACGGCCGTAGCAGAAGGCACAGGTGCCGACCGCGGACTCACAGGTCAGGACCGAGCGGGTCTTGACCTCCTCGACCCCGGCGTTGACCAGCGCGTCGATCAGGACATCGCCCAGGTCGACATTGGCCGGCGCGATGACCTTGCCGTCGATGACGACGTCCTCGGCGAGCATCCGCGCGTACACGGAGGTCTCGACGTCCTCCGTCTTGCGGAGCACACCGTCGGCGCCCTTGACCGCGATCTTCAGCTTGAGGCCGCGGTCGGTGCCGCAGTCCTCCTCGCGGATGATCACGTCCTGCGAGACGTCCACCAGACGACGGGTCAGGTAACCCGAGTCGGCGGTGCGCAGCGCCGTGTCGGCCAGACCCTTACGGGCACCGTGCGTGGAGATGAAGTACTCCAGCACGGACAGGCCCTCACGGAAGGACGCCTTGATGGGACGCGGGATCGTCTCGTTCTTGGCGTTCGACACCAGACCACGCATACCGGCGATCTGACGCATCTGCATCATGTTTCCGCGCGCGCCCGAGTTCACCATCATGAAGATGGGGTTGGTCTTCGGGAAGTTCGCGTTCATCGCCTCGGCGACCTCGTTGGTCGCCTTGGTCCAGATCGTGATCAGTTCCTGCGTGCGCTCCTGCTTGGTGATCAGACCGCGCTCGTACTGCTTCTGGACCTTCTCGTCCTGTGCCTCGTAACCCTGGACGATCGCCTTCTTCGCCTCGGGCACGACCACGTCGGAGATGGCCACGGTGACCCCGGAACGGGTCGCCCAGTAGAAGCCCGCCGCCTTCAGGTTGTCGAGCGTCGCCGCCACGATGACCTTGGGGTAGCGCTCGGCCAGGTCGTTGACGATCTCGGAGAGCTGCTTCTTGCCCACCGAGTAGTCGACGAACGGGTAGTCCTCGGGCAGCAGCTCGTTGAAGAGCGCGCGGCCCAGGGTCGTACGCAGCCGGAAGCTGTCGCCCTGCTGGTACGGAGCCGCCCCGACGCCGTCGTCCCCGTCCTCGGAGACCGGCGGGGTCCAGCCGCGCGGCGGGATGGTGCCCACCGGGAAGCGGATGTCGACCTTCGCCTGGAGCGACAGCTCCCGGTTGTCGAACGCCATGGTCGCCTCGGCGCTGGAGCCGAAGGACCGGCCCTCGCCCTTGACCTCGCGCTCCTCCTCGTCCGTGGTGAGGAAGAAGAGACCGAGCACCATGTCCTGGGTGGGCATGGTGACCGGACGGCCGTCGGCCGGCTTGAGGATGTTGTTCGAGGACAGCATCAGGATGCGGGCCTCGGCCTGCGCCTCCGCGGAGAGCGGCAGGTGGACGGCCATCTGGTCACCGTCGAAGTCCGCGTTGAACGCGGTGCAGACGAGCGGGTGGATCTGGATGGCCTTGCCCTCGACGAGCTGCGGCTCGAAGGCCTGGATACCGAGACGGTGCAGCGTCGGCGCACGGTTCAGCAGCACCGGGTGCTCGGCGATGACCTCTTCGAGCACGTCGTACACGACCGTACGGCCGCGCTCGACCATGCGCTTGGCCGACTTGATGTTCTGCGCGTGGTTCAGGTCCACCAGGCGCTTCATCACGAACGGCTTGAACAGCTCCAGCGCCATGGCCTTCGGCAGACCGCACTGGTGCAGCTTGAGCTGCGGACCGACGACGATCACGGAACGGGCCGAGTAGTCGACACGCTTGCCGAGCAGGTTCTGACGGAAACGGCCCTGCTTGCCCTTGAGCATGTCGCTCAGGGACTTCAGGGGCCGGTTGCCGGGACCGGTCACCGGGCGACCGCGGCGGCCGTTGTCGAACAGCGCGTCGACGGCCTCCTGGAGCATCCGCTTCTCGTTGTTCACGATGATCTCGGGGGCACCGAGGTCGAGCAGACGCTTGAGGCGGTTGTTGCGGTTGATCACACGGCGGTACAGGTCGTTCAGGTCGGAGGTCGCGAAGCGGCCACCGTCGAGCTGCACCATCGGACGCAGGTCCGGCGGGATCACCGGGACGCAGTCCAGCACCATGCCCTTGGGGCTGTTGCTGGTCTGGAGGAACGCGGAGACGACCTTGAGGCGCTTGAGCGCGCGGGTCTTCTTCTGGCCCTTGCCGGTGCGGATGATCTCGCGGAGGCGCTCGGCCTCCTCGTCCAGGTCGAAGGACTCCAGGCGCTTCTGGAGCGCCGCGGCGCCCATCGAACCGTCGAAGTACGTGCCGAAGCGGTCGCGCAGCTCGCGGTAGAGCAGCTCGTCGCCCTCCAGGTCCTGGACCTTGAGGTTCTTGAAGCGGTTCCACACCTCGTCGAGGCGGTCGATCTCGCGCTGCGCGCGGTCACGGAGCTGCTTCATCTCACGCTCGGCGCCCTCGCGCACCTTGCGGCGCACATCGGCCTTGGCGCCCTCGGCCTCCAGCTCGGCCAGGTCGGTCTCGAGCTTCTTGGCGCGGGCTTCGAGGTCGGCGTCGCGGCGGTTCTCGACCTGCTGGCGCTCGACGGAGACATGCGCCTCCAGCGAGGGCAGGTCGCGCGTGCGGCGCTCCTCGTCCACGAACGTGATCATGTACGCGGCGAAGTAGATGACCTTCTCCAGGTCCTTCGGCGCGAGGTCGAGCAGGTATCCGAGGCGCGACGGGACGCCCTTGAAGTACCAGATGTGGGTGACGGGCGCGGCCAGCTCAATGTGGCCCATCCGCTCACGGCGCACCTTGGCGCGGGTGACTTCCACACCACAGCGCTCACAGATGATGCCCTTGAAGCGGACACGCTTGTACTTGCCGCAGTAGCACTCCCAGTCCCGGGTGGGGCCGAAGATCTTCTCGCAGAAGAGTCCGTCCTTCTCGGGCTTGAGCGTGCGGTAGTTGATGGTCTCCGGCTTCTTCACTTCGCCGTGCGACCAGGTCCGGATGTCGTCCGCGGTGGCGAGGCCGATCCGCAGCTCGTCGAAGAAGTTGACGTCGAGCACTTGTCGTCAATCCCTCTTTCGGGGGTTCGAGCCCCCTCGCGTCAGCGAGAAATATGGGGCGCTTCAGCAATGGTCTGAACGGGTCCCGGGAGGGCCGGCCGGATACGGGATCCGGCCGGCCGACCCGTCAGACCTCTTCGACGCTGCTCGGCTCGCGCCGGGACAGGTCGATTCCGAGCTCCTCCGCCGCGCGGAAGACATCCTCGTCCGTGTCACGCATCTCGATGGACATGCCGTCCGAGGACAGCACCTCCACATTGAGGCAGAGCGACTGCATTTCCTTGATGAGCACCTTGAAGGACTCGGGAATGCCGGGCTCGGGGATGTTCTCGCCCTTGACGATGGCCTCGTAGACCTTCACGCGGCCGGTCACGTCGTCGGACTTGATCGTCAGCAGCTCCTGGAGGGCGTACGCGGCGCCATAAGCCTCCAGCGCCCACACCTCCATCTCACCGAAGCGCTGACCGCCGAACTGGGCCTTACCACCCAGCGGCTGCTGGGTGATCATCGAGTACGGGCCGGTCGAACGCGCGTGCAGCTTGTCGTCGACCAGGTGGTGGAGCTTGAGGATGTACATGTACCCGATCGAGATCGGGTCCGGGAACGGCTCACCGGAGCGGCCGTCGAACAGGTGCGCCTTGCCGGACGGCTGCACCATCCGGTTGCCGTCGCGGTTGGGGATCGTGGCCTCGAAGAGACCGGAGATCTCGTCCTCGCGGGCACCGTCGAAGACCGGGGTGGCGACATTGGTCCCGGCGGCGACCTCGTCGGCGCCGATGGCCTTCAGCCGCTCCATCCACTCCTCGCTGCCCTCGACCTTCCAGCCCTGGCTGGCGAGCCAGCCGAGGTGGATCTCGAGGACCTGTCCCGGGTTCATCCGGGACGGGACACCCAGCGGGTTGAGGATGATGTCGACCGGGGTGCCGTCCTCCAGGAACGGCATGTCCTCGATCGGCAGGATCTTCGAGATGACGCCCTTGTTTCCGTGGCGTCCGGCGAGCTTGTCACCGTCGGTGATCTTGCGCTTCTGGGCGACGTACACGCGGACGAGCTGGTTCACGCCCGGCGGCAGCTCGTCGCCCTCCTCGCGGTCGAAGACCCGTACGCCGATGACCTTGCCGGTCTCGCCGTGCGGCACCTTCAGCGAGGTGTCACGGACCTCACGGGCCTTCTCACCGAAGATCGCGCGGAGCAGACGCTCCTCCGGGGTCAGCTCGGTCTCACCCTTGGGCGTGACCTTGCCGACCAGGATGTCCCCGGCGACGACCTCGGCACCGATACGGATGATGCCGCGCTCGTCGAGGTCCGCGAGGACCTCCTCGGAGACGTTCGGGATGTCCCGGGTGATCTCCTCGGGGCCGAGCTTGGTGTCACGGGCGTCGACCTCGTGCTCCTCGATGTGGATCGAGGAGAGGACGTCGTCCTGCACCAGGCGCTGGCTGAGGATGATCGCGTCTTCGTAGTTGTGGCCCTCCCACGGCATGAACGCCACGAGAAGGTTCTTGCCGAGCGCCATCTCGCCAAGCTGGGTGGCGGGACCGTCGGCGAGCACCTGGCTCTCGACGACCCGGTCACCCTCGTTGACGACAACCTTCTGGTTGACCGAGGTGCCCTGGTTGGAGCGGGAGAACTTCGCGATGCGGTACGTGGTGTACGTGCCGTCGTCGTTGGCGACGGTGATGTAGTCCGCGGAGACCTCCTGGACCACACCCGCCTTCTCCGCCTTGATCACGTCTCCGGCGTCGACCGCACAGCGGTACTCCATGCCGGTGCCGACGAGCGGCGCCTCGGAGGTGATCAGGGGCACGGCCTGACGCATCATGTTCGCGCCCATGAGGGCGCGGTTGGCGTCGTCGTGCTCCAGGAACGGGATCATGGCGGTCGCGACCGACACCATCTGGCGCGGCGAGACGTCCATGTAGTCGACGTCGGTGCCGGGCACGTAGTCGACCTCACCGCCACGGCGGCGCACCAGGACACGGGGCTCGGTGAAGCGCAGATCGTCGGAGAGGGTCGCGTTCGCCTGGGCGATGACGAACCTGTCCTCCTCGTCGGCGGTCAGGTAGTCGACCTCGTCGGTGACCTGGCCGTCGGTGACCTTGCGGTACGGGGTCTCGACGAAACCGAACGCGTTGACCCGGCCGTACGAGGCGAGCGAGCCGATCAGACCGATGTTCGGGCCTTCGGGGGTCTCGATCGGACACATGCGGCCGTAGTGCGAGGGGTGCACGTCACGGACCTCGAAGCCGGCCCGCTCACGGGAGAGACCACCCGGGCCAAGAGCCGACAGACGGCGCTTGTGGGTGAGACCCGACAGCGGGTTGTTCTGGTCCATGAACTGCGAGAGCTGGCTGGTGCCGAAGAACTCCTTGATGGAGGCGACGACCGGCCGGATGTTGATCAGCGTCTGCGGCGTGATCGCCTCGACGTCCTGGGTCGTCATGCGCTCACGCACGACGCGCTCCATCCTCGCCAGACCCGTACGGACCTGGTTCTGGATCAGCTCGCCGACATTGCGCAGACGGCGGTTGCCGAAGTGGTCGATGTCGTCGGTCTCGACGACGATCTGGGTGCCGTTCTCGCCGACCGTCTCGGTCTCCCCGGCGTGCAGCTTGACCAGGTACTTGATGGTCGCGATGACATCGTCGGTGGTGAGCACGCCGGCGTCCAGCGGCTCGTCCGCGCCGAGCTTCTTGTTCACCTTGTAGCGGCCGACCTTGGCGAGGTCGTAGCGCTTCGGGTTGAAGTAGAGGTTCTCGAGCAGCGTCTGAGCGGCCTCACGCGTCGGGGGCTCACCCGGGCGCAGCTTGCGGTAGATGTCGAGCAGCGCGTCGTCCTGGCCCTGGGTGTGGTCCTTCTCCAGGGTGGCGCGCATGGACTCGTACTCGCCGAACTCCTCCAGGATCTGCTCGGTCGTCCAGCCGAGAGCCTTGAGGAGGACGGTCACGGACTGCTTGCGCTTGCGGTCGATACGGACACCGACCATGTCGCGCTTGTCGATCTCCATCTCCAGCCAGGCACCCCGGGAGGGGATGATCTTGGCGGAGAAGATGTCCTTGTCGGACGTCTTGTCGATCGAGGAGTCGAAGTAGACACCCGGCGAGCGGACGAGCTGGGACACCACGACACGCTCGGTGCCGTTGATGACGAAGGTGCCCTTGTTGGTCATGAGCGGGAAGTCGCCCATGAAGACCGTCTGGGACTTGATCTCGCCGGTCTCGTTGTTGGTGAACTCGGCCGTGACGAAGAGCGGGGCGGCGAACGTGAAGTCGCGCTCCTTGCACTCGTCGATCGAGTTCTTGGAGGGCTCGAAGCGGTGATCGCGGAAGGTCAGCGACATCGACCCGGAGAAGTCCTCGATCGGGGAGATCTCCTCGAAGATCTCCTCCAGACCGGACTTCCTGGGGACGTCCTGCCCGTTCTCGAGAGCCGCCTCGACACGAGCCTTCCAAGCGGCATTGCCGAGCAGCCAGTCAAAGCTCTCGGTCTGCAGCGCAAGGAGGTTCGGAACCTCGAGGGGCTCCTTGATCTTTGCAAAGGAGATGCGCAGCGGGGCGGTGCTGGCGCCGTTGTTCGTATTCGCGGTCGAGGCGTTGCGCGAGGCGGCCAAGAGGGGGTCCTTCCGAGGGCTCGGACTCACTACGCGCGTACCGGTCCCAAGCTGGGCACGGAGAGAAAAGTCCAGTTCAGGACCTTTCCACCACCGATGCTCATACGAGGGGGTGCCCCTGGTGACGGGCAGGGAGCAGCTAACAGGCAGCGCAAAGGGTCAGTGTAGCCACTTGGCACACTGATGTCCAGAGCGGGTTTTCCGACACCCTCGTTGTTCTCAACACCCTTGTCTCAACTGCGGCAAGCCATCGCGCCGTAGGCGCACATCGATACTGCCCTCTTCGCCGTCGATCCATGCCTCGGATCCGGATCGATTGTGCCGACGCGTTCCTGAGAATTGCGCGCTGCGTGCGGTTCGTCAAGGCCCCCTGCCCCCTGCGGAGCGTTACTGGGCGTACGGAGGCACGGCGATGATCACGATACTCGTCGCGGGCGGAAGAGCAAGGCAGCCCCCACGGGAACGCGGAAGGGCGACCACCCGACTGGGTGATCGCCCTGCGCGTCAACATCGCGCCTCGCGGCGCCGAGACTGCCTCCGTACGCCTAGCGGCGGGCGGTGGCGGACTCGTACGGGGTCACTTGACCTCGACGGAGGCGCCGGCGCCCTTGAGGGACTCGGCGGCCTTCTCGGCGGCCTCCTTGGCGACCTTCTCCAGAACGGGCTTCGGGGCGCCGTCCACGAGGTCCTTGGCCTCCTTCAGACCCAGGGAGGTCAGCTCACGCACGACCTTGATGACCTGGATCTTCTTCTCGCCGGCACCGGTGAGGATGACGTCGAACTCGTCCTGCTCCTCGACGGCCTCGGCCGGGGCACCGGGGACACCGGCGACCGGGGCGGCGACCGCGGCGGCGGCGGTGACGTCGAACTTCTCCTCGAAGGCCTTCACGAACGCGGAGAGCTCGATGAGGGTCATGTCCTCGAACTGCGCGAGCAGGTCTTCCTGGCTGAGCTTCGCCATGATGGCGGTCCTTCCACTAATTCGGCTGGTGCCGTATGTACAGTTCCGCGGGCGTAACCGGCCCGCTCCGACCGAGCGAGCGTGTTTACTCGGAGTCGGCCTCGACGGGGGCCGGCGTACCGGCACCGTCCTGCTCTTCCTTCTTGACGCGAAGCGCTTCCGCCGTGCGGACGAACTTCGACGGAAGGGCCTGGAAGAGCGAAGCGGCCTGCGACTGCTTGCCCTTCATGGCGCCTGCCAGCTTGGAGAGCAGAACCTCGCGGGACTCGAGGTCCGCAAGCTTCTTGATCTCATCGGCGCTGAGCGCCTTACCGTCAAGGACACCGCCCTTGATGATGAGATTCGGGTTGTCCTTGGCGAAGTCACGAAGACCCTTCGCCGACTCCACCGGGTCACCGGTGACGAAGGCAACCGCCGTCGGACCTGCGAACAGGTCGTCCAGCGTGTTGATCCCGGCCTCGTTGGCCGCGATCTTGGTCAGCGTGTTCTTCACCACGGCGTACTGGGCGTTCTCACCGAGAGAACGGCGCAGCTCCTTGAGCTGCGCCACGGTGAGACCCCGGTACTCGGTCAGCACGGCGGCGTTCGAGCTGCGGAACTTGTCCGTCAGCTCGGCCACCGCGGCAGCCTTGTCGGGCCTTGCCATGAGCGTCGGCCTCCTTCCGGGTGATGAGGACCGCTCAGAAGGGGCTGGGCAAAACGAAACGCCCCGGCGCAGGCGCACGGGGCGTAGCTCGACCGAATGGAATCCGGGAGCTGTCCACAGTCACCTGCGCAGGTCGTCCGCAGCTAGCGGATCCTTCGGCCGCCGCGTCCTCTCACGAGCACACGGCAACGACCAGCGGTCTTTGGCTTCTGGGGAAGACTACGTGAACGGCTCCTTGCCAGGCAAATCGTGGCGGACGGAGCTCAGCCGGCCTGGGCGCCCGCCATCATCTCGGCGAGGTCCACGGTCTCGGAGGCCGGCGGGGCCTTGACCACGACCGGCTTGTTGAAGTCCACGAACGTGATCGTCATGTCGAGCGGGCCCTTCTTGGACTCGCCCCGGGTGCGGAACTGCTTGGTGCGGTCCTCCCCGTCGATCCACATGTCCATGGTGAGCCGGTCGATGCCCATGTCCCGGTACGTCTTGAGGGTCTTCTCCCGCTTCTCCTCGGCCCCGGCGCCTTTCCCCAGCGCCGCGCCCATCTGTTCGAGGGTGAGCGTGCCGGTGTAGCGCGTCGTCCTGACCCCGCCGACGGTCTCCTCGCCGACCTTCTTCAGGTCCTTGGCCGCGGTGAGCGTGCCGGACTCGGCGGCCGGGTTCTTGTCCACCTGGCCCGTCAGCGCGCCCAGAGGGCTCTCCCCGCCCGCGCCGAGGGCCTCCATGGGGAACTTGAGCCAGCTCTTGCCGTCCATCTCCGCGGCGGCTTCCTTGCCACCGTTCAGATACATGCCGTCGGAGGTGAGCCGGAGCTCCACTTCCTGCTGCTTCCCCTCCAGCTCGCCCCGCATCTTCATCTGGACGGCTATCGGCTTCAGGCTCATCGAGGCGTCGCCCTCGACGACCCCCTCCCCGGGGACGCTGCCCTTCATCGTGTAGGTGACCGAGGTGAACTTCTCGTTGTTGGCGGCGGCCTTCTTCACGGCGGCGACGGGGGACATCTCCACCGGCGTCCCCGAGGCCTTGCCCTCGGCGGCGGGCTTGGCGCCCTCCGTCCCGGACGAACAGGCCGCCGTGCCGCAGAGCAGCGCGCCGGCGAGCGCGGCCGCGGCGATGGTGCGGTGCTTCATATTCTGGATCCCCCCATGGGTATGCACTGGATCTTTCAAGCCCGGCGAACTCTACCGTCGACCTCTGACAGAGCTCCCGGGATAAAAAACGGCCGGTCCCCGCGCCTCCGGAGAGGTGCGGGGACCGGCTGTCGTACGGTGCGGCCCGCGGCTGCCGTCGGTCAGACGGCGGCCGGGTCCTCCTCCACGAGGAGGTTGCGGGTGCGGTTGGCGTCCAGCGGGATGCCGGGGCCCATCGTCGTGGTCAGGGTCGCCTTCTTGATGTAGCGGCCCTTCGCGGCGGACGGCTTCAGACGGAGGATCTCCTCCAGCGCCGCGGCGTAGTTCTCGACCAGCTTCGTCTCGTCGAAGGAGACCTTGCCGATGATGAAGTGCAGGTTCGAGTGCTTGTCGACGCGGAACTCGATCTTGCCGCCCTTGATGTCGTTGACAGCCTTGGTGACATCCGGGGTGACCGTGCCGGTCTTCGGGTTCGGCATCAGACCACGCGGGCCGAGGACACGGCCGAGGCGGCCGACCTTGCCCATGAGGTCCGGGGTGGCGACGACGGCGTCGAAGTCCAGACGGCCCTTCGAGACCTCGTCGATCAGTTCGTCGGCGCCGACGATGTCGGCGCCCGCGGCACGCGCGGCCTCGGCACGGTCACCGGTCGCGAAGACCAGGACCCGGGCGGTCTTGCCGGTGCCGTGCGGAAGGTTCACGGTGCCACGGACCATCTGGTCCGCCTTGCGCGGGTCGACGCCCAGACGCATGGCGACCTCGACGGTGCCGTCGAACTTGGTGGTGGTGGTGTCCTTGGCGAGACGGACGGCCTCGAGGGGCGCGTAGCTGCGCTCCCGGTCGATCTTGGCGTCCGCGCCGCGGAGAGCCTTGCTGCGCTTCACTTCTTCTCCTGGTGGTTCATACAGGTGTGGAGTTCGTGGTCCGGGCCGCGCAGGGCCCTGCCACTGGGGCTTGCCCGGCTGGGTCAGCCCTCGACCGTGATGCCCATGGAACGGGCGGTGCCGGCGATGATCTTCTCGGCGGCGTCCAGGTCGTTGGCGTTCAGGTCGGGCATCTTCGTCGTGGCGATGTCACGCACCTGGGCGCGGGTGAGCTTCGCGACCTTCTTGACGTGCGGCTCGCCGGAGCCCTTGTCCACACCAGCGGCCTTGAGGATCAGCTTGGCGGCCGGCGGAGTCTTGGTGATGAAGGTGAAGGAGCGGTCCTCGTAGACCGTGATCTCCACCGGCACGACCATGCCACGCTGCGACTCGGTCGCGGCGTTGTAGGCCTTGCAGAACTCCATGATGTTGACGCCGTGCTGGCCCAGCGCGGGGCCGACCGGCGGAGCCGGGTTGGCCGCACCGGCGCTGATCTGGAGCTTGATAAGCCCCGTGACCTTCTTCTTCTTGGGAGGCATGTGCTCTCTCCGGGTCCTAGTGAGAGTTTTCAGCCGGCCATCCGGTCATCCGGATGGAGGCATACCGCACAACGATAACGGGTATAGCTGTGCGGCCAAAAACCGACAGGTCAGACATCTGTGGGAGCCTGTCTGACCTGTCGGAAGCTGTGGTTCCAGAGAGCGGGACGCGACCGCTCGTGCGGTCCGGCGCTCAGTTCTTCTGGATCTGGTCGAAGCTCAGCTCGACCGGGGTCTCGCGGCCGAAGATCTCGACCAGACCCTTGACCTTCTTCGAGTCGGCGTTGATCTCGTTGATGGTCGCCTGGAGCGTGGCGAACGGGCCGTCGGTGACGGTGACCG
Source organism: Streptomyces sp. NPDC002018 (assembly GCF_042890865.1). Classification (NCBI taxonomy): domain Bacteria; kingdom Bacillati; phylum Actinomycetota; class Actinomycetes; order Kitasatosporales; family Streptomycetaceae; genus Streptomyces; species Streptomyces sp. NPDC002018. The sequence goes on from NZ_JBIASO010000006.1 coordinate 243,298, forward strand.
AGTCGCCGACCTCGAAGTCCAGCACCTGGACCTCGACCTTGCGCGAGGGAACGGGCTTGCCCTCGGCCTCGGCGGCCTCACGGGCGGCCTTCTCCTCGGCCTCCGGCGCGAGCATCTTGACGATCTCGTCCAGCGTCAGCGGGTACGGGTCGTAGGCATTGCCCACGAAGCCGGTGACGCCCGGGGTGTTGCGGACGACGCCCCAGGACTCGTTCGTCAGATCCATGCGCACCAGGACATAGCCCGGGAGCTTGTTCTGGCGGACGTTCTTGCGCTCGCCGTTCTTGATCTGGACGATCTCTTCCTCGGGGACCTCGGCCTGGTAGATGAAGTCCTCGACGTTCAGCGAGACGGCACGCTGCTCCAGGTTGGCCTTCACGCGCTTCTCGTAGCCCGCGTAGGTGTGGATGACGTACCACTCGCCGGGCAGACCGCGCAGCTCCTCGCGGAGCGCGGCGATCGGGTCGGCGGGGGCGGCCGGGGCCTCGGCCTCGGCGTCTTCCTCGTCCTCGTCCGCGTCGGCGTCGTCCGCGTCGTGCGCGTCCTCGGCGGAGTCGTCGTCCGCCTCGGTCCCGTCGTCCTCGATGTGCAGCGCCGCCTCCTCGGCCGGCTCGCCGGCGGCGAGATCAGCGGCTTCGGCCTGGTCTGGCTCGACAGCGTCCGCCGCCTCGACGATGTCGGTTTCGTCCTCTCGGGACTCCTCCGACTCGCTGGCGTCGTTCAGGTTCGGGTCAGACACGGTGGCTGCTTCTTCCTGGCTCAATGGGTGGAACACGCGAAAGGGGCGCCGAGCGGGCGCCCTCCGCGGGATCAGCCGAAGACGTACTTGATCGCATTCTGGAAGCCGTAGTCAATCACGGTCACCAGACCGATCATGATGACAACGAAGACAATCACCACTGTGGTGTACGTCGTCAGCTGATTGCGAGTCGGCCAGACGACCTTGCGCAGCTCGGCGACGATCTGACGGTAGAAGAGCGCGAGACGGCCCAGAGGACCCTTCTTGCCGCGCTTGCCACCCTTACGGGGCTTCTTCGACTCAGCGGACTCATCGTCGGCATCAGGCTTGTCGATGGAGCCCACGGCGTCCGTCACGCTCTCTCACCTGATTCCCGGTCGTGGCCGTGCCGCGCCCGGGGGAGCCGCACGGCGGTGCATTGAATGTACGTACATGCGCACACAGCCTGGCGGAGGCTTGTGTAGCAGGGCCGGAGGGACTTGAACCCCCAACCGCTGGTTTTGGAGACCAGTGCTCTACCAATTGAGCTACGACCCTTTGTGTCTTCCTCAACCTACCGCATCCGACCGGGCGCACGGAGTGCCTGGTACGGACCTGTCTGCCGAGGTCCAACGACGAGTGAGTGTACGTGGTCGTGGCGCCCGCGTCGAACAGCTTGCGCCGGAACGATTCACGACCTGTCCGTCCGCGGCGCGCGTCCCCCTCCCTCCGCGGGGCGCGTGCTCCTCGCGCTCGCGAAGTGAAACCTGTGTGCCGGGGAGGTTTCAGGTCTGGGACCATGGCCGTATGAGCGCTGCAATTCCACCCACCGAGCGCCGGGTCTCCGCCCGAATCGGCGCGATCTCCGAATCCGCGACGCTGGCCGTGGACGCCAAGGCCAAGGCCCTGAAGGCCGCCGGACGTCCGGTGATCGGCTTCGGTGCCGGCGAGCCCGACTTCCCGACGCCCGAGTACATCGTCGAGGCGGCGGTCGAGGCCTGCCGTACGCCGAAGTACCACCGCTACACGCCGGCCGGCGGGCTCCCGGAGCTGAAGGCCGCCATCGTCGCGAAGACGCTGCGCGACTCCGGCTACGAGATCGACGCCTCCCAGGTCCTGGTGACCAACGGCGGCAAGCAGGCGATCTACGAGGCGTTCGCGGCCATACTGGACCCCGGTGACGAGGTCATCGTCCCGGCCCCGTACTGGACCACGTACCCCGAGTCGATCCGGCTGGCCGGCGGTGTCCCGGTAGAGGTCGTGGCCGACGAGACCACCGGCTACCGCGTCTCCGTCGAGCAGTTGGAGGCGGCCCGTACCGAGCGTACGAAGGTCGTGCTCTTCGTCTCACCGTCCAACCCGACGGGCGCCGTCTACAGCGCGGCCGACACCGAGGCCATCGGCCGCTGGGCCGTCGAGCACGGGCTGTGGGTGCTGACGGACGAGATCTACGAGCACCTGGTCTACGGCGACGCCGCGTTCACCTCGCTGCCCACCGTCGTGCCGGAGCTGCGGGACAAGTGCGTCGTGGTCAACGGTGTGGCGAAGACCTATGCCATGACCGGCTGGCGGGTGGGCTGGGTCATCGGGCCCAAGGACATCGTCAAGGCCGCGACGAACCTCCAGTCGCACGCCACGTCCAATGTCTCCAACGTCGCGCAGGCCGCCGCGATCGCCGCCGTCTCCGGCGATCTCACAGCCGTCGCCGAGATGCGCTCCGCCTTCGACCGGCGCCGCCGGACGATCGTGCGGATGCTGAACGAGATCGACGGCGTGCTCTGCCCGGAGCCGGAGGGCGCGTTCTACGTGTACCCCTCGGTGAAGGCCCTGCTGGGCAAGGAGATCCGGGGCATTCGCCCGGCGACCACGGTCGACCTGGCCGCGCTGATCCTGGAGGAGGTCGAGGTCGCGGTGGTGCCGGGCGAGGCCTTCGGTACGCCCGGATATCTGCGGCTGTCGTACGCGCTCGGCGACGAGGACCTGGTGGAGGGCATCGCCAGGATCCAGAAGCTGCTGGCGGAGGCGCAGGACTGATCTCCCTTCGCTTTCCCCTGGTCCCTCGACCGTGGGAGCGGGCTCCCGGCCCTGGCCGGGGGCCCGTTTTTCCGTTCGGGCAAGATCTCGATCGGGGAAAGGGGCTCCCGGTGGGCCCTCGCGTGCGGCAGGATCCTGGAATGGAGAGCACCACCCGCCCCCGCGACCTCAGCCTGCTGCCCAAGGCACATCTGCATCTGCACTTCACCGGGTCGATGCGCCCGACGACCCTGCTGGAACTCGCCGAGAAGTACGGAGTCCACCTCCCCGACGCGCTGACCAGCGGTGAACCGCCCAGACTGCGGGCCACCGACGAGCGCGGCTGGTTCCGGTTCCAGCGGCTGTACGACATCGCCCGGTCCTGTCTGCGCGCCCCCGAGGACATCCAGCGGCTGGTCCGCGAGACGGCCGAGGAAGACGTACGGGACGGTTCCGGCTGGCTGGAGATACAGGTCGACCCCACCTCGTACGCCCCGCTGCTCGGCGGGCTGATCCCCGCGCTGGAGATCATCCTGGACGCGGTGGACGCGGCCGCCAGGGAGACCGGTCTCGGTATCCGCGTGCTGGTCGCGGCGAACCGGATGAAGCACCCTCTGGAGGCCAGGACCCTGGCCCGGCTCGCCGTGCGGTACGCGGACCGGGGGGTCGTCGGGTTCGGGCTCTCCAACGACGAGCGCCGCGGTATGGCCAGGGACTTCGACCGGGCGTTCGCGATCGCGAGGGACGGCGGGCTGCTGGCGGCGCCACACGGCGGTGAACTGACCGGGCCCGCGTCCGTACGGGACTGTCTGGACGATCTGCGCGCCGCGCGGATCGGGCACGGCGTCCGGGCGGCCGAGGACCCCCGGCTGCTGCGCAGGCTCGCCGACCGGGGGGTGACCTGCGAGGTCTGCCCGTCCTCCAATGTGGCACTGGGGGTCTACGAGAAGCCGGAGGACGTGCCCCTGCGGACGCTGTTCGAGGCGGGCGTACCGATGGCGCTCGGCGCGGACGATCCGCTGCTGTTCGGCTCACGGCTGGCGGCGCAGTACGAGCTGGCCCGCGCCCACCACGGCTTCAGCGACGCGGAACTGGCCGAGCTGGCGCGTCAGTCGGTACGGGGCTCGGCGGCGCCGCCGGACGCACGGGAGAAGCTGCTGGCGGGGATCGACGCCTGGCTCACCGACGACCCCGGCCGGGGCGAGGGGCAGGACGACGCCGACGGGTGAGCGGGCCCGGCGGGGCCGACAGATGAACGGGCCCGGCCGGGCGAGCGGGCCCGTAGCGGGCCCCGCTCCGGTCCTGATCCCGGCTCCGGCTCCGGCTCCGGCCCCGGCTCCGGCTCCGGCTCCGGCTAGAGGCTGACGCCTACCGTCACGGGCTCGTTGACCAGCGTGATCCCGAAGGCCGCGTGGACCCCGGCGACCACCTCACGGGCGAGCGTCAGCAGATCCTCGGTGGTCGCCCCGCCCCGGTTGGTGAGGGCCAGGGTGTGCTTGCCGGAGATACGGGCCGGGCCCGTGCCGTACCCCTTGGTGAAACCGGCCCTGTCGATCAGCCAGGCCGCGGAGGTCTTCGTACGCCCGTCCCCCGCCGGGAACGCGGGCGGCGTCACCTCGGCGCCGAGCCGCTCCCGTACCCGGCCGACGAACGCGGCGTGCTCCCGCTCGGTCAGGATCGGGTTGGTGAAGAAGGAACCGGCCGACCAGGTGTCATGGTCCTCGGCGTCCAGCACCATGCCCTTGGCCGCCCGCAGTTTCAGGACCGTGTCCCGGGCGAGAGCGGCGGGGACCCGGTCGCCGGGCTCCACACCCAGGGCGCGGGCCGTCTCGGCGTACTTGAGGGGGGCGGAGAGCCCTCCCGCGTCCTCCAGGGCGAAGCGGACCCGCAGCACGACATAGCGCTCGGGGTGCTCCTTGAAGCGGCTGTGGCGGTACGAGAAGGCGCATTCGGCGCTGGTCAGCGTGACGGGCGCGCGGAGCGCGCGGTCGTAGGCGACGACCTCGGTGATGGTGCCGGCCACCTCCTGGCCGTACGCCCCGACGTTCTGGATGGGGGTGGCACCGGCCGATCCGGGGATACCGGCGAGGCATTCGACGCCCGCCAGGCCCGCCGCGACGGTACGGGAGACCGCGTCGCTCCAGACCTCGCCCGCGGCCAGTTCCAGCCTGCTGCCGTCGAGTGTGAAGCCCCGGGTCGCGATCCGCAGGGCCGTGCCCTCGAAGCCCTTGTCCCCGATGACCAGATTGCTGCCGCCGCCGATGATCAGGAGCGGTGTGCCGGCCGCGTCCGCCTCGCGGACGACGGCGATGACCTCGTCGTCGGTGGTGGCCGTGACGAGCCGGGCCGCCGGGCCGCCGAGCCGGAAGGTGGTCAGGGGAGCGAGAGGCGCGTTGTGGAGTTCCAGCACGGGGACAAGAGTACGGGCCGTCGCCGTCCGGGGATCGGAGGGCGACGGCCCGTCATCCGGGGGTACCGGGCCGGGCGCGCACAAGGTCAGACGGCCGCCCCTTCGCGCTCGTCCCGGTCGGTGTCCGCCTTGCCGGCCTCTCCCGTCGCGTCGGCGTCCGCTCCGGCCTCGCCGGCATCCTTCCCGGTCGCGGCGGCCCGCTCGGCGCGCCTCCCCGGGATGATCAGTGCGGTCAGCGCCGCGAGCGCCACCGCACCGGCGCCGATCCAGAGTGCGGGGACGGTGCCGTCGACGAAGGAGTCGCCGGACTCGTAACCGCCCCGCGCGGCGAAGACCGCGCCGAGGATCGCGACCCCGAGCGCTCCGCCGACCTCGCGCAGGGCGTTGTTGGCGCCGGAGGCGATGCCCTGTTCGCCGGGGCGGACGCTGGACATGACCAGGCTGGCGGCCGGGGCGAAGTACATCCCCATGCCGATTCCGCTGAGGATCAGGGCGGGAAGCTGGGCCCCGTACGACACCCCCGGTTCGACGATCAGCGCGAACCAGCCGAGCCCGACGGCCTGGAGAGCCAGCCCGGTCGCGACGACGGGACGCCCGCCGACACGGTCGGAGACGAGACCGGCGACCGGCGAGACGAGCAGGGGCATCGCCGTCCACGGGAGCATCCGCAGACCGGCCTCGGTGGGCGAGTAGCCGAGGACCCCCTGGAGGAACTGGCTGAGCAGGAAGATCGAGCCGAACATGCCCAGGAACATGAGCAGGCTCGCCGCGTTGATGCCGGTGAAGGCCCGGCTCGTGAAGAGGCGCATGGGCAGCATGGCGTCCGGGCGCCGCAGACCGTGCCGTACGAAGGCGACGAGCAGCGCGGCGCCCGCGAACAGACCCAGCAGGACGACGGTGCTGGTCCAGCCCTCGGTGTTGGCGTTGACCAGGGCGTAGACGATGCCGAAGAGACCGCCGCTGATGAGCAGGGTGCCGGGAATGTCGAGCCGGGCGCCGGGCCCGTGCGACTCCTTCAGCCGCAGCCGGGCCAGCGGGAGCAGGGCCAGGCCTATCGGGACGTTCAGCCAGAAGATCCAGTCCCAGGAGATGTGCTCGGTGAGGGTTCCGCCGACGAGCGGGCCGCTGGCGACGGCGAGACCGGTGATCGCGCCGTAGATGCCGAGTGCCGCTCCCCGCCGTTCCGCGGGAACGGCGGCGGTGAGCAGGGTGAGGGCGAGCGGCATCATGATCGCCGCGCCGACGCCCTGGACGGCGCGTGCGGCGATCAGCGCGTCGATACCGGGCGAGAGGGCCGCGGCGGCGGAGGCACCGGTGAAGACCGTGAGGCCGACGAGGAAGAGCCTGCGGCGGCCGAAGCGGTCCCCGAGGGCCGCGCCGAACATGAGGAGCACCGCGAAGGTGAGCGTATAGGCGTTGACCGTCCACTCCAGATCCTCCAGCGCGCCGCCGAGGTCGGCGCGGATGGAGGGCAGTGCGGTGGTGACGACGAGGTTGTCCAGGGCCGCCATGAAGCTGGCGAGGCCGGTGATGACCAGGGCCCAGACGGCGGAACCGCGAGCGGCTGACGGGGTCATCGCTCTCCCTTTCAGATTAGTAATTGATGACTAACTTTCATGGACAGAAGACAGCGCTTCGTGCCCGCGAGGCCGGACGGGTACGGGTGGAACGGATACCGGCGAAACGGGGTACGGGCACAGAGGAGAGACGCACGGGCACGCACAAGCGGACGCGCACGGGCACGGGCAGGCGCAGGGGCAGAGACAGGGGCAGGGAGGCCCGACTCAGCCGTCGGCGGGCTGCGCCGAGTGGAAGAAGCCGGACCAGATGCGATCCCCGGGCGGAAAGCCCAGGGAGACCAGGGTGTTGATCAGCATTCCGTAGGCGAGGAAGGTCGTGGTGTCGTCGACGTCCGCCCCGAGCGCGAGATGGACCGTGTCCCAGAGGGCCCGCCAGCCGGCGCGGACGGGGTCACCGAAGGCATGGTCACCGGCGGCCTCGGCGGAGGCCACCGCGACATAGATCTGCATCTGCATGTGCAGCTTCTCGGGATCATCCGCGATGAGCTGCTGGTACGCGTCACCCATGGCATGGAGGGCCGCTTCGCCCTCCAGCCCCTCGGACGCCTTCTCGAAGACCCGGGTGGTGTCCGTGAGACAGCGCTCGGCGGCGGCGAGGAAGATGGCTTCCTTGTTCGGGAAGAGCCGGAAGAGATACGGCTGCGAGACACCGACACGGCGGGCGATCGCCTCCGTGGAGGTGCCGTTGTAGCCGCTGCGGGCGAATTCGGTGACCGCCGCGCGGATGACGCTCTCGCGCCGCTCCTCAGCACTCATTCTGACCATGCGACAAAGTTATTGGCTACTCACTAACTTTGTCAACCACGTACGCGGGCCGGGGCCGAAGCCCAGGGCTCATGGGTCCAGGGTCCGGGGCCAGGGTCCATGGGTCCAGGGCCCACGAGTAAGGGCGCCCGCCGTCGCGAGCGCCCTTCACCTGGTCCGGTCCGCCACCTGGTCCGGTCCGCGTAGGGGCGGTCAGGCGAGCCGGACCACGGCGCGGGACATCCCCAGCACCTTCTGTCCCGCGCTCATGGCCGTCAGATCCACCCGGACCCGGCTGTCGTCCAGCTTGGCCGCGACCTTGGCACTGACCTCGACCAGCGCGCCCTCGTCGTCGTTGGGCACCACGACGGGCTTGGTGAAGCGGACGCCGTACTCGACGACGGCTCCCGGGTCGCCCACCCAGTCGGTCACCACCCGGATCGCCTCGGCCATGGTGAACATGCCGTGCGCGATGACGTCCGGCAGCCCGACCTCCTTGGCGAACTTCTCGTTCCAGTGGATCGGGTTGAAGTCCCCCGAGGCACCCGCGTACCGCACGAGCGTCGCGCGCGTGACGGGGAAGCTCTGCGCGGGCAGCTCCGTGCCGACCTCGACCTCGTCGTAACCGATCTTCGCCGTCATCGGTCTCACGCCTCCCCGGCGGCGCGCGCCACCAGCTTCGTCCACGCGGTCACGACATGCTCGCCGGCCTCGTCGCGCACCTCGCCCCGTACATCGATGATGTCGTTCCCGGCGAGCGACTTGATCGTCTCGATGGTGGAGGTGACGGTCAGCCGGTCCCCCGCCCTGACGGGACGGGAGTACGCGAACTTCTGGTCGCCGTGCACCACCCGGCTGTAGTCCAGACCGAGCTGCGGATCGGCGACGACATCACCCGCGGCCTTGAAGGTGATGGCGAACACGAACGTCGGTGGAGCGATCAGGTCGCTGTAGCCGAGCGCCTTGGCGGCCTCGGGGTCGGTGTACACCGGGTTGGGATCGCGCACCGCTTCGGCGAACTCGCGGATCTTCTCCCGGCCGACCTCGTACGGCTCGGTGGGGGGATAGCTCCGCCCCACGAAAGACTGATCGAGCGCCATGGACCCGCTCCCTCCTGATGGATCTGATCACTACATGTGACCACGATGTGATCACGACAAACGACACGAGGCCGTCCCCCAGTGGGGACGGCCTCGCATACGAGCCTGATTCAGCGCGTTTCGCGGTGCGCGGTGTGCGAGTTGCAGCGCGGGCAGTGCTTCTTCATCTCAAGACGGTCCGGGTTGTTGCGCCGGTTCTTCTTGGTGATGTAGTTCCGCTCCTTGCACTCCACGCAGGCCAGCGTGATCTTCGGGCGGACGTCGGTGGCAGCCACGTGAGTGCTCCTTGGACGGACAACGGATGAACAGATGAACGCAGAAAAGAGTAGCCGATCGAAGGACCGACCCCACAATCGGCTACTTTGTGTAGCGGTGACCGGACTTGAACCGGTGACACAGCGATTATGAGCCGCTTGCTCTACCGACTGAGCTACACCGCTTCGATGTTGGATCTCCTCGCCCGGAGGCGAGGATCACCGAACATCTGAGCCCCAATACGGAATCGAACCGTAGACCTTCTCCTTACCATGGAGACGCTCTACCGACTGAGCTATTGGGGCGAGCGATGAAGACATTACACGGTCGGTTGCCGTTCGCCCAAATCCGTTTCCCGGTCACTTTCCGGGCCCCCGGTCGGCCGCCTGCCCCGCTCCTCGACCGGCCCCTTGCCCGCTCCTCTACCGGCCCCCTGCCCGCTCCTCGCCCACCCCTCGCCCGCTCCTCGGACCGGGAGCGCCCGCGCCCTTGCCCCAGCCGTCCCGGGGCGCCCCGTACGCCACTGGTGGGCTCCCCGGTACGACTATTGCGCTCCTGCGGGAAGCACGGCTGAGCCACCCCTAGGCTCGATCCCACGCTGCGTGATCTCGCACGCCCGAGCCCACCGGAAAGCCCGCACCAGGGAGCGCGATGCCCGACAGCCACCCGCGGCAGCCGTCCGACGGCGGCACGGCCGACACCAGCGCGCTCGTGCTCACCGGCGCCCGCCTCACCGACGGCCGCACCGTCGACGTACGGCTGAGCGCGGGCCGGATCGAGGCCGTGGGCACGGCCGGCAGCCTCGCCGTACATGGCTCCCGGGTGGACCTCGCGGGTTATCTGCTGCTCCCCGCCCCCGCCGAGCCGCACGCCCACTGCGATACCGCGCTGACCGCGCTCACCTGCGACGGACCGGTCTCGTACGCCCCCGAGGACGTCCAGCGCCGCGCCACCGAGGCCACCCTGCTCCAGCTCGGGCACGGCGCCACCGCGCTGCGCTCCCATGTACGGATCGGGGACGCGCAGCAGCTCGGCCGGATGGAGGCGGTGCTCCAGGCCCGCCGCTCGCTGCGCGGCCTCGGGGATCTGACGGCCGTCGCCGTACCGCGGCTGCTGACGGGGCGCGCGGGCGCCGACGGCCTCGCGATGCTGCGCGACGCGGTCAAGATGGGCGCGGGGGTGGTGGGCGGCTGCCCCGATCTCGACCCGGACCCGGCCGGGTACGTGGAGGCCGTGCTGACGGTCGCCGCCGAACACGGCTGTCCGGTCGATCTGCACACGGACGGTGACGACCCGGCGCGGCTGGCCCGGCTGGCGGCGATGGCCGGCGGTATGCGGCCGGGTGTGACGCTCGGGCCGTGCGCGGGGCTGGCCCGGCTGCCGACCGCGATCGCGGCACGGGCCGCGGCCCAGTTGGCGGCGGCCGGGGTGACGGTGATCTGCCTGCCGCAGGGCGGCTGCGGAGGCGTGGAACGCGGCGGCCCCGAACAGCGGGGCGTCGCCCCCGTACCGCTGCTGAGGGCGGCGGGCGTACGGGTCGCGGCGGGCAGCGGCGCGCTGCGGGACGTGTCGAACCCGGTCGGCCGCGGAGATCCGCTGGAGGCCGCCTATCTGCTGGCCTCACAGACCGGGATGCGGGCGGCGGACGCGTACGACACGGTGAGCACGGCGGCGCGGGCGGCGATGGGGCTGCCGGAGGTACGGGTGGAGGCGGGCTTTCCGGCGGAGCTGCTGGCGGTGCGCGGGGAGCGGATCGCGGACATGCTGTCGCTGGCGTACAGCAGGATCGTCATCCACCGGGGGCGGGTGGTGGCGCGTACGAGCGCGGTACGGGAGTACTGCGACACGGCGGCGGCCGTCGCGCTGGAACTGCCCCGCCAGGGACGGTCCGACCTCCCACCGGGCGGGCCATGAGCCTGTGTGCCCGCGCCCCATGAACGGGACCGCGCCGTGGCGTCAGGCGGCAACGGCCCTGTCGGACGTACGGTCGTGACCATGAGAGTGGTGATCGCCGGAGGACATGGTCAGATCGCGCTGCGGCTGGAGCGGCTGCTCGCCGAGCGCGGAAACGAGGTCGTGGGACTCATCCGCGACCCACATCAGGCGGAGGACCTGCGGAGGGCGGGCGCCGAACCGGTCGTCCTGGACCTGGAGTCGGCCTCGGTGGAGGAGGTCGCCGCGGTGCTGGAGGGCGCGGACGCCGCGGTGTTCGCGGCGGGCGCGGGCCCAGGCAGCGGCACGGCGCGCAAGGACACGGTGGACCGCGGCGCCGCGGTCCTCCTCGCCGACGCGGCGGAGCGGGCCGGCGTACGGCGCTATCTCCTCGTCTCCTCGTTGGGCGCGGATCCAGATCACGCCGGGGACGATGTCTTCGACGTGTATCTGCGGTCCAAGGGCGCGGCCGAGGAGTACGTACGGTCCCGGTCCGCGCTCGACTGGACGATCCTGCGGCCGGGGATGCTGACGAACGACCCGGGCACCGGGCTGGTGCGGCTGGCGGAGTCGGTGGAGCGCGGTCCGGTGCCGCGCGACGATGTGGCGGCGGTTCTCGTGGAGCTGCTGGAGACGCCGGGGACGGCGGGTCTGACCCTGGAGCTGATCAGCGGCACGGTCCCGGTGGCGGAGGCCACGAAGACGGTCGGAAGCGGCCACTGAGCCGGAGCGGCACCGAGCCGCGAGGGGCGGGGGCGGGGGCGGTACGGGCCCCCGCCCCCCACCCCACTCCCGACGCCCTGCTTGCCCGAGGCTCCTGACTGACGCTCCCTCATATCGCCCGCCCGGCAGGCCTCTTCGCCTTCCGCGCGCCAGCGGCGCAGACGCCCGCCGCCCTGGTCCGGAGCCCTACGCGAATGGCCCCCGATCCGCGTTTCCGCAGATCGGGGGCCATCTCTTTTATCGCGTGGCGGCGCCAGGATTCGAACCTGGGTAGGCTAAGCCGACGGATTTACAGTCCGCTCCCATTGGCCACTCGGGCACACCGCCATGGGATGTCGTCGCCGTTCGGATGGGCCGCTGTGAGGCGGTGCTCCGTGGCAACGACGTAAACGATACCCGATGCCCGGGGGTGCTCCGCCACCGGATTGATCAGCGCTTCGGACGGGTGCGGGTGACTAGGCTTTACGGGAGCGACCGGCGGTGTCCGGCCGCGCTGCGAGCATGCGACGAGCACCCGATGTGCGCCCGGTCAGCACCCGGACAGCACCGATACAAGGAGCCACAGGACATGGCCGACTCCAGTTTCGACATCGTCTCGAAGGTCGAGCGGCAGGAGGTCGACAACGCCCTCAACCAGGCCGCGAAGGAAATCTCTCAGCGTTACGACTTCAAGAACGTCGGAGCCTCCATCGGCTGGTCCGGCGAGAAGATCCTGATGGAGGCGAACTCCGAGGAGCGGGTCAAGGCGATCCTCGACGTCTTCCAGTCCAAGCTGATCAAGCGCGGGATCTCGCTGAAGGCGCTGGACGCCGGCGAGCCGCAGTTGTCCGGCAAGGAGTACAAGATCTTCGCCTCGATCGAGGAGGGCATCTCCCAGGACAACGCCAAGAAGGTCGCGAAGATCATCCGCGACCAGGGTCCCAAGGGGATCAAGGCGCAGGTGCAGGGCGACGAGCTGCGGGTCAGCTCGAAGAGCCGTGACGACCTTCAGACCGTGATCGCGCTGCTGAAGGGGCAGGACTTCGACTTCGCCCTCCAGTTCGTGAACTACCGGTGATGACGGCGGTACGGGGGCGGAGCGTGTGATCCGTCTCCGTCCCCGCTCCCGCCCGCATCCCGCATCCCGCATCCCGCAGGGCAGACGGCCGAACGCGCCGCCGGGAGAGGAACGAGCGATGACCGTGACCGAGTACACGCCGATGGACAGCCCGGAGGGTGAACTGCTCCGGGCCAGTGAGGAGTCCGCCGCCGCGCGGGGCGACGCCGGGGGTGCCACGGACGGAGCGCTTCGGGGGTGTGGCGCCGCGCCGGCGCGCGAGGAACGCCTCCTCGGTCCGGAGGGGGCACGCGTGTCATGAGCGGAGAACTGTTCCCGATCCGGAGACCGCGGGCGACCGTCGCGCCCGGTGCGGTGCATGTCCCCGACTGGCTGCCGGAGGAACGGCAGCGGGAGCTGGTGGACATCTGCCGCGACTGGGCGCGGGGGCCGGTGCCGATCCGGCACACGGTGCTGCCGAACGGCGGTGTCATGTCCGTACAGACCGTCTGTGTCGGCTGGCACTGGCAGCCGTACCGGTACACCCGTACCGCCGGTGATGTGAACGGCGCCCGGGTCGCGGAGTTCCCGGACTGGCTGGTGCGGCTGGGGCGCGAGGCGCTCACCGACGCCTATGGCGATCCGGCGGCGGGTGCGGCGTACACCCCGGACACCGCGCTGATCAACTTCTACGACGGCGACGCGAGGATGGGGATGCACCAGGACAAGGACGAGAAGTCCGGTGCCCCGGTGGTGTCCCTGAGCATCGGCGACCGCTGTGTCTTCCGCTTCGGCGGTACGGAGAACCGGGGGCGGCCGTACACGGATGTGGAACTCTCCTCCGGTGATCTCTTCGTCTTCGGAGGACCGTCCCGCCTCGCCTACCACGGTGTGCCCAAGGTGTACCCGGGAACGGCCGACCCGGGGACGGGTATGCGCGGCGGCCGGCTGAACATCACCCTGCGGGAGACGGGCCTCGGCTGAGACGCCGTTCCGTCGTGTCAGCGGGACCGGGAGTGGCCGAACAGGATCCGGTATATGACGAGCAGCACCAGCGCCCCGCCGATGGCGGCGGCCCAGGTCGCACCGTCGTAGAAATCCGTGGCGATGGGACGGTCGAGCCAGCGGGCCGAGATCCAGCCGCCGATGAACGCTCCCGCGATACCGATGAGGGTGGTGCCGATCAGCCCGCCCGGATCCCGGCCGGGGAGCAGAATCTTGGCGACGGCTCCGGCGAGCAGTCCGAGAATGATCCAGCTGATGATGCTCATGCCCTGATCCTGCCTTTCGTGCGTGTCGTCAGGGAGGACGCGGTGGGGACGGGGCGCGGTTGCGGGGACGGCTGTCGCCGTGACCACATACGGAATGACCGGACACGGAACACGGAACCGGGAAACGCGGCGCCACGGGCCGCCACGGCCACGGCCACGGGCACGGGCACGGGCACGGGCACGGGCAACTGCTCGGTCTCGGTCATGCGTTCATGGTGGACCAGGGCACTGACAATCGGCCGTGGCCCCGGCCCGACCGGGACCGGACCACCTCCGCGCCGGTGTCAGCGCATCCCGAACGGCTGGTCGGTGCGCACGATTTCCTTGCCGAGCGGCATCAGCGAGATCGGGATCAGCTTGAAGTTGGCCAGGCCCAGGGGGATGCCGATGACGGTCACACAGAGCGCGACACCGGTGAGGACATGGCCGAGGGCCAGCCACCAGCCCGCGAGGATCACCCACAGGACATTGCCGACGAACGACGGCGCCCCGGCGCCGGGGCGTTCGATCGCCGTATAGCCGAAGGGCCACAGCGCGTAGAGGCCGATACGGAAGGCGGCGAAGCCGAACGGGATTCCGATGATCGTGACGCACAGAACCAGGCCGGCCAGCAGATATCCGAGGCACATCCAGAAGCCGCACAGGACGAGCCAGATGACATTGAGGATTGTCTTCATGGTCGGCGACCTGCCATCTGCTCCAGTCGGGCGATCCGCTCCGCCATCGGCGGGTGGGTCGAGAACAGTTTCGAGAAGCCCTGCCCCGGGCGGAAGGGGTTGGCGATCATCATGTGGCTCGCCGTCTCGATACGCGGCTCCGGCGGCAGCGGAAGCTGCTTCGTGCCCGCGTCGAGCTTGCGCAGGGCGCTCGCCAGGGCGAGCGGGTCACCGGTGATCTGCGCGCCCGAGGCATCCGCCTCGTACTCACGGGACCGGCTCACCGCGAGCTGGATGACCGTGGCCGCCAGGGGGCCCAGGATCATGATCAGAAGAAATCCGAAGATGCCGGGGCCGTCGTCGTCGTCGGAACGGCCCACGGGGATGAGCCAGGCGAAGTTGACCAGGAACATCACGACCGAGGCGAGCGCCCCCGCGACCGAGGAGATCAGGATGTCCCGGTTGTAGACATGGCTCAGCTCATGGCCGAGGACGCCCCGGAGCTCGCGCTCGTCGAGGATCTGGAGGATTCCCTCGGTGCAGCAGACCGCGGCGTTGCGCGGATTGCGGCCCGTGGCGAAGGCGTTGGGGGCCTGGGTCGGTGAGATGTACAGCCGCGGCATGGGCTGGCGCGCGGCGGTCGACAGCTCCCGGACGATGCGGTAGAGCTGCGGCGCCTCGAATTCGCTGACGGGGCGGGCGCGCATGGCGCGCAGCGACAGCTTGTCGCTGTTCCAGTAGGCGTACGCGTTGGTCCCGACGGCCACGACAAGCGCGACGATCAGGCCCGTACGGCCGAAGACGCTGCCGATCCCGATGATGACTGCGGCCAGTCCCCCGAGGAGTACGGCGGTCCTCAGCCCGTTGTGCCGGCGGTGCACGGTACGCCCTCCTGGTGGTGCGGCAGGGGAACCCTTTGCTGGTGCTTCTCCACTCTCCAGTGGACCCTTCCGTACAGGTCAACGCCAGGCGAGCGGCACGGGTTCCCTGGCGCGCCCGGACACAGGCGTACGCCGTACGGGTGGCGGCGCCCGGGGGAGCGCGCGGGGGGCGGAACGGGGTCCGGGGTCCGGGTGGTCTCAGAAGAGGCCGGTCGCGGCGAAACGCAGCACCAGTTGGGGCGCTCCGGAGAGGGCGATTCCGGCCACGGCGGTCAGGGCGATGGCCGCGGTGAGGGCTGCCGGAGCCTTGCGTACGGTGCCTTCCCCTGCGCCGCCCTCCGCGGCCCCTTCCCCCTGCCCCAGGGGGACGTCGGAGGCGCCGGGGACCCCGGCGGCCTCGTCGGCCCTCTCCGGGGCACGGAAGAGGACCGCCGTCCACCGAAGGTAGTAATACAGAGCGATCACCACATTGACGGCCATGACCACGGCCAGCCAGCCGAGACCCGCGTCGACGGCCGCCGAGAAGACGGTGACCTTGGCGAACAGGCCGATGACACCCGGCGGCAGTCCGGCCAGGCAGAGCAGGAAGAAGCCCATCGCGAGGGCGACCACCGGACGCCGGGCGGAGAGCCCCTGGTAGTCGGAGACACGGTTCAGGGGCTCCGTACGGGCCACCACGGCCACCACGGCGAAGGCGCCGAGGTTCACGACGGCGTACATCAGGGCGTACGCGACGGTGGAGCCGATCTGCCGGCCGCCCGCGTACCCCGCCGCCGCGATCGGCACCAGCAGATAGCCGGCCTGTCCGACGGAGGACCAGGCGAGCAGCCGTACCGCGCTCCCCGCGCGCGTGGCGGACTGCCGCAGCGCCGCCGCGTTGCCGACGGTCATGGTGAGGGCGGCCAGGACCGCGAGGACGGGACCCCAGACGTCCGCGTACGACGGGAAGCCGATGACGGTCACCAGGATGAGGCCGGAGAAGCCGACCGCCTTGCCGACGACGGAGAGATACGCGGCGACGGGCAGGGGCGCGCCCGCATAGGTGTCCGGCACCCAGAAGTGGAACGGGGCCGCGGCCGCCTTGAAGGCGAACCCGACGAGGGTCAGGGCGACGCCCGCCTGCGCGAGGGTCGCGAGCGGGCCGGGGACGCCGGCCTCCAGCCGTGCGGCGACCTGGGTGAGATGGAGGGTGCCGGTCGTGGCGTACACGAAGCTGACGCCCAGCAGCATCACGGCGGTCGCGGTGACCGAGGAGAGGAAGAACTTCAGCGCGGCCTCGGAGGAGAGCCGGTCGCCCCGCCTCAGCCCCACCAGTGCGAAGGCGGGCAGGGAGGCGACCTCCAGGGCGACGACCAGGGTGGCGAGATCACGTGAGGCGGGCAGCAGGGCCGCGCCGGCCGCCGAGGCGAGCAGCAGGAACCAGTACTCCCCCACGGGAAGTCGCCGTGTCTCGCCGCCGAGCGAGAGCAGCGCGGTGAGCAGCGCCCCGCCGAGTACCAGAAGCTGGATGACCAGCGCGAAGTGATCGGCGGTGTAGCTGCACACCGAGGGGTCGGCGGGGAGACAGAACGTCGAGCGGTCCCCGTCGCGCAGCGGCAGGAGCGTGACGAGCGCGGCGACGAGACCGGCGATCGTGAGCGCGCCGAGGAGCGGCTTGCGGTGATCCGGCAGGAAGAGATCGGCGACCAGGACGATCAGGGCGACCACCGCGGTGAGGGTGGGGGGCGCGATCGCGAGCCAGTCGACGGACTGGACGAGGCTGGCGGCGCCTGCGGCGCTCTCGGCGGCCACGGTCACGACTTGCCTCCTGCGAGGAGCTGCTGCACGGCGGGGTCGGTGAGGCCGAGGAGGACCGCGGGCCAGAGTCCGGCGAGCACGGTCAGGGCGACGAGCGGGGTCCAGGCGGCGAATTCGTACGTCTGCACATCGGCGACGTGCGGTGCCTCCTGGGGCGTCGCGCCCATGCAGACCCTGCGTACGACGATCAGGAGATACGCGGCGGTGAGCAGGGTGCCGAGGCCCGCGATCACCATGAAGGTGAGGAAGGCCGGGCGGCTCAGCCCCTCGGCGGGGTCGAAGGCACCGAACATCGCGAGCATCTCGCCCCAGAATCCGGCGAGTCCGGGCAGGCCGAGGGAGGCGACGACGGCGAAGGCGAGCAGCCCGCCGAGGCGGGGCGCGCGGCCGTAGAGCGCGGCTCCCGTCGCCCCGGCGAGGGTGTCGAGGTCGGCGGTGCCGTACCGGTCCTTGACCGCTCCGACCAGGAAGAACAGCAGGCCGGTGATCAGGCCGTGGGCGATGTTGGCGAAGAGCGCGCCGTTGACGCCGGTGGGTGTCATGGTCGCGATACCGAGCAGGACGAAGCCCATGTGGCCGACCGAGGAGTACGCGATCAGCCGTTTGAGGTCGCCTCCCGCGCCCTGTTTGGCCAGGGCCAGGCAGGCGAGGGACCCGTAGATGATGCCGACGACGGCGAGCGCCGCGAGGTAGGGCGCGAAGGTCCGCATCCCGTCCGGTGCAATGGGCAGGACGATACGGACGAAACCGTACGTCCCCATCTTGAGCAGTACACCGGCGAGAAGAACGGAACCGACGGTCGGGGCCGCGGTGTGGGCATCCGGCAGCCAGCTGTGCAGCGGCCACATCGGGGTCTTCACGGCCAGCCCGAGACCGATCGAGAGAACGGCGATGACCTGCACGGATGTACTGAGGCCGCGGCCGTTGTCAGTGGCGAGTGCCACCATGTCGAATGTGCCTGCGTGGAGCCCGATGAGCAGCAGGCCGAGCAGCATGACCACGGAGCCGAGCAGCGTGTAGAGGATGAACTTCCAGGCGGCGGCCTGCCTGCCGCCGGTGACTCCTTCCGATCCGCCCCAGCGGGCGATCAGGAAGTACATCGGGATCAGGACTGTCTCGAACGCCAGGAAGAAGAGGATCAGGTCGAGGACGGCGAAGGTCGCGAGCGTGCCGGACTCGAGAAGGAGCAGGAGGGCGACGAACGCCCTGGGTGAGCCGCCCTTCGGCGGCTTGAAGTAGCTGTAGAGCGCGCAGAGGAAGGTCAGCAGCGCGGTCAGGACCAGAAGGGGGAGTGAGATGCCGTCGATGCCGAGGTGGATCCGGATGTCCAGAGCCGCGATCCAGCTCACGTCCGTCGTGGCCTGGATCCTCGACGGGTGGTCGTGGTCGAAGCCGAGGGCGAGGACGATCGCGGCGACGAGGATCGCGCCGGTCACGGTCACCCCGTGGCGCAGCACGGCCTGGTCGGGGCTCCTGCCCCGCAGTCCCGGCGGGGCGGGCAGGAGTGCCGCCGCGGCGCCGATGAGCGGGCCGGCGACGATCAACGCGAGAAGGAACTGCATCACGGACTCACTGATATCGATCACGGCTCACGCTCCGGCGGCGACGAGTACGGCGGCGATCGCCAGGACGAGGGAGCCGGCCAGCAGAGCGCTCACATAGGTCTGCACATTGCCGGTCTGCGCGCGGCGTACCGCGGCGCCGAGCCAGCGGGTGCCGGTGCCCGCTCCGCGTACATAGGTGTCCACGACCTCGCGGTCCAGGAAGCGGACCAGCCGGGCGGCGGCCTGCACGGGGCGTACGAACAGCGCGTGGTACACGGCGTCGAGGTGGAAGCCGACCGCCGCGTGGCGGTGGAGCGGTCCCAGCAGCAGTCGGCCGGGGTCCGCCGGGTCGGAGGCCGCCGCGATGGAGCCGTAGACACGGGTGTGGATCTCCATGGCCTCCATCTCCGCGAGGGCGGGCTCGACATCGGGGTGGGCGACCACGGCACCGATCGGGGTGCGGGCTGCCAGCGCCATGGTGTGCCGCCAGCACGCGTAGGTGATCAGGCCGCCGACGAGTACGACGCCCGTACCGAGGACGGAGGTGGTGAGGTTCGGGGCGAGCGTGTGTCCGTCGAACCATTCCGGGAGCCGGCCGACGGCCAGGCCCAGTCCGATGGAGGGGATGGCCAGCACCCAGAGGACGGCGTTCATGGCGACGGGCTGCCGGCCGTGGTCGGGGGCCTCGGCGCCACGGCCGCGGAAGGCCAGCAGCCACAGCCGGGTGGCGTAGGCGGCGGTGAGGAGGGCGGTGAGCAGACCGGCGATCAGGACCGTCCAGCCCGCGGCCGCGGAGGCGCCGCCGCTCTCGCCGAGGGCGGCGTGCTCGGCGGCCACGAGGACGGCCTCCTTGGAGAAGAAGCCCGCGAAGGGAGGGATCGCGGCGAGGGCGAGCAGTGCCACCGTGATCGTCCAGTAGGCGTCCGGGATGCGCTTGGGCAGGCCGCTCATACGGGACATGGCGGCCAGCGAGTTGGTGCCGGCGGCGTGGATGATCACGCCGGCTCCGAGGAAGAGGAGGGCCTTGAACACACCGTGCGCGAGGAGGTGGAAGACGGCCGCGCCGCGGTCGCCCACGGCCAGGGCGCCCGACATATAGCCGAGCTGGCCGATGGTCGAGTAGGCGAGGACGCGCTTGATGTCGTCCTGGGCGAGCGCGGCGAGCGCCGAACCGACCATGGTGACCGCGGCCATCGCGGCCAGGACCACCAGGGCGGCCGTCGAGGCGGCGAAGACGGGGAGCAGCCGGGCCACGAAGTAGATACCGGCGGCGACCATCGTCGCGGCGTGGATCAGCGCGGAGACGGGTGTGGGGCCCGCCATCGCGTCGGGCAGCCAGGTGTGCAGCGGGAACTGGGCGGACTTGCCCGCCACCCCCGCGAGCAGCAGGAGCGCGACCAGGGTGGGGTGCGTCAGACCGCCGTCGGCGACGGTGTCCAGGATGCCGCTGATCCGGAACGTACCGGCGTCGGCGGCGAGGGCGAACAGCCCGAAGAGGAAGGGGACATCACCGAGCTTGGTGACCAGGAACGCCTTGAGGGAGGCGGCGCGCGCCTCGGGGGTCTCCCAGTAGTGGCCGACGAGGAAGTACGAGCAGATGCCCATGATCTCCCAGCCGACCAGCAGCACCATCAGATCGCCGGAGTAGACGACGAGCAGCATCGCGGAGGTGAAGAGCGAGACCAGGGCCGCGTAGGAGGGGTAGCGCGCGTCGCCGCGCAGATATCCGGTCGAGTAGATCTGCACGCACGACGCCACGAGACCGACGAGGACCGCGACCAGCGCCGCGAAGCCGTCGACGGAGAGGGCGAGGTCGATGGGGACCGAGCCGGTGGGGGTGAGCCGGGTCGCGGCTTCCAGTGGCGCCGTACCGCTGCCGGAGCCACCGCCCTGGCGCACCGCCACGACGACGGCGAGGGCGGCGGCCGCCAGGGTCGGCAGAACGGCCAGCGGACGTACGAAACCGGGCGAGGTACGGCCGAGGAGCAGTCCCGTGACCGCGCCGAGGAACGGCAGGAGGGGGACGAGGACGGCGAGGGTCGTGGTGGTCACGCGGTGGCCTCAGCCTTCTCAGCCGGGGCGTCGGGTTCGTCGCGCTCGGCGGTGTCACGGAGCTTGTCGATGTCCGAGGTGCCGCGGTTGCGGTAGACCATCAGGACGATCGCCAGGCCGATGCCGATCTCCGCGGCGGCGATGGCGATGACGAAGAGAGTGAGCGCCTGGCCGGTGTGGAGGGTGTCGCGGAGCCAGACGTCGAAGGCGACGAGATTGAGGTTGACGGCGTTCAGCATCAGCTCGACGGACATCAGGACGAGGATCGCGTTGCGGCGCGCGAGTACTCCGTACAGCCCGGTGCAGAACAGGAGGGCCGCGAGGACGGCGGGATAGGCGAGATGCATCAGCGCTGCTCCTTGCCGCTGCCGCCGGGCGCGCTGCCGTTCCTGGGCGCGGGGCCCTTTCCGGGTGCGCCGCGGTCCGTGGGCGCGGGGCCCTCCGCGGGCGCTCCGCCGTTCTTGCGGGACAGGACGATCGCGCCGACGAGCGCGGCCAGCAGGAGCACGGAGAGCGCCTCGAAGGGCAGCACCCAGTTGCGGAACAGGAATTGTCCCGACACCTCGGTGGAGCCCTGGGCCGGTCCGCCCAGCTCGATCCAGGTCGTACGGAAGGCGTCGACGACCACCCAGACCAGGGCCGCGGCGGCGGCGACCGCCACGGCCAGTGCGGCCGGGCGGTTGCCCGAATCGGCGTCCGGGGAGCGGCCGATGGGCGCCTTGGTGAGCATCAGCCCGAACAGAAGGAGGACCACCACGGAACCGACGTAGATGAGGACCTGCACCCAGGCGATGAACTCGGCCGTCAGGAGCAGATATTCGACGGCCAGGCCGCCGAGTGTCACGACGAGCCAGAGGGCCGCGTGGACCAGTTGCCGGGTGGTGACGGTGACCAGCGCCGCGCCGAAGGTGACCAGACCGACCAGGAGGAAGGTGATCTCGACGCCGGTCGGTGAGAGGAAACCGGGTCCGGCCGCGGCGGTGGACGTCGCGGTGGCGGTGGCGGTCGCCGCCGTCGCTGCGAGGCTCACTCGCCGGCCCCCTGTCCCGGCCCCTGGTCCTGGCCGGGGCCAGGTCCCTGTGCCGGTCCCTGGTCCTGGCCGGGGTCGCGCTGGTCCCGTTCCTGGCGCTGTGCGGCCGCGTGCTTCTCGGCCGTCTTGCGGGCCGCGGCGACCTCCTTCGGCTCCTCCGCGCCCGGGTCGAGCGCGGGCGGCGCCGGCACCGTCCACATCCACTCGCGAAGCCGGTCCCGCTCATGGGTGAGTTCGCGGATGTCCGTCTCCGCGTACTCGAACTCCGGTGACCAGAACAGCGCGTCGAAAGGACAGACCTCGATGCAGATACCGCAGTACATGCAGAGCGCGAAGTCGATGGCGAACCGGTCGAGGACGTTCCGGCTGCGCTCGCGGCCCCCGGGGGCCGCGGCCGGCACGGTCTCCTTGTGGGAGTCGATATAGATGCACCAGTCGGGGCACTCACGGGCACAGAGCATGCAGACCGTGCAGTTCTCGTCGAACAGCGCGATCACACCCCGGCTGCGGGGCGGCAGTTCGGGCTGGGACTCCGGGTACTGCGCGGTGACGGACTTCCTCGTCATCGTCCGCAGGGTGACGGCCAGGCCCTTGGCCAGGCCGGAGCCGGGGATCGGGGGCATCAGTTGATCGCCACCTTCACGATGCCGGTGAGCGCGATCTGCGCGAGAGCGAGCGGGATGAGTACGGTCCAGGCCAGCTTCTGGAGCTGGTCCTCACGCAGCCGCGGATAGCTCACCCGCAGCCAGATGACCACGAAGGCGAGCACGGCGGCCTTGAGGAGCGTCCAGACCCAGCCGAGGCCGTCGGCGCCGAGGGGACCGTGCCAGCCGCCGAGGAAGAGGACGGTGGTCAGCCCGCAGAGGACGACGATGCCCACGTATTCGGCGAGGAGGAACAGTGCGAAGCGCAGACCCGTGTACTCGGTGTAGGCACCGAAGATGATCTCGGAGTCGGCGACCGGCATGTCGAAGGGAGGGCGCTGGAGTTCGGCGAGGCCCGCGACGAAGAAGACCACCGCGCCGGTGATCTGCCAGGGCAGCCACCACCACTCGAAGGCGTGGAGGATGCCGGGAAGGGAGACGGTGCCGGCCGCCATCGCGACCGAGGCGGCGGCGAGCAGCATCGGCAGTTCGTACGCGAGGAGTTGCGCGGCGGTCCGCAGTCCGCCCAGAAGGGAGAACTTGTTGGCCGACGCCCAGCCCGCCATGAGCGAGCCGAGCACCCCGATGCCCAGCACGGCGAGCACGAAGAAGACACCCGCGTCGACGACCTGGCCGACCGCGCCCTGGCGGGGGCCGACCGGGATCGCGACCAGCACGAGGAGATAGGGGAGAAGCGCCACGGCCGGGGCGAGCTGGAAGATACGGCGGTCGGCGTTGGCCGGGACCACATCCTCCTTCTGCGCGAACTTCACACCGTCGGCGACGAGTTGGGCCCAGCCGTGGAAGCCGCCCGCGTGCATGGGGCCGAGACGGCCCTGCATATGGGCCATCACCTTGTGCTCGGCCTGCCCGACGACGAGGGGAAGGACCAGGAACACGGCGAAGACGATGATCAGCCGGAGGGCGACGTCGAGTACGTCGTTCACGCGTCTCCTTCGGGTCGGTCGCTCTCTGGGCGGTCGCTCTCGGGACGGTCGTTCTCGGGACGGTCACTCTCGGGGCCGTTGCGCCGGGAGCCTTGGGTGTCGGGGCCGTCACTCTCCGGGCCGTCACTCTCCGGGCCGTCGCTCTCCGGTCGGTCGGCCGCGCCTCCCTTGCCGGGGGCCGCTTCGCCAGGAACCGCCTTGTCGGGGGGCTCGGCGCCGGGCTGTGCCGTGTCCGGAGCGGTCTCGTCCGCCTCGGTGGCCCGGTCCGCCCCGGTGGCCCGGTCGTCGTCGAACGCGGGGCGTGGCTTGTGCCAGGGCGCGTCCGGAGCCGACGGGGGCGGGGTCTCGCGCCGCTGCGACGCCGACCCCTCGCCCACACCGCGCGACCGGCGGGCCGGTCCGGCGCCCGGAGGCGTCCGGGGCGGGGCCGCCCCGCTGCCGGCGGCCGGTCCTGTCCCTCCCGTCGGCGGCGTCGGTTCCGTCGGCCCGTTCCCGGCGCCCTCGGTCCCGTTCCCGCCGCCCTCGGTCCCGGCCGGGCGGCTCGCCGAGCCCTCCGAGGCACTGCGCGTACGGCGGACCGGACGGTCGCCCGCGGCGCGGGCGCCCCGCGCGGGGCGCGCCGGGGCGGGCGGAAGCTGGCCCTTGAGCGGCCCCCACTCGTTCGGGTCGGGCACACCGGGCGGCAGCATCTGACGGCGCCTGGGGCCTCCGTGATCGGACTCCCCCGGCTCCTTCGCGCCCGGCCAGGCCTTGGCGACCCGGGCCGCGAGGACGAAGTCCTTGCGCAGGGGGTGGCCTTCGAAGGTCTCGGGGAGCAGCAGGGGGACGAGGTTCGGGTGGTCGGTGAAGGAGACGCCGAACATCTCGTGCGTCTCCCGCTCGTGCCAGCCCGCGCCCGCGTAGACGCCGACGGCCGTGGGCAGGACGGCCGACTCGTGCGGGACGGTCGTACGGATCAGCAGCCGGCGGACCGTACCGCCGCCCAGGGCGGCCACATGGGCGCAGACGCGGAAGCCCGTGCCCGGTTCGTCGACGGCGCTCAGCCAGTCGAAGTAGGTGCAGCCCAGCCGGTCGCGGGCGGTTTCGAGCGCGTCGGTCCAGGAGGTGGCGGGGACGTCGACCGTCAGGAGGTCGTACGCCCGCTCCGCCGTGGCGTCCGGGCCGAAGATCTCGGCGACCGCGTCCGGGAGCCGGTCGTAGGCGGGCCCGCCGTCGCCGTTCCGGCCGCCCGCGGTCAGGTCCGGCCCGGTCATCGGGCGCCCTCCCCCGGCGTCGGCGGCGCGGCGACCAGACCGCTGCGCAGCGCGGCGGCCGAGGGCCGGCCGCCCGTGGCGTAGCGCTCGCCGAGCGACTCGCGGGCGATCTTCTCCTGGAGCTTCAGGATGCCCTGGAGCAGCGCCTCGGGACGGGGCGGGCAGCCCGGCACATAGACATCGACCGGGATGACCTGGTCGACGCCCTTGGTGACGGAGTACGAGTCCCAGTACGGGCCGCCGCAGTTGGAGCAGGCGCCGAAGGAGATCACGTACTTGGGCTCGGGCATCTGCTCGTACAGCCGCTTCACGGCGGGCGCCATCTTGTCCGTGACCGTGCCCGAGACGATCATCAGATCGGCCTGGCGCGGCCCCGGCGCGAACGGGATCACGCCGAGCCGTATGAAGTCGTGCCGCGACATGGAGGCGGCGATGAACTCGATCGCGCAGCAGGCCAGCCCGAAGTTGAAGACCCAGAGGCTGTAGCGGCGGCCCCAGTTGAGGACCACCTTCATGGGCTCGGGGGCCAGCCGGGAGAGCAGACCGAGACGTCTCGCCTCCGGCAGCGGCTCCGGCGGCGACGGAAGCGGCTGAGGCGTCGCCCCGGCCACGGACACAGCCGCGGCCCCGGCCGAAGCCGCGGAGGCGGAGGCGGCGGACGCGGACGCGGACGCGGCGGCGACGGCGGAAGCGGACGCGGACGCGGCGGCGACGGCGGAAGCGGAGGCAGAGGTGGGGGTCACGTCCATTCCAGGACGCCCTTCTTCCATGCGTAGAGCAGTCCCACGGCCAGGAAGCCGAGGAAGATGAACATCTCGACCAGCGTCGTGGCCCCGTATCCGGGCGCGGCGAAGACGGTCGCCCACGGAAACAGGAAGATCGAGTCGACCGCGAAGATCACGTACAGGAACGCGTAGACGTAGTAGCGGACCTGGGTGTGTGCCCAGCCCTCGCCCACGGGGTCGACACCGCATTCGTACGTGAGCATTTTCTCCGGCGTCGGCACCACCGGCCGCAGCAGCCGGCCCGCCCCGAAGGCCACGGCGACGAACAGCACACCGACGACCGCGAGCAGCCCGACCACTGAATAGCTCTGGAAGTAGTCCGACGCGAGAACGGTCGATCGCGACACGTCCGCCCCTCGCTCCCTGACCTCGTAGCAGTTTCTTCGACGATCTGTACGGACGGGAGTCTAGGCCCTGTTAAAGAGACGGTAAGCCCCACCCGCCCCCTGTCTAGGCTTCTCCCCAGTTCACAGGCGGGCGGGCGGGGGTCTTGCGGCCACGGGGAGCCAAATCGGGAGCCACCGTAAGTTGATCACGTGCCTTCGGCGTGCCCCTTGCGCTGGACACCCTCGGTCTTCTCGAAGATCTCGTCCATCGCCTCCGCTCCGTCCGAGATGACCGGCCGGAGTTGCTTGCGGTAGACCCTCTCCGTGATGCCGCTCCCGCTGTGGCCGACTACGCGCGCGATCACCTCGATCGGGATCCCGTGGTCCGAGAGCAGGGAGACGAAGCTTGTCCGAAGCTCCCTCGTGGTCCATTCCTCAGGCGCCTCGAACCCCGCCTCCTTGAGCAGCACCCTGAGAAACCACCGCACGCTCTCGGATGTCCGCACCCCTCCGTCGTCGGCCGGGTAGACGAGGCGTTCATCTGTCCACTCCGCGCCCTGTGCCCTGCACGCCGCCTGCTGTCGCTCCTTATGGGCTTGCATCACTGATGCAGCCTGTAGCGGCATGGCGAGCGAGCGACGACTCTTCCTTGTCTTCGTGTCGCCCCGCCGACGCACAGATCGCCACACATCCACGTGCGGCCTCGTTCCATCTGCGGCCCCTGTATGAACGTGCGTCCACATCAAGGGCCGCGCCTCCTCAGGCCGGACCCCCACCAGCAGCGACAGGACGACGTACGCGTGGATCCACGTCCCCGGTAGAGCCCTGAGAACCGCCTCGGCCTGCTCCAAGGAGAGGGACTTGCTCGGGCGCCCCGGTCGGCCTTCCGGCATCTCCAGCAGTTCAGCCACGTTGCGCGCCACCTTCCCCCTGCGCTGCGCGTGGGTGATCGAGCGCCGAAGAATGGACAAGACCATGCGGAGCGACTGTGTTGCCAGGACTGAGGCCCTGCCCTCCAACCAGTCGTCCAACTCGTCGGCCTCAAGGTCTCCCAGCTTCGCCTTGCCAAGCAGTGGAATGATGTGAGTGTCCGCGAGAATTCTGTACGTCTTGATGCTGGTTGCTTCCCTGCTCTTGAGTCCCTTGGCGAGCCAGTCATTCACAGTCTGGGCAACGGTGTAGTTGGCAGGCGTCTTGACCCCCGCATCAAGGTTCTTTTTCAGCTCCTTGAGCTTCCTGCGAACTTCCGTCTTGGTCTTCCCGGACACCTTCGGTCGGTTACGCGTGCCTGCCGACGTATATCCGCGCGACACAGCACCGATGAAGCGGTTTTTGGATTTGTCCCAGTAGATCGAGTCTTCCCCGTTGCCTGCCTTGTGGCTCCGGTCAGGCGCGTCGGTCATGTGTGTTGCCTTTCGCAAGACGACGGGGCCGCGTCCAAGCGGACGCGGCCCCGTCTCGGGTTTCGCTGGGGTCAGCGCGCGGCCGTGGCCTCGCGCTTGAGGAGCTCGATGTAGTCGTCGATGTACTCGGTCGGGATCCGGCGAAGTCGGCCGACGCGGACTGTGCGGAGCCGTCCCAGCCGGATTTCCTCGTAAGCGGTCGAGCGCGAAAGTTCGAGAATTTCGGCGGCGTCTTCAACACGGTGAAGCCGACGCTGGAGAGCTGGTGCGGCGGCGGCCATGGCCATGCGCGGTGCCTCCTTAGGGGAGTCCTTCGGGGGGCCTCTCAGAAGTCCGCTACATCCGCTACGCCGCTACATTGCAGGTCAGCGGCATGATTTTTGTAGCGGACGGGTGGGGTGTAGCGGCTACGGCTGTTCGCGGGTGCGGGGGCGTAGCCGCTACACCTGGTGTGGCCGCTACAGATTCAGGGGCTCTGAGCTGGGATGTAGCGGTGTAGCGGATGTAGCCCCGCTCTAGGGAGGGGGTGGGCAGTAGCGTGCCCATCCGTCCGCCAGATCCTCCGTGTAGAAGCCTTTGAGGACTCCACCGCCGGTGCGGATGTTGCGGGACCGGACGGGGGTGTTCTCGCCGGTCATGTATTCCCCGAGCATCCGGGCGAGGCGCCGGTTGTCGAGCGGCTTGCCGTCAAGGTCGGCCCATGGGGCATCATCCAGCGCGTTGAGCCTGTCCAGGATGGCGATGGTCGGCAGCTTGTCCACGCCGATCAGGACGTGGTCCCGCAGGTCGGTCAACAGGCGGATGCCGAGGCTGTGCTTGTCCGTGGACTGAGCGGCCCGGATGAGCGTCAGGCACGCGTTCCGCGCCCGGTTGGGCCACTCGCCCCCGGCTACGTCGGCGATGGCCAGCAGTGGTTCCCACACGTCGGCCGGGCGGTCGGTGACCCCGTCTGGCATCTCGGGCCACGCACCCATGACGCGGTCCCGGACGTGGTCGGCCCACTCGGCGAGGCGGTCACGGAGCTTGTGGCCTTCCGCCTCGTGGATGCGGGCCCGGAACGGTTCGACCTTCTCATTCCTTGCCCGGCGGCGCAGCCGGATGATGACGGAGCGGGTCATGATCGTGTCGGGCAGGTTGCCGAGTCCGGCGACCGCGACCGCGCAGTACGAGGGGAACGCCTGGACGCTCTGGCCGCCGGTGGCGTCAGCGATGCACCGGTAGGTGACCCCGGTCCTGCGGTGACCGGCGTTGAGGAACCCGCGAAGCTCCTCGTTGTCGCCCGCCTTGGGCCCAAAGATCGTGTCGATCTCATCGAACAGGATCGTCGGGCGGCCGTTGGGGCTGGACACCGACCGGAACAGGGCCGCCGCGCTGGCGTTGACGGCCGTCATGGGCTCGGGGACCAGCGTCTCTACGACTTCCAGGGCCCTGGACTTGCCCGACCCGGGCTCAGGCGAGAGGAACGCAAGGCGGGGAGTGCTGTCGAACGCGTCGAGCAGGTGCGCGTGGGCGTCCCACAGGGCCACGGCGACGTAGGCCGCCTCGCTCGGGAACACGTTGAACCGGCGGTGAAACGACTCGACTTCATCGAGCAGGGCGGCGCCGTCGATGGGCGCACTGGACTGTGTGGGCGCGCTCATGCGGCGGCCCTCCCTTCACTGGTGGTGCCCGTGTGGTGGGGGCAGACGTCGCGGTGCGCGGCGTGGTCCGCAACGAGTGCGAGCACGTCGCGGTGTCCGGCGGCAGTCAGGTTGCGTCCGCACGCGCACCAGGACCGGACGGTGGGCGTCCGGCGGTGCGGGGCGCGGATGGTCAGGGACCCGATGACGTGCTGTCGGCCGATCCGGCGCGGGTCAGGGCGAACAGCAGTGGGGACGCCTTCGGCGGCGACCTTCGGCGCGCCCACGGCCGGTCGCACGGAGCGCAGTTCGGCGCCCGGCGGCCGGTTGGCGGGGGCGGTGATGCTCTTAGAGCGGGGAGGGGTGTTCATGCCGCCCTCACCCGCGCCGGGTTGTGGGCGATGGACCAGTCCAGCGCACGGCGGATCACGTCGTCGTAGTAGCGCGCGGACTCCGTGGCGTTGGCCGCCGCCGCTCCCCTAAGAGCCTCCTCCACCACGATGCGGGGAAGGTCGCCCGACGCGACGAACCGTCCCATGGCGCGGGCGGCCCTCATGAGCGTGGCGTTGCGGGTGCCGTCCCCGGCGGTGGCGACGTTGTTCGTCTCGTTGGTGAGTGCTACGTCCGCGTATCGGCGTGATTGCCCCGTGATGGGCCGTGAGGGCGCCTGTGCGGGCTTGGGGGCGGGTTGGAGGATGCTCAGCAGCCATCCGGGCACCGGGACCGCCTCAGGGGCGCACAGAGCCTCGTACGCTCCGGCGCGGGTGACGCTCCCCGCGCCGACGACATACCCGCCGCACGCTCGCGTGTCGATCAACTGCCCCAGCTTTCCAGCGGTGTTGGCGAGCCGGACCCCAGCAGGGGCGGTGAAGTACAGGTGCTGCCCGCCGCTCGCGGTCCGGGTGCGGTAGGTGGTGGGGACGGCCTGTCCGGCGCGCTCGCAGAGCGCCTCGAAGGTCGTCGCGCCGGAAGGCGCGTCCGTACTGCCCTTGATGCTGTTGTGCTTGGGCATGTCCAGGTCCACCACGATCAGCCCGGAGGGGCCGGTAGCGATCCCGACGTTGAACGGCCGGTCGGCCCATGCCCGGTGGATGCGGTCGGGGTCGGTGGTGGCGCGGTCCTCCCACTTGCGGTGACCGGCCGCGCAGTCCCCGGTGCGAGGGCAGGCGGTCTCGCCGTGCAGGGCGGGGCGCTTGTCGCCGGGGCGGAGGGGGAAGACGTGCCAGCCGCGTTCGGCGGCGGCGAGGGCTGCGGACAGCAGCGCGGACGGGGGGTGATGCGTCATGCTGGATGCCTCCAGTTCCACTGTTGAGTTGTGCTGGACGAGGGCGGCCCGGTCATTGGAGTGAGGGGGCCGCCCTCTGTGCTGCCAGGTGTCGGATCGTGGTGCTGAGAGGGGTTCCGGCAGGGGGCAGACACCCCCCTCTACCGGCCTTACCTTGCAGGTCAGGGGCCTCTACCTGCCCCTCTACCGGGGTAAAGGGTCCCCTCTACCCGCCCGCGCCCCCGGCGGGGTGCTTCCGGGGGCGCGGGCGGGTGTTCGGGAGGGTGCCTGGTAGAGGGGGAGGGCTTTACCTGCCGACCGAGAGCAGGATCTCCGCGGGCACCGCGGCCTCAACGTCACGGCGCTGGTAGCCCGCGCCGTTGGCGCCGTTGATCTTGACTTGCTTGCTGGTGCGCTTGACTCCGGCGGCTTCCAGGTCCGCGGCCAGGCGCTCCGCGTTGTGGTCGCCGTACACGTCCTCGTCCAGGTTCACGAGCGCGGCGAGCAGGTCGGTGGTGAACATCCGCGGGGCGTGCCGCATGACTTCCAGGACGTCCGAGACGATCGCGGGCACGCTGACGCCAGCCGCGTCGGCGGCGGCGGTCACGTCGCCTGCCGCGTCGCCGGTGAGCTGTCCGGCCTGCTCGCGCAGCACCCTGCCCTTGCGGCACAGGGCGGCGAAGGACGGGCCGTCCAGGTAGTCCGCCCGCACGGTGACATACGAGGCGGGCCCGGTGACCAGCACGCCAACGCCCTTGTGCTCCTCGGACAGGACCGACGCGTCAGCGCCCTGCGCGGCCTTGCCCTTGCCCAGCACCATGTCACTGCTCGCACGGTCTACGACCTGGGTGGAGTAGCGGATGGTGATGATCTCCCGGAGCTTGGTCGGCACGCTGTCCGCGTCGGGGCGCTGGGAAGCGAAGTTGGAGATGAACCCGGCGGCCGGTCCGCGCCGCGCGATGCGGCACAGGTCGTTGATGACCTGCTCACGGTCGTCCTTCTCCATCGCGGTGAAGTACTCCTGCAGCTCATCGATGGTGACGAAGATGACCGGCAGGTTGTACTTGGCAACAATGTCGGGGGTGAGCTTGCCTTCCGGGCACACTGACGTCGGCAGGTCCCGCAGCAGCGCAAACCTGCGCTCCATCTCCGCGAGCAGCTCAGCCAGCATGGCCTTGAGTGCGTCGATGGCGTCGTCTTCAGCGCCCATGACGAGGCGGTGGGCGACGGCCTTCATGGGCATCCAGTCCGCCCCGCCCTTGCCGTCCGCGACGTAGTGCCGCACGAACGCGTCCAGCAGACCGGCCGCGGTCAGGAGGCGCTGGGAGAACGTCTTGCCGCGTCGGGGGAGTCCGCCGAAGAACATGGACTGCCACATCACGGGGATGTTGACGCGGGTGCCGCGGGCGTCCTGTCCGAACGGGACCGGCTCCCAGATGGAGAACCGCTCTGCCTTCTCCAGCGGGGACGGGTTCGGCGTGCCGAGGTAGGGGTCATCGTCCGCGACCCACATGGAGACGCGGCCTGCGTTGCCGCCCTTCGCGGCGCGGACGCGGGACATGATGACCTGGATCTCATCGACCCCGAGTTCCTGCGCGATGACTTCGCGCTTGGCCAGCACGTCGGAGGCAGTCTTGCCGCCGCCGCGGGGAAGGTCGAAGATCACGGCCCAGCCGCGGCCGTCACGGACCGGGCCCATCGAGCACGACACCTTCGGAAGGTCCTTCTCGTCCTTGCCGCTGCCGCTTTTGAGGAGACCGGCGGCACGGAGCGCGTCGTTCAACTGCTGCGCAGACATGTCGACCTTGAGGGGCGGGGCGCCCTGATCGAGCAGCCGCGTCTCCTTGCCGCGCCCGAGGTAGGCGAGCGGCCCGACCACGGCCGCGGTCATACCGGCCTGCAACAGCGGGTCGGCCAGCGCAATGCCCGTCGCGGCGGCAGCAACGCCGACCGCGGCGACACCGAACCGCCAGCGCCGCGTCTGGGTACGGGCGGCGTGTGCGGCCTGGAGACGCGCGGCGAGTTCGATGTCTTCGGGCTTGAGGGCAGCCTGTGCCGCAAGGGCCCGCACCATCGCGGTGTGGTCCCGCGCGGACAGCGTCGGCCACAGCCCGACCGTGGCGCGGAAGAAGCCGCGGGTGGCCAGCAGCACGGTCTTGACCAGATACTTGGGGACACGCAGCCCGTGGTATTGGGTGTGCCACCACGTGAGCCGGCCCAGCGCTGTCACGTTGGCGGCGATCGACGCGCGCGACCGCGCCCACGCGGGGAGCACGGGGGCGTCGGGCACGGTCAGCCAGTCGGACAGCGGGTTGTCGGACCGGTCAACGGCCTCCGCAGGGGCGGCGGTTACCGGGGTCACGGGGCTGTCCCCGCGGGCGGCACGGTGCTCATTCAGGTCATGGACGCTGCCCATCGCGGGCGCCTCCATCGCGGTCTCAGTCATGATGGGGGTTCTCCTGCTCTGCCTCATGGATGGCGGGTGGGGGCCCGGGACGGCCGACTTCCTTGGCCGGTGGCGGCCGTCCCGGGGCGTGGTCACAGGCCGATACGGCGCGCGGCCTGCTCGGTCCGGCGCAGGGTCTTTTCGGCGTCCTGCCGGGCCTGGCGGGCGGCATTCTTGGCGCCGCGGGTGGCGGTGCGTTCGGCCGTCCGGGCGGCGGCCACAGCGTCCTTGTCCTTGTCGAGCTGGGTGGCCATGGCGCTCCTGTCACGCCAGGCGCGCTCCTCGGCACGGTCGTCGATCCGGTCGATCTCGTCCTCGATCCGCGGATCGACCGCATCGGCACCGGCCAGGGACTGCTTGGCGCCACGGGCGACCAGCAAGGCGCGGCGGGTGCTTTCGGAACGGGTGTACGTACGCATCGGGTGCCCCCTTCACGGGGCCGGACTGTCCGGCTCCCCACCGCGCCCGGCACAGAGCCGGGCGCGTCTGGGCAGCCGTCAGGCGGGTCGCAGCTCATCCGAGCTGCACAGAACAGGGCCGATCAGCAGGCTGATCCGGTGCACGGTCCACCGCCCGCCGGTCAGCGGCCCGGGCGGCACCTCGTCCACAATCACCCCGGTCCGGCCGACTGCGCGCGAATCGTCAGCACAGGCGATAATCCGGACCTTGTCACCAGCCCGGAACATCACGCCCGCCCCCTCGTCTTGCGACCGCGGCGAGACTTCGGGGCGACCTGGGCAACGGCCGCCGCGGCGGCCTTGCCGTCCGTGCCGCCGACCGACCGCACGACCGTCACCAGGCCATACGTGATCGCGACCACGACCAGCGCGGCCACAGCCAGGCTGACCGCCATGGACGTGATCGCCGCGATCAACATGGGGCCGAAGTAGACGGACGCGCCGACTGCTCCGGCGCCGATGCCGGAGCCCAGGGCGACACGCTGCATCGTCCGGTCCGGCGGGGCCTGGTGGATGTGAACGACCTGCGGGCCCCCGGTCTGCTGAGCGGCGGGCAGGTCGGACGGGTTGACGTAGGCGTGCGTGCCGTCCGGGAGTTGGACGACCGTACGCGGGGCGGAGATGGGGAGGTGTTCCACGGTGCCTCCGGTGGGGTGGTCAGGGGTGGTGCGGTGCGTGCCCCGGGCCAGAGTCGATCCGGCGCCCTCACGGCGTGACTGCCGGGGCTGAGCGGGGTGGTTCAGGCGGCGCGCTGTTCCTCTGAGGGATACGCGCAGGTCACACACATGCCGAGCGACGTCGGGATGCAGTACCCCGCGTCCGTGCGGCACTCGGGACAGGTCCGGCGTGCGGCCATGGCCGCGGCGAGCGCGGTGGCGCGCCCCGGGGTCATGGGGCGTACGGGCTTGGCCTGGTCGATGTGGTAGAGGTAGGCGACCGTGAACCCGGTCTTACGGCGGCGCGAGCGGCGCATGATCTGCGCGGCGACCGGCTGACCGCCGGGCCGCAGACCGGCGGCGCGGAGCTGGCGGCGGGTGGCGTAGCCGTCCGGAGCGAAACGCCACGGGAACGTCGGGATCCCGTGGCGCTCACCATTCGGGTCGTAGCAGGTGCCGAACGCGGCCGACATCACGCCACCACCGCAGCGTCATCCTGACGGGAGTCGGTAACAGCGTTGCCGTCTGCGCGCTCCGACTTGAGCGTGTCGCGCAGACCGCGCGCCTTCTCCGCCGACGTACGGACCGCCTTGCGGATAGCGTCGGCCGTCAGCCGGTCGTCGGGCCAGTCGGCCGTCACCGACCGTGCCTCATCAAGCAGTTGGTCCGCCGTACGGGTCGGCCGACCGGTACGCGCCGCTGCCGGAACCCGACCGGTCGCCCGGCGGGGCTTGGCCGACTCAGCCGCGACCACAGCGACGACCGGCACCGGCTCGACCGGCGCGGGCAGTTCGACCGGAGCTGGCGCGGGAAGCGGCACGGGGGCGGCCACCGGCACCGCCGACGCCTCTGCGGGCGCGTCGGCCGACACTTCCAGGTCAGACATCGACCGATTGATCTCAATCTCGGTCGTTTTCTGATCATTCGTACCGCTGTCTGGTGGGGCGACCGGCCGGTGGTGAAGGACCTTCGCGACCAGATCGGACCCGAAGTAGATCGACCCGACCGGCAGACTGGTGGCGAGCAGGACCAAAGCCCAGTTGGCGGGGTCCCAGTCGGCCAGTCGGCCCCAGTCGGCCGCCCCGCCATGCAGCTCGGGAACCAGTCCGTGGACGTAGTTGAGGACGAGGGATGCGAGCGTGTAGGCGGCCAGCACCCGCAGCGCGAACGACCGGTCCTTGCCGACCAGCACCAGGGCCGCGATCAGAGCCAGCGCCATCAGTCCGTCCACCACGAACGGGTAGAGCGTGGCAGCCGTCGCGTCCGCACCGATCGCCCGGGCAATGTCACGCAGGGCATTCCAGGACACCCGGAACGCCATCGCGACCACGCCGACCAGAGCCAGCACAACGAAGGTCTTGGCAGTGCGGTTCACAGCGCACCCCCGACCGCGATCACAGCCGCCACGATCAGCAGCACACCGGCCGCGCACGTCAGATCGACCGCACGCCGCAGGCCGACGAACTTCCGGACAGCGATCCGGGACAGCTCCACAACGTGCTGGGCAAGCTTGTCCTCACCCAACTCGGCGCGGACGTCCTCAGCCGTGAGGGCAGCCCACCGGGGGAAGCCCACCGGCCGGGACCCGCCCAAGTTCGGGCGGACCGCCCGGAGCAGCACCGCAGCCGCCGCAACCAGCAACGCCACACCCAAACCGCCCACCACCAGCGAGGCGACCGGAAGGGGCACGTCCTTGGCAACGGTCCAGACACCGGCCAGCAGTGCACCGGTGAACGCCAGCAGTAACCCGGTCTTGGTGTCCGTCCGGGCGATCTCCGCCTTCACTTCCGCGTGAGCCGCGGTCAGGCGGGTGTCCAGGGCGCTCATGCAGCACCCCCGGGCACAGTCACCGCGCGGTTCGAGAGCTCCCGCCGGGCGGCCAGCACCCGGCGGCGAGCCCGCCGGATGCGGCGGGTGTCCAGCTCGCTGACCGGCCGGTCCAGCGTCATGATCTGCGCGTCCAGCAAGGCGATCTCCGCCGTGATGACGGGCAACTCCAGCTCGACCGCGTCCAGCTCCGCGTCCGTCGGCTCAAGCCACGGCTCGAACGCCGTAACGGCCTCCTGAACAGTAACGATGTGATTCATGAGTCGGTCTCTCCCTAGCAGGTGAAACGGCTCGAACAGCGGCCCCGGTGCTCGAACACCGGGGCCGCGCCGCTTGTGGGTGGAGCGCCCCGGGCCCGATCCGATCGGGCGCCCTCACGACGTGGATGCCGGGGCTGGTAGTGCTACTTGGTGCGACGCTTCGGGGTGCGCGCGGTACGACGGTCGTGCTCTTCCTGCGTGATCCGCGCGAATTCGTCCATCGCGGCGTCGGCGCTGGCCTGCCACTTCTTGGCGCTGTCGGCCATGCCCCACTTCTTGGCGCGGTCACGGCACTTGAGGTCGTCGCCCTGCTGCCGCAAAGCGGCCTGCGCATCGGTGTGACGGCGGAACATACGGTCTCCTCGGGTGGGATCGTGCGCTGACGAGATGTCAGGCATGGATGTGGGCGGCACCCGCCACACGCAGGGCGGTGTGCGCCTGCCGTGCCCGCAGGCCCGCCGCGTCCAGCTCGGTGGCGGGGGCGTTTCCGATTGCCATGGCCGCGTCGATGGCGTCCTGGGCCAGGTCGAGCAGCGCGCGGTCCTGGGTGACCATGTGCAGGGTGTCCATGGCGCTGGTGACCGCAGAGTGGGCCGCGTACCGGGCCTGCCGGGACTCGACCGTGTCGGCCAGGCCGTCGCGCCGATCCGCGATCTTCGCGTACTGCTTCTCGCGGTGCTTGACCAGCGCCCCGAGCAGGGCGGGGATGGCGTCCGCGAGAGCCTGGCGTCGGCGTTCGGCCTGCGCGGCGCGGGCCGTACGGGTCGTCGTCCGGTGCTGCATGAGCCCGGCGACTACGGCACCGGCGAGGGTGCCAAGAACGGCGATGATCGTGACTGTCATGAGGCCCCTTTCCAGGGGTCTTAGGTCCGGACGTTCCGGCTCCCCTCAACCCCGCCCGTACGAACCCCTCGCGGGGCCGGACGGGCGGAGGAGGCAACCGGCCGCAGCAAGGTGCTGCGAGAGTTGATGACGTGCGTGTGTCTCCTTCGGGACTGCGACTCCCGTTTCACGGAAGAGCCGCCATGCCCGGCGAAGGCGTATGGAGACGTGACCTTTCGGTCTAAGCCCTCCGGGGTGACCAGGCGCCCGGGAACCTCGGCCCGCTCTGTCCCGGGCCCCTTGTCATGCGGTCGAGCAGCCCAAAGAAGGCCCCTCTAGGCAGTGGTTCCTCTGGTTCAACTGGTACCAACCACCTGAGGAAGACTCTGCACCCTTTCCGATGTCGACGTCAAGAGTTTTGGTGCTACTCGTACCAACCAGTTGACCCGGTGGGGCAAGATGGAGGCATGACGACTCGATCGGATCCCCTGTACGAGCAGATGGCAGCAGCCCTGCGTGAGCAGATCGGCGCGGGCGTCTACGGCCCTGGCAGCAAGCTGCCGAGCGAGCGAACGCTGATGGAACGGTTCGGCGCCTCCCGGAACACGGTTCGTCTTGGACTCAAGCGACTGGTTACGGAAGGGCTGATCTTCCCGAGCCACGGACAGGGGTACCTCGTCCATCGGCAGGACGTCTTGGTCTACAACGCATCGCGATCCGAGAATCACGACCGGCGCGTCTCGGCGGGTGTTGACGCTTGGGTGCAGGACATTCAAGAGCAAGGGCGCACACC
Source organism: Streptomyces sp. NPDC002018 (assembly GCF_042890865.1). Classification (NCBI taxonomy): domain Bacteria; kingdom Bacillati; phylum Actinomycetota; class Actinomycetes; order Kitasatosporales; family Streptomycetaceae; genus Streptomyces; species Streptomyces sp. NPDC002018. The sequence continues at coordinate 280,543 of NZ_JBIASO010000006.1, forward strand.
GAGTCAGACCATCGCAGTAAGCATCGAAAAGGCGTCACCGGACATCGCTGTGAAATTGGGCCTGGAAGCGGGGGATTTGGTCCTTGTCCGTCGTCGACTGCGTTTCGTGGACGGCCAGCCCTGGTCAACTGAAGACTCGTACTATCCGAACAGCCTCGTGAAGAACACGCTTGTCGCAGAGCCCGCCGATATTCCGGAAGGCGTAATCGCCTACATGGCATCCATGGGGTATACCCAGGTGCGATACGTGGACGACGTCACGGCAGTGATGCCGAATCCGAAACAGGCCGATGACCTAGCTGTTGAGCCAGGGGTGCCACTGCTGGTGAGGAGTCGTACGGGATACGCGGAGAGCGGCCCCGTTCGGGTCACAGTCACCGCAATGCCTACCGACCGCAATGTCCTCCGCTATGAGTTGGGAACGCGTCAAAATGGGTGATCGAATTACCATCCGGCCCGCAGCCTCTAGCGATGTGGACCTAATTGCCTCGATGTGGGGTGAGGCGTCTAGGGCGCTAGCACAGAGGGGAATCGATCAGTGGCAATACCCCGCCAATGTCGAGAAAATCTCGCATGACATTGAGTGCGGTACCGCCTATATCGTTCACGATTTCGGCGTGAATCTGGGCACGATTACGGTAGATGAATCTGCCGACCCTGAATTCTGGACCCCTGAAGATGCGCCCGACGATGCCCTATATGCCCATCGGGTCATCGTTCTCTCGGTTTCCCAGGGGCGATCCGTGGGTGCGTCAATGCTTGATTGGGCATCGCGCAAAGCCAGGAAAGCGGGAAAGTCGTGGCTCCGGGTGGACGCATGGAGGACCAATGCGCAGCTTGGGCGCTACTACCAGCGGCAGGGATTCACGCACGTCCGCACGGTGGACCTTCCGCACCGCCGATCGGGTGCTCTCTATCAGCGACCGGCAGGGGTAGTCACTGGCACGGGCCCGGGGTACGTCGGGCTTGAGGCGATGCTGTACGACTCGGACGGGACCCCACTTTCAGAGGCCGGTGGCTGGGGCGCCTGACCTGTGAAGTCGCACCGTACGAGAACGTCGCAGCAAACCGGCGGGCCCGCACCTCACTGGTGCAGGTCCGCCGGTTTCGTTGCTCCGGCGGGGAGCCAAACAGGGAGCCACACGCCATGACACAGGGCGCACTTACTCGGACTGTCACGGACAAGAGAGCGCTCGGCCGACTGCCAGCAACACTCGCAGCATGCGCCTCTCTGGGCCTCCTTCCGGGGTGCCTTTAAAGAGACGGTAAGCAGCCCCGTCTCGACAGTGGGGTTATCCCTACCCCGGCTCACCCAGCTACCCCATGGCGTGCGGCACCCCGTACGTGCAGGCTTGGCCCCATGACCGTGAGCGACAGCCTCCCCCACGACGACCGGCCGCCACCCGTGCGTTTCGCGTACGACCGGCAGACCTGGAAGGAGATCGCGTATCTCCTCACCAATCTGCCCGCCGCGCTGGCCGGATTCGTCTATGTGGTGTTCACCGTGTCCACGGGCGCGGCGCTGTCGGTGACGGTGATCGGTCTGCCCTGGCTCGTCGGCGGTCTCACGGGGGCGCGATGGCTCGGCCGGACGGAGCGCGCGCGGGCGCGGGGGCTGCTGGGCGTGCGGATCGACGAACCGAGCTCCCTGTACGCGTACGGGCGCGGGCGCCGGCGCGACCGGGCGCGCCGTTCCGAAGGTCTGCTGGACTGGGTGTGGAGGGGGGTGAAGGACCCGGTCGCCTGGCGGACCGTGCTGTACGAATTCATCCGGCTGCCCTGGGGCGTGGTGACGTTCACCCTCGCGCTGGTGGGCCTGTTCGTCCTGTGGCCGGTCCTTCCCCATGTGGCACGCGGGCTCACCAACGCCGACCGGGCGATGGTCCGGGGGCTGCTCTCGCCCTCCGACGAGCTGGAGCGGCGCATCGCCGAACTGGAGTCGGACCGTGGGGTGGTCGTGGACACGGCGGCGGCCGATCTGCGCCGCATCGAACGCGATCTGCACGACGGCGCCCAGGCCCGGCTGGTGGCCCTGGCCATGGGGCTCGGCCTCGCCAAGGAGAAGCTCACGGAGGATCCCGAGGCCGCGGCCGACATGGTCCACGAGGCCCATGGCGAGGTGAAGCTGGCCCTCCAGGAACTGCGCGATCTGGCCCGCGGCATCCACCCCGCCGTCCTCACCGACCGCGGCCTGGACGCGGCACTCTCCGCCATCGCCTCCCGCTGCACCGTCCCGGTGAAGGTGACCGTCGATCTGACCGAGCGGCCCGCGGAGGCGATCGAGGGCATCGCGTACTTCACGGTCTCCGAGCTGCTCCAGAACGTCAGCAAGCACAGCGGGGCCCGCGCCGCGGCCGTCGAGGTGTGGCGCACGGAGGACCGGCTGATGCTCCAGGTCACGGACGACGGACGCGGCGGCGCGCGGCTGGAGGGCGGTACGGGCATGTCCGGTCTCGCCGAGCGGCTCGGCGCGGTCGACGGGCTCTTCGTCCTGGACTCACCGGCCGGCGGCCCGACCGTCGTCACGGCGGAACTGCCCTGGCGCCGGCGCGGAAAGGCCTGAGCCCTGCGGGCGCTCCGCAGACACGGCGTCCCCCGTGGGTGGCCGACCGCCCCCTCCGGGGTGGGGAAAACCCCAGGGCGAAGACGGATACCGCCCTCATGGTGGCGGCGCCACGGTCCCAGCAGCATGGAGTGCATGGAAGCCCACCGCCCACTCAGCCACAGCCCGCTCGCAGAACGGACACCCCCGATGGCCATGGACCGCGGATACGGAACGGACCACGCGTCGGATCACGGCCCCGAGCACGGACCCGGGTACGGCCCCACATTCGGATCCGGGTACGGCCCCGTATTCGGACATGAGCACGGACGTGAGCACGGACGTGAGCACGGCCCCGCGTACGGAGCGCGTCGACGGTCCCACTTCCTCCCGCCCGCCCTGCGCGCGCCGGTCGAGGGACGCACCTGGCGCGAGTTCGGCTATCTGCTGCTCAGCCTGCCGATCAGCACGGTGTTCTTCGTCTACGCGATCACCACGCTCTCGCTCGGCGGCGGGCTGCTCGTCACCTTCCTCGGCATTCCGGTGCTGGCCCTGGGGCTGGCGGGCTGCCGCGGCTTCGGCATGCTGGAGCGGGCGCGGGCCAGGGGGCTGCTGGGACTGGACGTGGCCGACCCCGTGCCCGTACGGGGCGAGAAGAGCGGGGTGATGTCCTGGGTCGGCGCGATGCTGAAGAGCGGGGTGTCCTGGCGGCATCTCGTCTACGGAGTGCTGCACTTCCCGTGGGCGCTGTTCGCGTTCACCGTCGCCGTCACGTTCTGGGTGACGGCCCTGGCGCTGTTCACCTATCCGCTGTGGCAGTGGGTGTTCTCCGGCCATCTCGACCAGCCGGGTATCGCCCTGTACAGCGACAGCGAGGGCACCGGCATCTTCCTCGACACCCCCTTCGAGATCGGCGTCACCAGCGCGGTCGGACTGGTGTTCGTCCTCGCCTGCCCCTGGCTGGTACGCGGCCTGGTGTCCGTGGACCGGCTGATGGTCGTGGGACTGCTCGGGCCGTCCCGGCTGGCCACCCGGGTCTCGGAGCTGGAGTCGGACCGTGGGGTGGTCGTGGACACGGCGGCGGCCGATCTGCGCCGCATCGAACGCGATCTGCACGACGGCGCCCAGGCCCGGCTGGTCGCCCTGGCCATGGATCTGGGGCTGGCGAAGGAGAAGCTCACGGAGGACCCGGAGGCCGCGGCGCGCATGGTGGACGAGGCGCACGGGGAAGTGAAGACGGCGCTTCAGGAGCTGCGCGATCTGGCCCGCGGCATCCACCCCGCCGTCCTCACCGACCGCGGCCTGGACGCGGCACTCTCCGCCATCGCCTCCCGCTGCACCGTCCCGGTGAGCGTGAGCGTCGATCTGCCCTCCCGGCCGGCCGCCGCGATCGAGGGCATCGCGTACTTCACGGTCTCCGAGCTGCTCCAGAACGTCAGCAAGCACGCGCGGGCACGGCGGGCCACGGTCGAGGTGTGGCAGACGTCCGGCCGGCTGATGCTCCAGGTCACGGACGACGGGAAGGGCGGCGCGGACACCTCGGCGGGCAGCGGACTGGCCGGGCTGGCGGAGCGGCTGGACGCGGTGGACGGCATCCTGGTCATCGACTCCCCCGCCGGGGGCCCGACGACGGTGACGGCGGAGCTGCCCTGGCGCGGCTGACGCGCCCGGCCCGGCCCCCGGGCCCCAAGCCCCCCGAGCCGGCCCCGCAGCCCCAGCCCCCAGCCCTCGCAGCCCTCGCAGCCCCCGAGCCACAGGCCACGCGTGTGGGCGGATCGCATGTGGGCGGATCGCGCATGGCGGACCTGACCGTAGGAGCGAGGCCTCCCGGGGTGCCCCTCCCCGGGAGGCATCCGCACATGACTGTCCTGTTTCGTCGTACGTGGGCGCGGACCGATCCGAATGCTGGGATGCTGGGACGCGCGGGTGCCGGACGGACACGGACATCGACGGACAGTGGGGGCTACAGGGTCGTGGAGGACAGGGTGCGGGTGGTCATCGCCGAGGACTCGGTGCTGCTCCGGGAGGGCCTGACCCGGCTGCTGACCGACCGGGGGCACGACGTCGTCGCCGGTGTCGGTGACGGGGAAGCGCTGATCAAGACCGTGGGCGAGCTGGCGGACCGGGACGCCCTGCCCGATGTGGTGGTCGCGGACGTACGGATGCCGCCGACCCACACCGACGAGGGGGTACGGGCGGCGGTGCGGCTGCGCCGGGACCATCCGGGGATCGGGGTGCTGGTGCTCTCCCAGTACGTCGAGGAGCAGTACGCGACCGAGCTGCTGGCCAACAGCAGCCGGGGCGTGGGCTATCTCCTCAAGGACCGGGTGGCCGAGGTCCGTGAGTTCGTGGACGCCGTCGTACGGGTGGCCAGGGGCGGCACCGCGCTGGACCCCGAGGTGGTGGCCCAGCTTCTGGGCCGGAGCCGGAAACAGGACGTGCTGGCCGGACTGACCCCCCGGGAACGGGAGGTCCTCGGTCTGATGGCCGAGGGACGGACGAACTCCGCGATCGCCAGACAACTCGTCGTGAGCGACGGCGCGGTCGAGAAGCACGTCAGCAATATCTTCCAGAAGCTCGGGCTCTCCCCGAGTGACGGGGATCACCGCCGGGTCCTGGCCGTGCTCACGTATCTGCGGAACTGACCACGTCCCCGCAGGGACGGCCGGTCTCCCCGCAGGGACGGCCGGTCTCCCCGCGGGGACGGCCGGTCTCCCTCGCGGAGCCGGCCGGTCCCGCTCACGGCCCCGGCCGTCCGCGGACCCGACCGAGTCCCGAGCAGGACGTAGTACCAAAGGATGAGAACCGAGCGACGTCGAGGAGAAAAACGGGGGCGGGCAAACTATGGCAAACCGGCACGTCAGTTCATCTCAGATATGCGTCCATCATACGATCGGCCAAGGGAAGGCGACCCTTACCGACGTAGGGTGGCCTTCGGGACTGCCGGGCGCCCGGCCGGTCCCGAGCCGCCGCCTCGAGGGAGGTCCAGTTCAGTGACCAGCCAGGTCAGTAGCCCAGCAGAGCATGCCGATGAGGCCGACGACGCGGGCAGGAGCGCGCGCACCGTCCTCGGACGGCCTGCCCCGCTGTCCGGGTACGAGGGCCGGGAAAGCACGGGCGAGAAGGAGATCCGCCGTCTGGACCGGGTCATCATCCGCTTCGCGGGCGACTCCGGGGACGGGATGCAGCTCACGGGTGACCGGTTCACCTCGGAGACGGCGTCGTTCGGGAACGACCTGTCGACGCTGCCGAACTTCCCCGCCGAGATCCGGGCGCCCGCCGGGACCCTGCCGGGTGTCTCGTCGTTCCAGCTCCACTTCGCCGACCACGACATCCTCACCCCGGGCGACGCGCCGAACGTCCTGGTCGCCATGAACCCGGCCGCCCTGAAGGCGAACATCGGCGATGTGCCGCGGGGCGCGGAGATCATCGTCAACACCGACGAGTTCACCAAGCGTCCGATGGCCAAGGTCGGTTATCTGACCTCGCCGCTGGAGGACGGCTCGCTCGACGGCTACCAGGTCCACCCGGTACCGCTGACGACGCTGACGATCGAGGCGCTCAAGGAGTTCGGGCTCTCCCGCAAGGAGGCCGAGCGCTCGAAGAACATGTTCGCGCTCGGGCTGCTGTCGTGGATGTACAACCGGCCGACCGAGGGCACCGAGCGCTTCCTGCGCGCCAAGTTCGCCAAGAAGCCGCAGATCGCCGAGGCGAACGTGACCGCGTTCCGCGCGGGCTGGAACTTCGGCGAGACCACCGAGGACTTCGCGGTCAGCTACGAGGTCGCCCCGGCCGACAGCGCGTTCCCGGCGGGCACCTACCGCAACATCTCCGGGAACCTGGCCCTGTCGTACGGGCTGATCGCCGCCGGCCACCAGGCGGAGCTGCCGCTCTATCTGGGCTCGTACCCGATCACCCCCGCCTCGGACATCCTGCACGAGCTGTCCCGGCACAAGAACTTCGGCGTACGGACCTTCCAGGCCGAGGACGAGATCGCCGCCATCGGCGCCGCGCTCGGAGCCTCCTTCGGCGGCTCGCTCGCCGTCACCACGACCTCGGGCCCCGGTGTGGCGCTCAAGTCGGAGACGATCGGGCTGGCGGTCTCGCTGGAGCTGCCGCTGCTGGTCGTCGCCATCCAGCGCGGCGGTCCCTCCACCGGTCTGCCGACCAAGACGGAACAGGCGGACCTGCTCCAGGCGATGTACGGGCGCAACGGCGAGGCCCCCGTTCCGGTGATCGCGCCGCGGACCCCGGCGGACTGCTTCGACGCCGCCCTGGAGGCGGCCCGGATCGCGCTGACCTACCGCACCCCGGTCTTCCTGCTCTCCGACGGCTATCTGGCCAACGGTTCGGAGCCCTGGCGGATCCCCGAGACCGGGGAACTCCCCGATCTGCGGGTGCGGTTCGCGACCGGACCCAACCATGAACTGGCCGACGGCACCGAGGTGTTCTGGCCGTACAAGCGCGACCCGCTGACCCTGGCCCGGCCCTGGGCGGTGCCCGGGACCCCCGGTCTCGAACACCGGATCGGCGGGATCGAGAAGCAGGACGGCACCGGCAACATCTCGTACGACCCGGCCAACCACGACTTCATGGTGCGCACCCGCCAGGCGAAGATCGACGGTATCGAGGTCCCCGATGTGACCGTCGACGACCCGGACGGCGCCCGCACGCTGGTGCTGGGCTGGGGCTCCACCTACGGCCCGATCACCGCCGCCGTCCGCCGGCTGCGCAGGGGCGGCACACCCATCGCGCAGGCCCATCTGCGTCATATCAACCCCTTCCCGCGCAACCTCGGCGAGATTCTGGGGCGTTACGACAAGGTCGTGGTGCCGGAGATGAACCTCGGCCAGCTCGCCACCCTGCTGCGGGCGAAGTACCTGGTGGACGCGCACTCGTACAACCAGGTCAACGGCATGCCGTTCAAGGCCGAGCAGCTCGCCACGGCTCTCAAGGAGGCCATCGATGTCTGATGCGAACGAGTTGCTCACGCTGGTGCCCAAGGCCGCGGCCAAGCAGTCCATGAAGGACTTCAAGTCGGACCAGGAGGTCCGCTGGTGCCCCGGCTGCGGTGACTACGCGGTCCTCGCCGCGGTCCAGGGCTTCATGCCCGAACTGGGCCTGGCCAAGGAGAACATCGTCTTCGTCTCCGGCATCGGCTGCTCCTCCCGTTTCCCGTACTACATGAACACGTACGGGATGCACTCCATCCACGGCCGGGCCCCCGCGATCGCCACCGGACTGGCCACCTCGCGCCGCGATCTGTCGGTCTGGGTCGTCACGGGCGACGGTGACGCGCTCTCCATCGGCGGCAACCACCTCATCCACGCGCTGCGCAGGAACGTCAATCTCAAGATCCTGCTGTTCAACAACCGGATCTACGGACTGACGAAGGGCCAGTACTCCCCCACCTCCGAGGTCGGGAAGATCACCAAGTCGACGCCGATGGGCTCGCTCGACGCGCCCTTCAACCCGGTGTCGCTGGCGATCGGCGCGGAGGCGTCGTTCGTGGCCCGTACGGTCGACTCCGACCGCAAGCACCTCACCGAGGTGCTGCGGCAGGCCGCCGACCACCCGGGCACGGCCCTGGTCGAGATCTACCAGAACTGCAATATCTTCAACGACGGCGCCTTCGACGTCCTGAAGGACAAGCAGCAGGCGGAGGAGGCCGTGATCCGGCTGGAGCACGGGCAGCCGATCCGCTTCGGCGCCGAGGGCTCCAAGGGCGTGGTCAGGGACCCCGCCAGCGGAGATCTCCAGGTCGTGGCCGTCACGCCCGAGAACGAGTCGCGGATCCTCGTCCATGACGCGCACGCGGCGAGCCCCACCACGGCGTTCGCGCTGTCGCGGCTCGCGGACCCGGACACCCTGCACCACACGCCCATCGGTGTGCTGCGCAGTGTCGAACGGCCGGTTTACGACACCCTGATGTCGGACCAGCTCGACAGGGCCGTGGAACAGCAGGGCAAGGGCGATCTGTCCACGATGCTCGCGGGCGGCGACACCTGGACCGTCGTCGGCTGAGCCGCCATCGGCCGGGCGCGTCGCGCGTCCGAGGCCCGGATCTCCTCCTCTAGGAGGTCCGGGCCTTGTCGTATGTCTCGCGGGCCAGGAACACCTCGTCCAGCCGCCGCTCGGCCCAGCGGGCCAGCCCCCAGACCTGCTCGGCGGCCTCCCTGCCCAGTCCGGTCAGCGTGTAGTCCACGCGCGGCGGGATGACGGGCTGGGCCTCGCGATGGACGAAGCCGTCGCGCTCCAGGGTCCTGAGCGTCTGCGCGAGCATCTTCTCGCTGACGCCGCCGACCTCGCGCCGCAGTTCGCTGAAGCGGTACGAGCGCTCCAGCAGGGCGGCCAGGACGAGCACGCCCCAGCGGCTCGTCACATGCTCCAGGACCAGCCGGGAGGGACACATCTGCCGGTTGACGTCCGGCGCGCTGGTTACGGTCACACCAGTACCTTACTTCAAAGTGGGTACTTTCCCTCGGTTAGTGCAGCCCCTAGGGTGAGCGTCGGAGCGGTACGAAACCGATGAACGTCGTAAACGCGTACGAACTGGAGAGAAACCCCCCATGAGCATCGTTGTCACCGGAGCCACCGGACACCTCGGCCGACTGGTCGTCGAGGCCCTGCTCGCCGCCGATGTCCCGGCCGGCGGGATCACGGCCGTCGTACGGAACGAGGAGAAGGCGGCGGGCCTGGCGGCCCTCGGTGCCGAGCTGCGCGTCGCCGACTACGACCGCCCCGAGACACTGGCCGGCGTCTTCCACGCGGGCGACCGGGTGCTGCTGATCTCCGGCAGCGAGGTCGGCAGGCGCGTGCCGCAGCACACCGCCGTCATCGAGGCCGCGCGGGCGGCGGGCGTGGCCCAGCTCGCGTACACGGGCGTGCTGGGCGGCCCCGAGGCCGACTTCGAGCTGGCGGCCGAGCACCAGGTGACCGAGCGGCTCATCCTGGAGTCCGGGCTGCCGTACACCTTCCTGCGCAACGGCTGGTACACCGAGAATTACACCGAGAACCTCGCTCCCGTGCTGGAGCACGGCGCCGTCGTCGCCAACGCGGGCGAGGGCCGGATCGCCTCCGCGTCCCGCGCGGACTACGCCGCGGCGGCGGCGGCCGTACTGACCGGCGACGGCCATCTCAACGCGGTGTACGAGCTGAGCGGTGACACGGCGTGGTCGTTCGCGGAGTACGCGGCGGAGCTGTCACGGCAGACCGGCAGGACCATCGTGTACAACGACGTGCCGGCCGAGACCCGGCTGGAGATCCTCACCGGCGCCGGAGTGCCCGAGCCGTTCGCCGCGATCCTCGTGGACGTGGACCGCGCGACGGCGCGGGGACTGCTCGCCCGCACGACCGGCGATCTGGCGCGGCTGGCCGGACGGCCGACGACCCCGCTCGCCGACACGGTCGCCGAGGCGCTCAAGGCCTGACGCCCCCTCACCGGCCGTACGCCCTCCGTACCCCCCGTGACGCCTCCGTACCGTCTCCGTACCGCCCCGCGCCGCCCCGTACTGTCATGACCGTATGACGGTACGGGAATGACACAGGGCCCCGCGCGGCGCTACCTTCGTGGCGGAACGGGGTGAGGGACGGTCGGGGCCGGGAGGGTCAGTGAAGGCGAACAGCGAGCAGCGGAGCGGACTGCTGTACGGGATCGGCGCCTACGGGATGTGGGGGCTGGTCCCGCTCTTCTGGCCGCTGCTCGAACCGGCCGGGGCGACGGAGATCCTCGCCCACCGGATGGTCTGGTCGGCGGGCGTGGTCGCACTCTGGCTGCTGGCCCTGCGCCGCTGGGGCTGGGTGACCGAGCTGATACGCCGGCCCCGCAAGCTGGGGCTCATCACCGTGGCCGCCGTCACCATCTCCCTCAACTGGGGCTTCTACATCTGGGCGGTCAACTCCGGCCGGGTCGTGGAGGCCTCGCTCGGCTATTTCATCAACCCCCTCGTGACGATCGCCCTGGGCGTCCTGCTGCTCAAGGAACGGCTGCGGCCCGCCCAGTGGACGGCGGTCTTCGTCGGCTTCGCCGCCGTACTGGTCCTGGCCGTGGGATACGGGGAGCCGCCGTGGATCTCGCTGGTCCTGGCCTTCTCGTTCGCGACATACGGGCTGATCAAGAAGAAGATCAACATCGGCGGTCTGGAGTCGCTGGCGGCGGAGACCGCGGTCCTCTTCCTGCCGGCGCTCGGCTATCTGGTGTGGCTGGGCGCGTCGGGCTCGGCCACGTTCGGCAGCGAGGGCACCGGACAGATGGCCCTGCTCGCCGGGACGGGTGTGGTCACCGCCCTGCCGCTGGTCTGCTTCGGCGCGGCGGCGATACGGGTACCGCTGTCGACACTGGGGCTGCTCCAGTATCTGGCCCCCGTCTTCCAGTTCCTGCTGGGAGTCCTCTACTTCCACGAGGCGATGCCCCCGGAGCGGTGGGCGGGCTTCTCACTGGTCTGGCTGGCACTGGCGATCCTGACCTGGGACGCGCTGCGCAACGCCCGCCGCACGAGGGCGAGGGCGAAGGCACTGCGGCTCGCGGCGAACGCCGCCGCCGCGGCTCCACCGGCGGCCCCGGCCGTCCCGTCCCCGGAACCGGCGCCCCCGGCTCCGTCGTCCTCAGAACCGGCACTGTCGGCGCAGGACCCGGGCCGTCGCGAACCGGCGACCTGACCTCCCCCCGAGGGCAGGAATTCTCTGTGCGTTCAGGACAGAACGAGCGGCGGCGCACCAGGGAAGAGGCAAGAGGGCCGACACCGTCCGCCCCCGGTCACCTCTTGGCGACAGGCCGCCGACGGGGCACGGAACGGTGGGTGGTCGGGGTGGTGGTGTGCCGGGGCTCGGGGAAGCGGGTCAGCGCGATCTGCCGGATGAACTGGTACAGGCACGCACAGGCCGAGATGGGGGGCAGCGCGGCCACCGCGATTCCGGGGAGCGTCTTGGGGGCGGCGCTCACACACAGGGCCACGGCGACGGAGGAGAAGAGCAGCAGGATCAGCCAGGGGTGGGTGATCCTGCGGCGGTGCAGCGCGGAACGCAGGATGGAGAACGTCGCCACCAGCCAGGGGCCGAAGACCAGCAGCGGCCACCAGTGGGCCAGTCCGGGCGGCGCGACGGTCAGCGCCATGTCTTCGAGCGGGTGGTACGAGACGCTCGCGCCCAGGGCGCTGATCACCGTGACCGCGGCGGCCGTCAGCGCGGACAGCAGCAGGCTGAACACCCTCACCCAGGTCCCCGCACGCCAGCGCGGCTCCTTGGGCTTGCGGCGGTTGCGGGAGCGCGGGCGCGGTACGGGCACCGGCGGCGGGACGGGGGTCGAGGCGGGGGCCGGGACACCGTCGGGGGCCGACGCGCGCAGAAGCTGGGCGAGTCCTTCCTCAAGACTGATCGTGTCCAGGACCGGATCGAAACCGGGCTCCGGATAGAGGCCCGAATCCCGGTAGGCGCCGGGGTCCTGATACCCGCCGGATTCCACGAAGGCACCGGGATCCGGATAGCCGCCGTGCTCCTGCGGAGAACCGATCCCCTCCGACAGGTCCGTCCCATAGGGCTCCCTGGACTCGGCGAAACGAATGTAGTGCGGATCATGGAAATCGGCGTGATCATGCATGGCACACCTGTCCCGGTCCACCGTCGGAACCGAGAGCGGCGGCCCTGGACGCCGGCATTCCGATATGGCGGTGGAATCCGTCCTCGATACGGTCCATGGCCCGCATGAACTCGTCGAGCAGATCCCCGCACTGGTCAGGCCCCACCAGACGGACGGTGTGCACCGTCGGTCTCGCGTCGCCCTCCCGCTCCGTGTCCACGGGGGATCCGACCACGCCGACGGCGCCGGTTCCCAAGCTCCAACTAATGGGCCAAGAATGCGAATTCGCTGACGTCATACGCGGTAAACGAACGAACACCTTCTGGCAGATGCCCGGCAATAGAGTGACCCATCAACACATGACCATACCGTTGCCGATCGCACGCCCGGAGCGCGCGAAAATGACCATCGGCCTAACGGCCCGCCCGGGTCGATATCGCCATGAGGACGGTAGGTGATGGTCGTATCCGATCACACGGCTGACTGAATCCAGCAGGAATCGACACCGCCCCCGGACCGGCAGCGGTGCGCGCAAAAGGGGTTCGAACTCGGCGTAACGCACCTGTGATGGACTTCACCCGCACGGTGGTCATCGCGTCCAAGCGCTGTCAGGACACGGCCACACCGCCGAACGGCTGAACGCAGAATCGATTCGTCGGCGCCCATTCGTGCCACGGCGGCGCGGCGGGCACCCTTCGGCGCGGACATTGCTGGTTCTGTTCCCCCGGTCCCCCGCCCCCGCCTCCCGCGCCACCGGTGCGGTGCCGCGGGTTGTCGCACCGGTCAGGAGATACGGCATGCAGTACGAAATGCGCGCGGAGTACGCGGACGGCTCGTCGCCCCGCGACCGGTACCCCCGGCTGGAGGTGTGGCACATGACCCGGCTGGACGAGACGACCGGGCTGTGCGGGCGGGACCTGGACGCGGACGCCCTCACCCAGTCGGCGGACGCATGGGGCACCCCGGCCGGACAGCCGCTCTGCCACGCCTGCGGCGCCCTCTTCATCCACCAGGTTCCCTGAGACCTCTCACCGGGATCCCACCTGGAACCGAGCGCCCCGGATCCGCTCAGCGAACACCCGTGACCGGTAGGCGCCCTTGACGGTGAGTCAGGCTCTCACTCACCATTCAGCACGCACAGCGCACCATCAGCTCCAACGCCCCGCGCCACAGTCGCCGTGGGGCGTCTCGCACGTTCCGTCCCTGTCCCCGTACGGAATCCGGAGCCCCCACATGAAACTCTCCGTTCCCGGAGTGCGCCGAATATCGGCCATACCCGGCATTCCCGCGATATCGGCCCGCGTCGCCCTGCCCGTCGGGCTGGCCCTCGCCGGTCTGGTCGCCGCCACCGCGCCGAGTGCGACCGCGGCCCCCGTCACCTCTCTGAGACCCGTGCAGTCCGCGTCCGCGGCCGTCCTCGCGGCCCCGGACATCCCGCTCGCCAACGTCAAGGCGCATCTGACGCAGTTCTCGTCGATCGCCGCCGCCAACGGCGGCAACCGCGCCCACGGCCGCGCCGGCTATCTGGCCTCCGTCAACTACGTGAAGGGCAAGCTGGACGCGGCCGGATTCACCACCACCGTCCAGCAGTTCACCTCCAGCGGTGCCACCGGCTACAACCTGATAGCCGACTGGCCGGGCGGTGACCCGAATCAGGTCCTCATGTCCGGCTCCCATCTGGACTCGGTCACCTCGGGCGCGGGCATCAACGACAACGGTTCGGGCTCCGCGGCCATTCTGGAGACCGCGCTCGCCGTCTCGCGGGCCCAGCTCCAGCCGGCCAAGCACCTCCGCTTCGCCTGGTGGGGCGCCGAGGAACTGGGTCTGGTCGGGTCCCGGTACTACGTCAACAACCTGCCGACCGCCGACCGCGCGAAGATCAGCGGTTATCTGAACTTCGACATGATCGGCTCCCCGAACGCCGGGTACTTCGTCTATGACGACGACCCGACGATCGAGCAGACCTTCAAGGACTACTACGCGGGGCTCGGTGTCTCCACCGAGATCGAGACCGAGGGCGACGGCCGCTCCGACCACGCCCCGTTCAAGAACGTGGGCGTCCCCGTCGGCGGGCTCTTCAGCGGCGCCGACTACATCAAGACCGCGGCCCAGGCACAGAAGTGGGGCGGCACCTCGGGGCAGGCCTTCGACCGCTGCTACCACTCCTCCTGCGACTCGACGGCGAACATCAACGACACCGCGCTCGACCGCAACAGCGACGCCGTCGCCCACGCGGTCTGGACGCTGTCGGCCGCCAGCGTGCCGCCGCCCACCGGCACGGTCTACGAGAACCTCACGGATGTCACCATCCCCGACAACGGCGCCGCCGTCACCTCGTCGGTGACCGTCTCGGGCCGTACGGGCGGCGCCCCGCTGGTGCGGGTGGACGTGGACATCAAGCACACCTGGCGCGGTGACGTGGTCATCGACCTGGTCGGCCCGAGCGGTACGGCGTACCGGCTGAAGAACTCCAGCAGCAGCGACTCCGCGGACAATGTGATCGCCACCTACACGGTGAACACACCGACCGAGACCGCCAACGGTGTCTGGAGGCTCCGGGTCCAGGATGTCGCGGCCCAGGACACGGGATACATCAACAGCTGGCGGCTGACCTTCTGACGCCCCCGGCCCGACCCCTGCGGAGTTCCTGAACCCGTTCGGAGTTCCTGACCCTTTGGAGTCCCCTGTCTGCCCGGACGCACCGGCCACCGGCGTCCGGGCGGACAGTCAGGCCGTGATGTCCCTCGCGGTGAACCGTGCCCAGGCTGCCGAGCCGAACACGGCCGCGTACAGCGCCTGGAGCCCCAGGTTTCTGACGATCTCGTCCCAGCGGACCGGCTCACGCAGCAGATCCGCGAAAGACAGCCAGTAGTGCGGGAAGAGATACGGCTGTATCGCGTGCAACTGCGGGATCGTGTCCAGGATCTGGACCGTGATCACCAGTCCCACGGTCGTCGCCATCGCCGCGATCCCGCTGTCGGTCAGGGTGGAGACGAACAGCCCCAGCGCCGCGAGCCCGGTCAGCGAGGCGGCCACGACGACCGCGATCAGCAGGGCCCGTATCAGCCCGTCCCCGAACGGGATCCGGGTGCCCGAGATGGTGGTGACATCACCCAGCGGGAAGAGCAGCGCGCCGACGGCAAGGGCCGAGACCGCCACGGTCACCGTGGCGACCAGGCAGAAGGCCGCCGTGGAGGCGTACTTGGCGAGCAGCAGCCGGGTCCGGCCGGCCGGAGCGACCAGGAGATAGCGCAGGGTGCCGCCGCCGGCCTCGCCCGCGATCGCGTCGCCCGCGACCACCCCGACCGCCATCGGCAGGAAGACGGGCAGGGTGGCGGCGAGCGCGGCGAAGACCAGGAAGAGTCCGTTGTTGGTGATCTGGGTGAGGAAGGCGGGACCGCCCTGCGGGCCGCCGCCCGAGCCCGCGCTGTCGCTCGTCTGGATCCGCACGGCGACCCCGATGAGCACCGGGACGGCCGCCAGCACCCCCAGCAGCGCGAGGGTGCGCCAGCGCCGGAAGGTGAGGGTCAGCTCGGAGCGGAACAGTCCGAGCGTCCACCACAGCCGGGACGCGCGGCCCGGGACCCCGTCCGACGGCATATCCGCCGCGCCCGCCACCCCGGCATCGGTCACGGCCTCGGCTCCGGCTCCGGCTCCGGTCACAGTGTCGGCCCCGGCATCGGTCACGGCCTCGCCGCCGGTCACGGAGCCCGCTCCGCCCTCAGCCGGCGACATCGAATCCCTCCCCGGTCAGCGCGACGAAGGCGTCCTCCAGCGAGACATGCTCGATCCCGAAGGAGCGCACCCGCACCCCGGCCCGCACGAGCGCGGCGTTCAGGTCCGCCGGGTCCACCGGCTCTCCCTCGCCCGTCGGCACTTCCCCGCTCACCCGGTCGTCCGTCACGGTCACTCCCACCACCCCCAGCTCCTTCAGCACCCGGGCGGCCTCGCCCGGGTCGGGGGTGGTGACGGCCAGCCTGCCCCGGGTCCCGGCCGCCAGCTCGGCGACCGTCCCCTGCGTGATCAGCCGTCCCCGGGCCATCACGGCGGCATGCGTGCACACCTGCTCGATCTCGTCGAGGAGATGCGAGGAGAGGAAGACGGTCGTGCCGTCCGCCGCCAGCTCCCGCACCAGGGTCCTGATCTCGCGCATGCCCTGCGGATCGAGCCCGTTCGTGGGTTCGTCGAGCACCAGCAGCCGGCGCGGTCGCAGCAGGGCCGAGGCGAGCCCGAGCCGCTGCTTCATCCCGAGGGAGTACGCCTTCGCCTTCTTGCCCGCGGCCGCGGTCAGCCCGACCCGGTCCAGGGCCTCGGCCACCCGTGCGCGGCGGGTGCGGGGATCGGCCGTCGGATCCGCCGAGTCGTACCGCACGAGATTGTCCCGGCCGGTCAGATATCCGTACGGCGCGGGCCCCTCGATCAGCGCGCCGACCTGCGGCAGTACGGCGTGGGCCGCGCGCGGCACGGGACGGCCGAGGAGTGTGGCCGAGCCGGCGGTCGGCTGGATCAGCCCCATCAGCATCCGGATGGTGGTCGTCTTGCCCGAGCCGTTGGGGCCGAGAAAGCCGAAGACACTCCCGGCGGGCACGGTCAGATCGAGGTGGTCGACGGCGAGCTGTCCGCCGCGGAAGCGCTTGGTGAGTCCGTGTGTCTCGATCACCCGGGGCACGCCGGGAGCGCCGAGCGCGCCCGGTACGCCGGGCCCGCCGGGCTCTGTCCCGGTGACGGCTGTCATCCCGCTCCTCCGTTCCCGTACGCGTCGGGCACCCTTTCGAGGAACGGACCGGCCCCGGTCAGCGTTCCGCCCCGCCGCACACACCGTACGACGGGGCGGTCCTTCAACGGGTCACTTGGCCTCGTTGGCCGCCTTGACCAGCACGTCCTTCGTCACGGCGCCGACATAGACCTTGCCGTCCTCCGTCAGCAGAGCGTTGACGAGACGGGTCTTGTAGACCGTGCCCGAGCCGAACTTCCCGGTGGCCTTGTCGCCCAGCGCGTCGAGGAACGACTGCGCCTCGGCCGGCAGCTCGCCCGACGCCGCCGAGGGCACGTCCGCGCCGCCCGGGGTCGTCAGCTCGTAGACGGCGTTCCAGCCCTTGCCGATGACCTTCCCGCCGCCGGACTCGGTGAAGGCGTCCGTGTCCGCCTCGGGGATCTTCGGCGCCTTGTGGTCGTCGTCCCGGGTCACCTTCGTGCCCTTGGGAGGCGTGAAGTCGAAGGTGGAGGCGGCGGGCCTGGCGAAGTCCACCTTGGTGAAGCCGACGTCGACCACGGCCTTGCCGCCACTGCTCGGCGTGAGGGTGAACTTGAGCGGGGTGCCGGTCTTCGCGTCGACCGCGATCTTGATCGAGCCGACCGTCGAACCGGCCTGCTTGGGCTTGACGAGAAGCTGGTAGGCGTCACGCCCGGCGATCCGGGTCGTCCCGTCGACCGTCACCGAGGTGGTGCCGGCCGAGGCCTTCAGCGCCTCCTCCGCGAAGTCCTGGGGCGTGGCCGGCGCGCCCTTGGCGCCCGCGTGCCCATCGCCGCGCTGGTGCGTGCCCTTCTTCCCGTCCTTCGGGGAGGTGGCGTGGTACGCCTCGTCGGTGGCGCTGTCATAGGCCCAGACCTCGCCGCCGTTGCGGATCAGGCTGTACTCGGCCGCGTCGTCCAGGATCGAGACCCGCTGCTTGTCGGGGCCGTCCGCCGCGACCCGCAGGGTGTGCGTGCCGGAGGTCAGCTCCATCAGCTTGGCGTTGGGGTCCGCGGTGGATCCGCTCGCGCCCGCGCCGCCCTGGGGGGCGAAGGTGCTGCCCGCCGCGGATCCGAGGCCGCCCAGCGAGGGGAGCCCCAGATCCGTGGTGATCTTCACCGAGCCCGAGAGCCGCTCGGTGTCCGACGCGGCGATCTTCTCGATGAGTTCCTGCGCGCTGATCTTCGGCAGTTCGGGATCTCCGCTCGCGGCGAGTGCCGGGACGAGCCCGATGGTCGCCGCAGCCACCCCCGCCACCGCGACAGGGACCGCGTAACGCGCCGCCATACGACGGCCCGCGCGGGGCTCCCTGTCCTCCTCGGTGGCCTGTGCGCTGTCGTTCGGTGCCATGTGTGCCCTACCTCCGTGGTCGGCGGCCTTCCGTCCTCTGCACTCGTCCACTCCGCGCCGCCATTCTCACCCGAATTGGTCAGGAGTGGTGTTGTCCATCTGACCAAATCGGCCCGCAGTAAGCGTCAGACCCCGGGAGCAACTTCCCGTACTGCTATGGGATGACATTCGGATGAGATGCCTCCTCCGCCCCGTAGGGGACCGCCCGGTGATCCACTCGGGAGGGTGCCGGGGAGGGTCTCAACAGCGGCGGCCACCCCCACCACCGGAGTGATCCCGGGCGATGAGGGCCCGTCAGCCCGCACAGCCAGACGGCACAGTCAGCCCGCACGGTCAGCTCGCGCGGTCAGCCCGCGCGGTGGACCACCGCGTCGCACAGCTCCACGAGCGCCGACTTCGCGTAGCACTCCGGCAGTGGCGTCAGCGCCGCCCGCGCCTCCTCCGCGTACCGCACGGTGTCGCGCCGCGCCTGCTCCAGCGCCGGATGCGCCCGCAGCCGGCGCAGTGCCTCCGCGTGCCGCGCGTCGTCCGCCAGGTCGCCGTCCAGCAGTTCGACCAGTGCCAGATCGTCCGGGAGCCCGTGGGCCGCGGCCTGTGCGCGCAGCAGCAGCACCGGCAGCGTCGGGATGCCCTCGCGCAGATCCGTGCCGGGGGTCTTGCCCGACTCGTGGGAGTCGCTGGCGATGTCGAGGACGTCGTCGGCGAGCTGGAAGGCGACGCCGAGCCGCTCCCCGTACTGCGTCAGGATGTCGACGACGGTCTCGTCCGCGCCGGACATCATCGCGCCGAACCGGCCGGAGACGGCGATCAGCGAGCCCGTCTTGCCGCCGACGACATCGAGGTAGTGGTCGACCGGATCGCGTCCGTCACGCGGTCCCGCCGTCTCCAGGATCTGGCCCGTCACCAGCCGCTCGAACGCCTCCGCCTGGACACGGACGGCCTCGGGGCCCAGGTCCGCCAGGATGTGCGAGGCGCGGGCGAAGAGGAAGTCACCCGTGAGGACGGCGACCGAGTTTCCCCAGCGGGCGTTGGCACTGTCCACCCCGCGGCGGACCTCCGCCTCGTCCATCACGTCGTCGTGGTACAGCGTCGCGAGATGCGTCAGCTCGACGACCACGGCCGCGGGCACGACCCCGGGCGCGTACGGGTCACCGAACTGGGCCGCGAGCATCACCAGCAGCGGCCTGAACCGTTTGCCGCCGGCCCGTACCAGATGCTGGGCGGCCTCCGTGATGAAGGGCACCTCGCTCTTGGTGGCTTCGAGCAGCCCCGCCTCGACAGCCGCCAGTCCGGTCTGGACATCGGCCTCAAGAGCCTGGTCCCGCACGCTCAGCCCGAACGGCCCGACGACGGTCACGAGAGGTACTCCTGTCTGCTGACGATCACACGGATTGTCGATGTGTCGCTGTCATCACTCAAGTCAGCGTATCCGGTCGCCTTTCGATCACCATGGGCGCCTTCCCGGCACCGCCGGTATGTTCGGGATCAGTCATACGACCGGGAGCAGTCGTTTTGTCCGGAACGGCGACCGACACCCGGGCGAACAGGGGACAGCCGCCGTCTGTCGGCGTCTGTCGGCGTCTGCCCGCTCAGGCGCCGGCGACTCCCCCGGGCCCCCGTCTCGGCCGGACGGTCCCCGGCGGGCCCGCCGGGGACCGCCGGGGCCCCGGGAGGGCGCCCGTCCGGGGCTACCGCGGGTACGGTCGCCCACCCGTCGGGTACACCCCGCGCTTTCGCGACTGATCAGGCTTTTCACCACTGCCGCGGCGGGGCAACGCCGACGTAACGTGTCCTGCATCGATCCGGAAAGCGAGGCAGCACCAATGCCCGAGCAGAGCCCGCTCGTACCGGCCGAGGGCGACCCCTTCGGCCCGCACAACCTGCCGTACGGAGTCTTCTCCACGGCCGACGAGCCCGACCGCCGCCGGCTGGGGGTCCGTATCGGCGATCAGGTGCTCGACGCGGGGGCGGCGGCCAAGGCCCTGGGCTCCCCGTACGCGGCGCTGCTCGACCGTCCGAGCCTCAACCCCCTGATGGCCGCCGGGCGCACGGCCTGGCGCGATGTACGCCGCGCCCTGACCGCGTGGGTCACGGTCCCCGCGCACCGCGCGGACATAGAGCCCCTGCTCCACCCGCTCGGCGCCGTCACCCTGCATCTGCCGTACGAGGTCGCGGACTATGTCGACTTCTACGCGAGCGAGCACCACGCCACCAATGTGGGCCGGATCTTCCGGCCCGACGGTGCCGCGCTGACCCCCAACTGGAAGCACCTTCCGATCGGTTACCACGGCCGGGCCGGCACGGTCGTCGTCTCCGGTACGGAGGTGGTGCGCCCCTCGGGCCAGCGCAAGGCGCCGTCCGACCCGGCGCCCGTCTTCGGGCCCTCCGGCAAGCTCGACATCGAGGCGGAGGTCGGCTTTGTCGTCGGGACGCCCTCGCGGCGGGGCACGGCGGTGGAGCCGGCGTCCTTCCGCGACCATGTCTTCGGCCTCTCCCTCCTCAACGACTGGTCGGCACGCGACATCCAGGCCTGGGAGTACGTACCGCTCGGCCCGTTCCTCGGGAAGTCCTTCGCCACCTCCGTCTCGGCCTGGGTGACCCCGCTGGAGGCCCTGGACGCGGCCCGGGTGGCGCCCCCGGCCCGTACCGAAGCGCTGCTCCCCTATCTGGACGACGCGGACGACGAGGAGCCGGGCGGCTTCGATCTGCGGATCACGGTGTCCCTCAACGGCCAGGTGGTCTCGGAGCCGCCGTTCTCCACGATGTACTGGACGGCGGCCCAGCAGTTGGCCCATATGACGGTCAACGGCGCCTCGCTCCGTACGGGCGACCTCTTCGCGTCCGGTACGGTCAGCGGCCCGGCACGCGAGGAGCGGGGCTCGCTCCTGGAACTCACCTGGAACGGCACCGAGCCGCTCGAACTGCCCGACGGCAAGCGGACGTTCCTGGAGGACGGCGACGAGGTCACCCTGACGGCCTGGGCACCGGGCCCCGACGGCACCCGGGTCGGACTCGGCGAGGTGACGGGCCGGATCGTCTCCGGATGACCCACGCGCGGGGCCCGGCACCTCGGTGAGGTGCCGGGCCCTGTCGTGTCCATGGAGCCGCCGTACGGGGACGGTGGCCCGTACGGGGACGGTGGCCCGTACAGCGGCCGCGCCCGTACGGCGGCCGCGAGGCGCTAGCGCACGAAGCCCCCGGCCTGGCTCGCCAGATCCAGGAAGTACTGCGGAGCCACCCCCAGCACCAGCGTGACCACCACACCGACCCCGATCGCCACGCTCGTCAGCGCCGAGGGCACCGCGACCGTGGGGCCCTCGGGCCTCGGCTCGCTGAAGAACATCAGCACGATGACCCGGATGTAGAAGAACGCCGCGATCGCGGAGGCGATCACACCGACCACCACCAGCGCACCCGCGCCGCCGTCGGCCGCCGCCTTGAACACCGCGAACTTCCCGGAGAATCCCGAGGTCAGCGGGATACCGGCGAAGGCGAGCAGAAAGACCGCGAAGACCGCCGCCACCAGCGGCGAACGCCGCCCGAGCCCGGCCCACTTGGACAGGTGCGTCGCCTCGCCGCCCGCGTCCCGTACCAGCGTGACGACCGCGAACGCGCCGATCGTGACGAAGGAGTACGCGCCCAGATAGAAGAGGACGGACGAGATGCCCTCGGGCGTCGCGGCGATCACACCGGCCAGGATGAAGCCCGCGTGCGCGATGGACGAGTACGCCAGGAGCCGCTTGATGTCGGTCTGGGTGATCGCGACGATCGCGCCGCCCAGCATGGTGACGATCACGACGGCCCACATGACCGGCCGCCAGTCCCAGCTCAGCCCCGGCAGGACGACATACAGCAGCCGCAGCAGCGCGCCGAAGGCCGCCACCTTGGTCGCCGCCGCCATGAAGCCGGTGACGGGGGTGGGGGCGCCCTGGTAGACGTCCGGCGTCCACATGTGGAACGGCACCGCGCCGACCTTGAAGAGCAGCCCCATCAGGAGAAGCGCGCCGCCGATGAGCAGCAGCACGTCGTTGCCCATGGTGTCCGCGAGCGTCGGGCTGATGTTCTGGACGGTGCCGTCGACGACCTCCGCGATCCGCGCGTACGACACGGAGCCCGCGTAACCGTAGAGCAGGGCGATCCCGAAGAGCAGGAAGGCCGACGAGAAGGCGCCCAGCAGGAAGTACTTGACCGCGGCCTCCTGCGACATCAGCCGCTTGCGGCGGGCGAGGGCGCACAGGAGATAGAGCGGCAGGGAGAAGACTTCCAGCGCGATGAAGAGCGTCAGCAGATCGTTGGCCGCCGGGAAGACCAGCATGCCCGCGACGGCGAACAGGGCCAGCGGGAACACCTCGGTGGTGGTGAACCCGGCCCTGACCGCGGACTTCTCGCTCTCGCTGCCGGGCACGGCCGCGGCTTGCGCGACGAAGGAGTCGAGCCGGTTGCCGTGCGACTCCGGGTCGAGCCGGCGCTCGGCGAAGGTGAACACGGCGACGATCGAGGCCAGCAGGATCGTGCCCTGGAGGAAGAGCGCCGGGCCGTCGACGGCGATGGCGCCCATGGCCGCGAGGTGCTTCTTGGTCGTGCCGTATCCGCCGGCCGCCAGGGCGACCACCGCCGCGAAGGCGGCGGCCAGGGCGACGACGGAGAGGAAGACCTGGGCGTAGTAGCGCCCCTTACGAGGGACGAACGCCTCGATCAGGATCCCCAGGACGGCGGCGCCCGCCACGATCAGGGTCGGCGCCAACTGGGCGTATTCGATGGTCGGGGCCGGGATCTTGTCGATCCCGTCGGCCGCCGCCGTTGTCCACAGGCTGTGGACGACTGTCGCACTCACGGGGCGGCCTCCACCTCGGGCTTGGGGTCGGACTGCTGTACGTCGGACAACGTGTGCTCCACCGCCGGGTTGACGATCTCGGTGAGCGGCTTCGGGTAGACACCCAGGAAGAGGAGCAGCGCGATCAGCGGGGTGACGACCACCAGCTCCCGGATCCTCAGATCGGGCATCGTCCTGACCTCGGCCTTCACCGGCCCGGTCATCGTGCGCTGGTAGAGCACGAGGACATAGAGGGCGGCGAGCACGATGCCGACGGTGGCGATGATGCCGACGACCGGATATCTGCTGAAGGTGCCGACCAGGACCAGGAACTCACTCACGAACGGGGAGAGCCCCGGCAGGGAGAGCGTGGCCAGACCGCCGATCAGGAACGTGCCCGCGAGGACCGGGGCGACCTTCTGCACACCGCCGTAGTCCGCGATGAGCCGCGAGCCGCGCCGGGTGATCAGGAACCCGGCCACCAGCATCAGCGCGGCCGTCGAGATCCCGTGGTTGACCATGTAGAGCGTGGCGCCCGACTGGCCCTGGCTGGTCATCGCGAAGATGCCCATGATGATGAAGCCGAAGTGCGAGATGGACGCGTAGGCGATCAGCCGCTTGATGTCGCG
Source organism: Streptomyces sp. NPDC002018 (assembly GCF_042890865.1). Classification (NCBI taxonomy): domain Bacteria; kingdom Bacillati; phylum Actinomycetota; class Actinomycetes; order Kitasatosporales; family Streptomycetaceae; genus Streptomyces; species Streptomyces sp. NPDC002018. Next base: position 304,183 of record NZ_JBIASO010000006.1, read on the forward strand.
CTGGCCCACCGCGAGCAGCGCTCCGTAGACGATGCTGATCAGCGCCAGCACCAGGATCGCCGGGGTGGCCCAGGTGGACGCCTCGGGGAAGAGCTGGAGGCAGAAGCGCAGCATCGCGAAGGTGCCGACCTTGTCGACCACCGCCGTGATCAGTACGGCGACGGGCGCGGTGGACTCGCCCATGGCGTTGGGCAGCCAGGTGTGCAGCGGCCACAGCGGCGCCTTCACCGCGAACGCGAAGAAGAAGCCGAGGAAGAGCCATCGCTCGGTGCTGGTCGCGATCGACAGGGAGCCGTTGGCCCGCGCCTCGGCGATCTCGGAGAGCGAGAAGGTGCCCGCGACGACATAGAGCCCGATGACCGCGGCCAGCATGATCAGGCCGCCGGCCAGGTTGTAGAGGAGGAACTTGACCGCCGCGTACGAACGCTGGGTCGCCGCCGCCTCGTCCCCGCCGCCCGCCGTGGTGGCGGCGAACTGGGCGGGGGCCGCCCGGTCCCCGAAGCCGCCGATGAGGAAGTACATCGGGATGAGCATGGCTTCGAACAGGATGTAGAAGAGGAAGACGTCGGTGGCCTCGAAGGAGAGGATCACCATCGCCTCGACCATCAGGATCAGCGCGAAGAAGCCCTGGGTCGGCCGCCAGCGGCGGTTCGGGCGGGCGTCCTCCAGCGGGTCGGCGTCATGCCAGCCGGCCAGGATCACAAAGGGGATCAGCAGCGCGGTCAGCGCGAGGAGCGCCACCCCGATGCCGTCCACGCCCAGCTCGTACCGCACCCCGAAGTCGGCGATCCAGGCGTGCGACTCGGTGAGCTGGTACCGGGCGCCGCCCGGCTCGAAGCGGACCACGACCAGGGCGGCCAGCACCAGCGTGGCGAGGGAGAAGACCAGCGCCAGCCACTTGGCGGCGGTGCGCCGGGCGGCCGGGACGGCCGCCGTGGCGATCGCGCCGAGCGCGGGCAGCGCCGCCGTGGCCGTCAAAAGAGGGAACGACATATCCGGTTACACCGCCCTCATCAACAGGGTCGCGGCGATGAGCACTGCCGTACCTCCGAACATCGAGACCGCATAGGTGCGGGCGTAGCCGTTCTGCAGCTTGCGCAGCCGGCCGGAGAGCCCGCCGAACGACGCGGCGGTGCCGTTGACCACCCCGTCGACCAGGGTGTGGTCGACATAGACCAGCGAGCGGGTGAGGTGCTCGCCGCCGCGGACCAGGACCACATGGTTGAAGTCGTCCTGGAGGAGATCGCGGCGGGCGGCCCGGGTGAGCAGCGAGCCGCGCGGGGCGGTCACCGGGACCGGCCGGCGTCCGTACATCACCCAGGCGAGCGCGACCCCGATCGCCAGGACGACCATGGTGGCCCCGGTGACGGTCGCCGCGCTGACCGGCGGCTCTCCGTGGTGGTAGCCGGTGACCGGCTCCAGCCAGTGGACGAACCGCTCGCCGATGGCGAAGAACCCGCCCGCGAAGACCGAGCCGAAGGCCAGGATGATCATCGGAATGGTCATGGACTTCGGGGACTCGTGCGGATGCGGCTGGTGTCCGTTCTCGTCGGGCTGCCAGCGCTTCTCGCCGAAGAAGGTCATCAGCATCACGCGGGTCATGTAGAACGCGGTGATCGCGGCGCCGAGCAGCGTGACGGAGCCGAGGATCCAGCCCTGCGTGCCGCCCTTGGCGAAGGCCGCCTCGATGATCAGGTCCTTGGAGAAGAACCCGGACAGACCGGGGAAGCCGATGATCGCCAGATAGCCGAGCCCGAAGGTCACGAAGGTGACCGGCATGTAGGTCCGCAGACCGCCGTACTTCCGCATGTCGACCTCGTCGTTCATGCCGTGCATGACCGAACCGGCCCCGAGGAAGAGCCCGGCCTTGAAGAAGCCGTGCGTCACCAGGTGCATGATCGCGAAGACATAGCCGATCGGGCCGAGGCCCGCCGCCAGGATCATGTAGCCGATCTGCGACATCGTGGACCCGGCGAGGGCCTTCTTGATGTCGTCCTTCGCGCAACCGACGATCGCACCGAAGAGGAGCGTCACCGCGCCGACCACCACGACGACCAACTGGGCGTCCGGGGCGGCGTTGAAGATGGCACCGGACCGGGTGATCAGATACACGCCCGCGGTCACCATCGTCGCCGCGTGGATCAGGGCCGAGACCGGGGTCGGGCCCTCCATCGCGTCACCGAGCCACGACTGGAGCGGCACCTGGGCCGACTTGCCGCACGCGGCGAGCAGCAGCATCAGGCCGATCGCCGTCATCTTCCCCTCGGAGGCGTCCCCGGTGGAGCCCAGGACCGGACCGAAGGCGAAGGTCCCGAAGGTGGTGAACATCAGCATGATGGCGATCGACAGACCCATGTCGCCGACGCGGTTGACCAGGAAGGCCTTCTTCGCGGCGGTGGCCGCGCTGGGCTTGTGCTGCCAGAACCCGATGAGCAGGTACGAGGCGAGACCGACGCCCTCCCAGCCGAAGTACAGCAGGAGGTAGTTGTCGGCGAGGACCAGCAGGAGCATCGCCGCCAGGAACAGGTTCAGATAGCCGAAGAAGCGGCGGCGCCGCTCGTCGTGCTCCATGTACCCGATCGAGTAGATGTGGATCAGTGTGCCCACACCGGTGATCAGCAGGACGAAGGTCATCGACAACTGGTCGAGCTGGAAGGCGATGTCCGCCTGGAAGCTCTCGACGGGAACCCAGCTGAAGAGGTGCTGGTGCAGCGTACGTCCGTCGCCGCTCCTGCCGAGCATGTCGGTGAACAGCACCACGCCGGTCACGAACGACGCCGCGGCCAGCAGCGTGCCGAGCCAGTGGCCCACACGGTCGAGCCGGCGGCCCCCGCAGAGGAGGACCGCGGCTCCCAGTAGAGGCGCCGCGATGAGCAGCGCGATCAAGTTCTCCACGATTCAGCGACCCCTCAGAGCTTCATCAGGCTGGCGTCGTCGACCGAGGCCGAGTGGCGGGAACGGAACACGGACACGATGATCGCCAGCCCGACCACGACCTCCGCGGCTGCGACGACCATGGTGAAGAAGGCGATGATCTGGCCGTCGAGATTGCCGTGCATCCGGGAGAAGGTCACGAACGCGAGATTGCAGGCGTTGAGCATCAGCTCGATACACATGAAGACCACGATCGCGTTCCGCCGGATCAGCACACCGGCGGCGCCGATGGTGAAGAGCAGAGAGGCGAGATAGAGGTAGTAGACCGGGTTCACGAGTTGACCTCCTCCTCGTCGCGGCCGAGCCGCTCCGCGGAACGCCGCTCCAGCGCCTTCAGGTCCGCGATGGCCTCGTTCGACACGTCGCGGATCTGGCCCCGGTCCTTCAGCGTCTTGTTGACCGTCAGCTCGGAGGGGGTGCCGTCGGGCAGGAGCCCGGCGATGTCCACCGCGTTGTGCCGGGCGTAGACACCGGGCGCGGGCAGCGGCGGGAGCTGTGTGCCGGCGCGCACCCGCTCCTCGGCCATCTCCCGCTGCGTCTTGGCGCGTTCGGTGCGCTCCCGGTGCGTCAGCAGCATCGCGCCGACCGACGCGGTGATCAGCAGCGCGCCGGTGATCTCGAACGCGAAGACGTACTTGGTGAAGAGCAGGGCGGCCAGTCCCTCGACATTGCCGCCGGCGTTGGCCTGGCCGAGCCCCGTGAAGGAGTCCAGCGAGGCGTTGCCGATGCCCGCGATCAGCAGCACACCGAAGCCCAGCCCGCACAGGGCGGCCAGCCACCGCTGGCCCTTGAGCGTCTCCTTGAGGGAGTCGGCGGCCGTGACACCGACCAGCATGACCACGAAGAGGAACAGCATCATGATCGCGCCGGTGTAGACGATGATCTGGACGACGCCCAGGAAGTACGCCCCGTTGGCCAGATAGAAGACCGCCAGGACGATCATCGTCCCGGCGAGGCTCAGCGCGCTGTGCACGGCTTTCTTCATCAGGATCGTACAGAGCGCGCCGATCACCGCGACGGTGCCGAGAACCCAGAACTGGACGGCCTCACCGGTCGAGGTGGTGGAGGCCGCGGAGGTGAACGTCGCCAGCGAACCGGCGGAGGCGGCAAGCGTGCTCATGCGCCGGCCCCCTCGCCGGACGGTGTCTCGCCCTTGCTCACCGCGGCCTGCCGGACCGTGCCGGGCGCGGCCTCGGTGACCAGCCCCCGGTAGTAGTCCTGCTCGTCCGTGCCGGGGAAGATCGAGTGCGGTGACTCGACCATGCCCTCCTCCAGCCCCGCGAGGAGCTGCTCCTTCGTGTAGATCAGGTTCTCGCGGGAGCTGTCGGCCAGCTCGAAGTCGTTCGTCATCGTGAGCGCCCGGGTCGGGCACGCCTCGATGCACAGGCCGCAGAGGATGCAGCGCGCGTAGTTGATCTGGTAGACGCGGCCGTACCGCTCACCCGGGGAGTAGCGCTCCTCCTCGGTGTTGTCCGCGCCTTCCACATAGATCGCGTCCGCCGGGCAGGCCCAGGCGCACAGCTCGCAGCCGATGCACTTCTCCAGGCCGTCGGGATGCCGGTTGAGCTGGTGCCGGCCGTGGAAGCGCGGAGCCGTCACCTTCTGCTGTTCCGGATACTGCTCGGTCAGCCGCTTCTTGAACATGGCCTTGAAGGTCACGCCGAAGCCGGCCACCGGATTCCGGGGAGGACGGGGGATGTCCCCGTGCGAGGAGTCAGACACCGTCAGCCTCCTTTCCGTCACTCTCGGTACCGTCACTCACAGTATTGGCCCCACCACTGACAATCAGTTCGCGCTCACGCCGCGGCCGCCTGCGCGGTACGGGTGGCAGCGTCTGTCCGGGCAGCGGTGGTACGGGGAATCCGCCCGCCATCGGGTCGAAGGCCGGCGGCTCGGGCTCTCTCGCCGCCGCGGCCTTCTCCTGCTTGTCGCGGAAGATGTCCACGAGGAACGAGAGCAGCAGCAGCGTGATGACCGCCCCGCCGACGTACAGCACGATCGACTGGAAGTCGTAGTTCTCGTTGCGCAGCGCCCGTACGGTCGCGACGAGCATCAGCCAGACCACCGAGACCGGGATCAGGACCTTCCAGCCGAGCTTCATGAGCTGGTCGTAGCGGACCCGGGGCAGGGTGCCGCGCAGCCAGATGAAGAAGAAGAGCAGGAGCTGCACCTTGAGAACGAACCAGAGCATCGGCCACCAGCCGTGGTTCGCGCCCTCCCAGAACGTCGAGATGGGCCACGGGGCACGCCAGCCGCCGAGGAAGAGGGTGGTCGCGACGGCCGAGACGGTGACCATGTTGACGTACTCGGCGAGCATGAACATCGCGAACTTGATCGACGAGTACTCGGTGTTGAAGCCGCCGACCAGGTCGCCCTCGGACTCGGGCATGTCGAAGGGGGCGCGGTTGGTCTCGCCCACCATCGTGACGATGTAGATGATGAAGGAGACCGGCAGCAGGATGATGTACCAGCGGTCGGCCTGCGCCTCGACGATCGCCGAGGTCGACATCGACCCCGAGTAGAGGAAGACCGAGGCGAACGCGGCGCCCATGGCGATCTCGTACGAGATCATCTGCGCGCACGAGCGCAGTCCGCCGAGCAGCGGATAGGTCGAGCCCGACGACCAGCCCGCGAGGACGATGCCGTAGATCCCGACCGAGGCGACGGCGAGGATGTAGAGCATCGCGATCGGCAGGTCGGTGAGCTGCATCGTGGTGCGGTGGCCGAAGATCGAGACCTCGTTGCCGGCCGGTCCGAACGGGATCACGGCGATCGCCATGAAGGCCGGCACCGCGGCGATGATCGGCGCGAGGACATAGACGACCTTGTCCGCGCGCTTGACGATCACGTCTTCCTTGAGCATCAGCTTGATGCCGTCGGCGAGCGACTGGAGCATGCCCCAGGGGCCGTGCCGGTTGGGTCCGATGCGCAACTGCATCCAGGCGACGACCTTGCGCTCCCACACGATGGAGAAGAGCACGGTCACCATCAGGAACGCGAAGCAGAAGACGGCCTTGACGGCCACGAGCCACCACGGATCGCGGCCGAACATCGACAGGTCCTCGGCCGCGAGAACCGTCTGCGGAGCCGCCGCGAAGTGGGCCAGGGCGGTCATGCGCGCACCTCCGGTGCCGGGTTGGCCGGGCCGATGCGGACCAGCGTGCCGGGGCGTGACCCGGTGTCCGCGAGGACACCGCCGCCCGTGGAGTTCAGCGGCAGCCACACGACCCGGTCGGGCATCTCCGTCACCAGCAGCGGCAGAGTGACCGTGCCCGCGGGCCCGGTGACGGCCAGTTCGTCGCCGTTCTTGACGCCCGTCTCGGCGGCCGTCGTGGCGGAGAGCCGGGCGACCGCGGCATGGCGGGTGCCCGCCAGCGCCTCGTCGCCCTCCTGGAGCCTGCCCTGGTCGAGCAGCAGCCGGTGGCCCGCGAGGACCGCCTCGCCGTCACCGGGGCGCGGCACCGGACGGGACGACTCCAGCGGTTCGGTGGCGCGTGTCCCCTCCCAGCCGCCGAGCCGGTCGAGTTCCGCGCGTACGGCCCTGAGGTCCGGCAGCGCGAAGTGCGTGTCCATCGCGTCCGCGAGCATGTGCAGCACCCGCGCGTCGCTGGGCGCGAGGCGCCGGGTCATCTGCTCGGGCTTGAGCGAGGCCTCGAACGTCCGCGCCCGGCCCTCCCAGGTGAGGAAGGTGCCCGGCTTCTCGGCGACGGCCGCGACCGGGAAGACCACGTCCGCCCGCTCGGTGACCTCGCTGGGCCGCAGCTCCAGGGAGACCAGGAAGCCGACCGCGTCCAGCGCGGCCAGCGCGCCCGCCGGGTCGGGCAGGTCCGCGACCTCGACACCCGCGACGACCAGGGCGCCCAGTTCGCCGGTGGCGGCGGCCTCGACGATCTGGCCGGTGTCGCGGCCGTAGTGGTGCGGGAGTTCCCGTACGCCCCAGACCGCCGCGGTCTCCTCGCGTGCCCGCGAGTCGGTGGCGGGCCTGCCGCCGGGCAGCAGCGACGGGAGCGCGCCCGCCTCGATCGCGCCGCGCTCGCCGGCCCGCCGGGGGATCCACACCAGCCGGGCGCCGGTCGCGGTGGAGGCGCGCGCCGCGGCCGTGAGCCCGCCGGGCACGGCCGCCAGCCGCTCGCCGACGATGATCACCGCGCCGGGTTCCCGCAGCGCCTCGGCGGCGCGGGCACCCTCCCCGTCCAGCCCGGTGGCGGACGTGAGCGCGTCGAGCCACTCGGTCTCGGTGCCGGGAGCGGCCGGAAGCAGCGTGCCCCCGGCCTTCTCCAGACCGCGGGTGGCGTGCGTGGCGAGCGAGAAGGTGCGCTGGCCGTGCTTGCGGTGCGCCTTGCGCAGCCGCAGGAAGACGCCGGGCGCCTCCTCCTCGGACTCGAAGCCCACCAGCAGGACCGTCGGGGCCTTCTCCAGGGTGGAGTAGGTGAGTCCCGTACCGTCCAGGTCCCGGCCGCGTCCCGCGACATGGGCGGCGAGGAAGTCGGCCTCCTCGGCGCTGTGCACGCGCGCGCGGAAGTCGATGTCGTTCGTGTCGAGGGCGACCCGGGCGAACTTGGCGTACGCGTACGCGTCCTCGACGGTGAGCCGGCCGCCCGCCAGCACACCCGCCCGGCCGCGCGCGGCGCCCAGACCGCGGGCGGCGGCCTCCAGCGCCTCGGGCCAGCTCGCCGGTTCGAGGACGCCGTCCGCGTTCCGTACCAGCGGGGTGGTGAGCCGGTCGGGCTTCTGCGCGTAACGGAAGCCGAACCGCCCCTTGTCGCAGATCCACTCCTCGTTGACCTCGGGGTCGTCCGCCGCCAGGCGCCGCATGACCTTGCCCCGCCGGTGGTCGGTACGGGTCGCGCAGCCGCCCGCGCAGTGCTCGCAGACGCTCGGCGAGGACACCAGGTCGAACGGGCGGGAGCGGAAGCGGTACGCCGCCGAAGTCAGCGCGCCGACCGGACAGATCTGGATGGTGTTGCCGGAGAAGTACGACTCGAAGGGGTCGCCCTCGCCGGTGCCTACCTGCTGGAGCGCGCCGCGCTCCAGCAGCTCGATCATCGGGTCGCCCGCGATCTGGTTGGAGAACCGGGTGCAGCGGGCGCAGAGCACACACCGCTCACGGTCGAGCAGCACCTGGGTGGAGATCGGGACGGGCTTCTCGAAGGTGCGCTTCCTGCCCTCGAAGCGGGTGTCCGGTTCGCCGACCTGCATCGCCTGGTTCTGGAGGGGGCACTCGCCGCCCTTGTCGCAGACCGGGCAGTCCAGCGGATGGTTGATGAGCAGCAGCTCCATCACCCCGCGCTGGGCCTTCTCGGCGACCGGCGAGGTGAGCTGCGACCTGACGACCATGCCGTCGGTGCAGGTGATGGTGCAGGAGGCCATCGGCTTGCGCTGGCCCTCGACCTCGACGATGCACTGCCGGCAGGCGCCGGCCGGGTCGAGGAGCGGATGGTCGCAGAAGCGCGGGATCTCGATGCCGAGCAGTTCGGCGGCGCGGATCACCAGGGTCCCCTTGGGGACGGAGATCTCGATGCCGTCGATCGTCAGCGAGACGAGGTCCTCGGGCGGGACCGGGGCCTCACCGCTCCCGGAGTTGGCGGCCGACGTTGTGACGGTCATGCGTTCACCTCCAGGTGGTTGTCGGCCCAGGCGGTCGACCTGGACGGGTCGAGGGGGCAGCCCTTGCCGGTGATGTGCTGCTCGTACTCCCCGCGGAAGTACTTGAGCGAGGAGAAGATCGGGGCGGCGGCGCCGTCGCCGAGCGCGCAGAACGACTTGCCGTTGATGTTGTCGGCGATGTCGTTGAGCTTGTCGAGATCGGACATCTGGCCCTTGCCCGCCTCGATGTCGCGCAGCAACTGGACCAGCCAGTACGTGCCCTCGCGGCAGGGCGTGCACTTGCCGCAGGACTCGTGGGCGTAGAACTCGGTCCAGCGGGTGACGGCGCGTACGACGCAGGTGGTCTCGTCGAAGCACTGGAGTGCCTTCGTACCGAGCATGGAGCCCGCGGCGCCCACCCCCTCGTAGTCCAGCGGGACGTCGAGGTGCTCGTCGGTGAACATCGGGGTCGACGAGCCGCCGGGCGTCCAGAACTTGAGCCGGTGGCCCTTGCGGATACCGCCGCCCATGTCGAGGAGCTGGCGCAGGGTGAGGCCGAGGGGGCCCTCGTACTGGCCGGGGTTGGTGACATGCCCGCTGAGGGAGTAGAGCGTGAAGCCCGGGGACTTCTCGCTGCCCATGGACCTGAACCAGTCCTTGCCGCGGTTCAGGATCGCGGGAACAGAGGCGATGGACTCGACGTTGTTCACCACGGTGGGGCAGGCGTACAGACCGGCGACCGCCGGGAAGGGGGGACGCAGCCGGGGCTGGCCGCGACGGCCCTCCAGCGAGTCGAGCAGCGCGGTCTCCTCGCCGCAGATGTACGCGCCGGCGCCGGCGTGCACGGTGACATCGAGATCGAGGCCGCTGCCCAGGATGTTCTTGCCGAGATAGCCCGCCGCGTAGGCCTCGCGGACGGCTTCGTGCAGCCTGCGCAGAACGGGGACGACCTCGCCGCGCAGATAGATGAAGGCGTGCTGCGAGCGGATCGCGTAGCAGGCGATCACGATTCCCTCGATGAGGGAGTGCGGATTGGCGAAGAGGAGGGGGATGTCCTTGCAGGTGCCCGGTTCCGACTCGTCCGCGTTGACGACGAGGTAGTGCGGCTTGCCGTCGCCCTGCGGAATGAACTGCCACTTCATCCCGGTGGGGAAGCCCGCGCCGCCCCGTCCGCGCAGACCCGACTCCCTGACGTACGCGATGAGGTCGTCGGGCGCCATCGCGAGGGCCTTCTTCAGCCCCTCGTACCCGTCGTGCCGCTCGTAGGTGGCCAGGGTCCAGGATTCCGGCTGGTCCCAGAAGGCGGACAGAACGGGTGCGAGGAGCTTCTCGGGACTCGTCCCGTTCTCGTCCAGCTCGGCTGTCATGGTCATCACTCCCCCTCCTCAGCGGCGGGTCCGGCCGGGTGCGCGGGGTCGGAGGCCGACGTCTGCTGCGGTGCGTCGTGCGAACTGAGGTGCTGCGCGCCGGGCTGCGGCGCGTCCCGCGGGCCCTCCGAGTCACGCGGCCGGACCACGCGCGGCCGGGGCCCCTCGCCCTTGGCCAGCCGCAGACCGATCAGTGACGCGGGACCGGCGCCGCCGGTGGCCTCGACGGCGCCGGGGCGCTCGTCGGGGAAGCCGGCGAGGATGCGCGCGGTCTGCCGGTAGGTGCACAGGGGCGCGCCCCGGGTGGGCTCGACGGGGCGGCCGTCCCGGAGATCGTCGACGAGCCGCTTGGCGCTGTCGGGCGTCTGGTTGTCGAAGAACTCCCAGTTGACCATCACCACGGGCGCGAAGTCGCAGGCCGCGTTGCACTCGATGTGTTCGAGGGTGACCTTGCCGTCCTCGGTCGTCTCGTCGTTGCCGACGCCGAGGTGCTCCTTCAGCTCGTCGAAGATGGCGTCGCCGCCCATCACCGCGCAGAGCGTGTTCGTACAGACGCCGACCTGGTAGTCGCCGCCCGGCTTGCGCCGGTACATGGAGTAGAAGGTCGCGACGGCCGTGACCTCGGCGGTGGTGAGTTCGAGCAGCTCGGCGCAGAAGGCCATGCCCGTACGGGACACGTACCCCTCCTCCGACTGCACGAGATGCAGCAGGGGGAGCAGCGCGGAGCGCGATCCGGGGTAGCGGGCGATGATCTCCTTGGCGTCCGCCTCCAGCCTGGCCCGTACCTCGGCCGGGTAGTCGGGGGCGGGGAGCTGGGGCATGCCCAGGCTGACCTCGGAATTGGGCGGTGTGGCTGTCACCGGTCGACGCCTCCCATCACGGGGTCGATGGACGCGACGGCGACGATGACGTCGGCGACCTGGCCGCCCTCGCACATGGCCGCCATGGCCTGGAGATTGGTGAACGACGGGTCGCGGAAGTGGACCCGGTAGGGGCGGGTGCCCCCGTCGGAGACGACATGCGCGCCCAGCTCGCCCTTGGGCGACTCGACGGCGGCGTACGCCTGTCCCGGCGGCACCCGGAAGCCCTCCGTCACCAGCTTGAAGTGATGGATCAGAGCCTCCATGGAGGTGCCCATGATGTTCTTGATGTGGTCGAGCGAGTTGCCCAGACCGTCGGGACCGAGTGCGAGCTGCGCGGGCCAGGCGATCTTCTTGTCGGCGACCATGACCGGGCCCGGCTCCAGCCGGTCCAGACACTGTTCGACGATCCGGAGCGACTGGCGCATCTCCTCCAGCCGGATGAGGAAGCGGCCGTACGCGTCGCACGAGTCGGCGGTCGGGACGTCGAACTCGAAGGTCTCGTATCCGCAGTACGGGTCCGACCTGCGCAGATCGTGCGGGAGCCCGGCGGAGCGCAGGATCGGGCCGGTGGCGCCGAGCGCCATGCTGCCGGCCAGGTCGAGATAGCCGACGTCCTGCATGCGGGCCTTGAAGATCGGGTTGCCGGTGGCGAGCTTGTCGTACTCCGGCAGGTTCTTCCGCAGGGTCTTGACCAGCTCGCGCAGCCGGTCGACGGCGCCCGGGGGCAGATCCTGGGCGAGTCCGCCGGGCCGGATGAACGCGTGGTTCATGCGCAGGCCGGTGATCAGCTCATAGGCGTCGAGAATCAGTTCACGATCGCGGAATCCGTAGATCATGATCGTGGTCGCGCCCAGCTCCATACCGCCGGTGGCGATACAGACCAGGTGCGAGGAGAGCCGGTTCAGCTCCATCAGCAGGACCCGCAGAAGCGTGGCGCGGTCCGGGATGTCGTCCTCGATGCCGAGCAGCTTCTCCACGCCCAGGCAGTACGCCGTCTCGTTGAAGAACGACGTCAGGTAGTCCATGCGCGTGACGAAGGTGGTGCCCTGCGTCCAGTTGCGGAATTCGAGGTTCTTCTCGATCCCCGTGTGCAGATAGCCGATGCCGCAGCGGGCCTCGGTGACGGTCTCGCCCTCGATCTCCAGGATCAGCCGGAGCACCCCGTGGGTGGAGGGGTGCTGGGGACCCATGTTGACGACGATCCGCTCGTCGTCCGCCTTGGCGGCGGACTGGACGACCTCGTCCCAGTCGCCGCCGGTGACGGTGTAGACCGTGCCCTCGGTGGTCGCGCGGGCCGTGGCGTGCGGGGTTTCGTGGGGAGCAGACATCAGGAGTACGACCTCCGCTGGTCCGGAGCCGGGATCTGGGCGCCCTTGTACTCGACGGGGATGCCGCCGAGGGGATAGTCCTTGCGCTGCGGGAAGCCCTGCCAGTCGTCCGGCATCATGATCCGGGTCAGCGCGGGATGGCCGTCGAAGATCAGGCCGAAGAAGTCGTACGTCTCGCGCTCGTGCCAGTCGTTGGTCGGATAGACCGCGACCAGGGACGGGACATGCGGGTCGGCGTCGGGGGCGGAGACCTCCAGCCGGATCAGCCGGCCGTGGGTGAGCGAGCGCAGATGGTAGACGGCGTGCAGCTCACGGCCCTTGTCACCGGGGAAGTGGACGCCCGAGACCCCGGTGCACAGCTCGAAGCGGAGCGCGGGGTCGTCACGGAGCGTGCGTGCCACCTGTACGAGGTGTTCCCGGGCGATGTGGAAGGTGATCTCGTCGCGGTCGACCACCGTCTTCTCGATGGCGTTCTCGGGGACGAGTCCCTGCTCCTCCAGCGCGCCTTCGAGTTCGTCGGCGATCTCGTCGAAGACACCGCCGGGGCCGCCGTACGGCCGGGCCGAGGCACCGGGCAGCGTCACGGTCCGTACGAGACCGCCGTACCCGGAGGTGTCGCCGCCGTTGTTGGCGCCGAACATGCCCTTCCGGACACCGATGACCTCACCGGTGTCGTCACGGGGGGACGGAACGTTATTTCCGGATTGCTGCTCGTCGCTCACCGCAGCAGGCCCTTCATCTCGATCGTCGGGAGCGCCTTGAGAGCCGCTTCCTCCGCCTCACGGGCCGCTTCCTCCGCGTTGACCCCGAGCTTGGAGCCCTGGATCTTCTGGTGAAGCTTGAGGATGGCGTCCATCAGCATCTCGGGGCGCGGCGGGCAGCCGGGCAAATAGATGTCAACAGGGACAATGTGATCAACACCCTGGACAATCGCGTAATTATTGAACATCCCGCCCGAAGACGCACAAACCCCCATGGAGATCACCCACTTGGGATTGGGCATCTGGTCATAGACCTGCCTCAGGACGGGCGCCATCTTCTGGCTCACCCGTCCGGCCACGATCATCAGATCGGCCTGTCGCGGCGAACCGCGGAAGACCTCCATGCCGAACCGCGCCAGGTCGTAACGGCCGGCGCCGGTCGTCATCATCTCGATGGCGCAGCAGGCGAGGCCGAAGGTGGCGGGGAAGACGGACGACTTCCGCACCCAGCCCGATGCCTGCTCGACGGTGGTGAGCAGAAAACCGCTCGGCAGCTTCTCTTCGAGTCCCATTGGTGCCCCCTTGGCCCCTTTAGTCCCATTCTAGGCCGCCGCGCCGCCACACATAGGCGTAGGCGACGAAGACGGTGAGCACGAAGAGCAGCATCTCCACGAGCCCGAAAATCCCCAGCGCGTCGAAGGTGACGGCCCAGGGGTAAAGGAAGACGATCTCGATGTCGAAGACGATGAAGAGCATCGCCGTCAGGTAGTACTTGATGGGGAAACGGCCGCCTCCGGCCGGCGTGGGCGTGGGCTCGATGCCACACTCGTACGCCTCAAGCTTCGCCCGGTTGTACCGTTTTGGGCCGATAAGCGTGGCCATGACCACGGAGAAGATCGCAAACCCAGCCCCGAGGGCGCCGAGCGCGAGGATCGGCGCGTAGGAATTCACGCTCCTCAGCTCCTTCCAGTCGTCCTTGACCGTTGGACCGCACCGGGCATTCACCTCGCCGCCCCAACCCCGATCACTGAAGATCGCGTACATGTGAGGCAGTTCACAAGCCCGACTGCCCCGCATCCTATGCCTGGTGGTCTGTGATCTGCGACACGGGGTGCGGCAACACCTTTGTGATCTCCACCACCTGACGAACGATCATGAAGTCGGATGAGCGGTGATCTTCATACGCGAAGCGGCCGGGCCATCACCAGATGTGACATCCGAGCCCGTTTCCGCTGGTGGGAGCCGCATGGCTCTATCAAGGGATGCACCGTACAGGCAAATTGGCCCTGGGACGGCCAGGAGTGGTAAGGGGCCGGGGCTCACCCGGGCGAGGGGATCGCGAGGACCGAGGTGGACACGTGCGCGCGTTCACGAGCGGGCGGGACGGCGTCGCGGCGCACCGGTCCGTCCGTCACCCCGCCCCGGCTTCACCCTCGGCGCACCCCCGATTCACCCGTGCGAACGCCCCGGTCGGCCTCCGTGATCATTTCGACTGCCGGGTGGTGACCATCCTGTGACCTGTACCACTTCACTCAACCCCCCGGAGAAGCGGGCTTGGCCATGAGTGTGAAGGGGTGGTAAGTGGTGGGCAATTCGGACCTTTCCTTGAAAGTCCATGATCAAGGCCATGATCATCGATGCCCGTTTTGCCCGTTACGGCGTCAATAAGGGTGACAAGTAAGCGGATTCAAATATTCCGGACGTAACTGTGGCGCAACACACGATGCTTGACGGCAACCTGGTCACTCCTGATAGCGGTGTACCCATGTCCCACACCGCTCACATACCCAGCCACCGGAAACCCCGCCGCAGCGCGTCGAAGGTCGCCCTTCGCGCCGGGGTTGCCGGTGGCGTCCTCAGCACGATCGCGGTGGCCGGCGCCGCCGGGCCGGCGAACGCCGAGCCGGTGACCGAGACCATCGAAATGCCCACGCTCACGTCCGGGCTCGCCGGCACCGTCGCACAGTCGGCGGAGGCCACCCAGAGGGTCGCGTTCAACCTCGAACTCAACGCCGAGGAGAACGCCGCCGCCACCAAGGCCGCGCAGGCCGCCAAGAAGGCCAGGGCCGAGGCGGAGCGCCGGGCCGAGGCCAAGGAGAAGGCCGAGGCCGCCGCCCGCGCCAAGGCGGCGGAGGCCGCCGCACGGGCGTCCCGTACGGCCGAGCGCACCACGCTCGCCACCGCGTCCGGGAGCAGCGACTCGGGCTCCGGCACGGTCGCCGGTACCGCCAAGAAGGCCACCACGCAGGCCACCGGCTCCGCCGCCTCGGTCATCGCGTTCGCGCAGGCCCAGCTCGGTGACGCGTATGTGATGGGCTCCACGGGCCCCAACGCGTGGGACTGCTCCGGTCTGGTGCAGGCCGCGTACCGGCAGATCGGCGTCGACCTGCCGCGTGTCTCGGGCGACCAGTCCACGGCCGGCACCCAGGTCTCCCTGAGCAACCTCCAGCCGGGGGACATCCTCTACTGGGGCGGCGCGGGCAGCGCGTACCACACCGCGATCTATGTGGGCGGCGGCGAGTTCATCGGCGCGCAGAACCCCAGCTCCGGCGTCGTCCAGAAGTCCCTGGACTGGGACCCGCCGAGCGGCGCGGTCCGCGTCCTCTGACGCCCGGCCTGATAGGTGTTACCGAGGGCCCGCACCCCGCTCGGGGGGATGCGGGCCCTCGCCGTCCCGGAATCCGCGATCGCTCTCTGTTTCCGATCCGGGTGGACCGAGTCACCTCGCCGGGGCACACTTTGCGGCATGCCACCGAGGACAGTCACCACCGCTCGACAGCGCCGTCTCGGCGCGGAGTTGCGACGGCTCAGAGATGCCGCCGGCCTCAACTCGCGCGAGGCCGCACGCCTCCTCGGGATCGATCACACGAAGATCAGCCATATGGAGACCGCGCGGTTCGGCGTGAGCGGGGAGCGCATCCGCGCCCTCGCCTCCATCTACGGCTGCGACGACCAGGAGTACGTCCAGGCCCTGGTCAGGATCGCCGAGGACCGGACCAGGGGCTGGTGGACGGACTACCACGAGGTCCTCCCGGCCGACTTCCTCGACATCGCGGAGCTGGAACACCACTGCCGCGCGCTGCGCACCTACCAGATCGCCCATATCCCCGGTCTGCTCCAGACCGAGGAACACATCAACGCCATCTTCGCGGAGACCGATCCACCGCTGATGGACGCCGATCTCGAAAGGCGCATCAGCCATCGTCTGCGGCGCCAGGTGATCCTGAAGGGCGAGCGGCCGCCGAGCTACGAGGCGGTCATCCACGAAGCCGCGCTGCATATGCAGTTCGGTGGACGGAAGGTGGCGCGAGGCCAACTGGAACACCTCCTCAGCGTCAGCGAGCGCGACCATGTCACGATTCAGGTGATTCCGTTCAGCGCCGGTGGATTCGCCGGGTCCGGACAGTCGATCTTCTACGCCCTGGGCGATGTCCGCGCGCTCGACACCGTTCAGCTCGACGCCACCCACGGTGTCGCTTTCCTCGACTCCCCCACGCAACTGCGCAACTACCGGAATCTCCTGGACCGGATGAAGTCCAAGGCGCTTTCCATGGATGAATCACGCGACCTTATCCGTCATATAACAGTGAATTTGTGAAAGGTTCGAGATGTCTGACAGAACGTGGCAGGAATCCTCATACTGCCAGGCGGGAAACTCGTGTGTCGGCGTCCGGCGTGACGGTGGAGCCATCCTCATCCGCGAGAGCGAACAGCCGGACGAGATCATCGCCACGACACCCGAGAAGCTCGCCGCCTTCATACTCGGCGTCAAAGCGGGCGAGTTCGACCATTTCGTCGACTGAAGGCCGTTCCGGCTGAACCCCGTTCCTGCTGAGTCGCGTGACGGCGGAACCGGCCGACAGGCCGACGCCCCCACTCGCGTAACCTCGCCGGGCCGCAGGCCGTTCGCCGACCGAGGCCGTTCATTTATACGACACTCGCACACAACACCGTCGCCCCGTGGGTGGTCGGCGTCTTTCGCTCCTGGGTAGAACAGCAGATACGAACGAAGTGCACCGCCCCCAGGAGGTACCACCCATGAGTATTCGTGGGATCGACGTTTCATCACATCAAAATTCAACCTTCAGTACCAACGGACTCTCGTTCGTTTTTGTGAAGGCCACCGAAGGCACCTCGTACATCAATCCGAAGATGAACGCACAGGCCGCGCACGGGCGGGCGGCCGGGCTGGTGGTCGGCTTCTACCACTTTCTGCGCCCCGGCAGTATGAAGGCCCAGGCCAGGTATTTCGTGGAGGAGTGCGCGAGCATCGAGGGCGATCCGCTCTTCGCGGACTGGGAGGACGACGGGGTCTCCTGCGCCGAGAAGGACGCGTTCCTCGCGGAGGTGAAGCGGCTCCGGGGCGCCACGCACCGCGTCGGCCTGTACTGCGGGCAGTACTACTGGCTCAACCGGGACACCACCAGCGACGCGGGCGACGCCCTGTGGATCGCGGACTACGTCACCCCCGGAGAACCTCGGATCAAGGCCAGGTGGAGGTTCCACCAGTACACCGACACCCCGGTCGACACCAACGTCGGCGCGTTCACCGACCGGGCCGCGCTGCGGAAGTGGGCGGACGGGTAGGACGGGCGGCGCCCGAAGGCGCCAGCCGTCCGCACCGGAGGGTCAGGCCTTCGGGGCCACCTTCGACAGACCGTTGATGATCCGGTCCATCGCGTCGCCGCCCGTCGGGTCCGTCAGGTTCGCCAGCATCTTCAGCGTGAACTTCATCAGCAGCGGATGTGTCAGACCGCGCTGGGTCGCCAGCTTCATGACCTTCGGGTTGCCGATCAGCTTCACGAACGCGCGGCCCAGCGTGTAATACCCGCCGTAGGTGTCCTTGAGGACCCTCGGGTAGTGGTGCAGGGCCAGTTCGCGCTGGGCCGGGGTGGCACGGGCATGCGCCTGGACGATCACATCGGCCGCGATCTGGCCCGACTCCATGGCGTACGCGATGCCCTCCCCGTTGAACGGGTTGACCAGACCGCCCGCGTCCCCCACCAGCAGCAGACCCTTGGTGTAGTGCGGCTGGCGGTTGAACGCCATCGGCAGCGCGGCGCCCCGGATCGGCGTCGTCATGTTCTCCGGGGTGTAGCCCCACTCCTGCGGCATCGACGCGCACCACGCCTTCAGCACCTCGCGCCAGTCCAGCTCCTTGAAGGAGTCGGAGGTGTTGAGGACACCGAGACCGACATTGGACGTGCCGTCGCCCATCCCGAAGATCCAGCCGTACCCGGGCAGCAGCCGGTCCTCGCCGGGCCCCCGGCGGTCCCACAGCTCCAGCCACGACTCCAGATAGTCGTCGTCATGGCGGGGGGACGTGAAGTACGTACGGACGGCCACGCCCATCGGCCGGTCCTCGCGCCGGTGCAGCCCCATCGCGAGCGACAGCCGCGTCGAGTTGCCGTCCGCCGCGACGACCAGCGGCGCGTGGAAGGTGACCGGCGTCTTCTCCTCGCCCAGCTTGGCGTGCACGCCGGTGATCCGGCCGGTGCGCTCGTCGGTGATCGGAGCGCCGACATTGCAGCGCTCGTACAGCCGCGCGCCCGCCTTCTGCGCCTGCCGGGCGAGCTGCTCGTCGAAGTCGTCCCGCTTGCGGACCAGTCCGTAGTCCGGGTAGGAGGCCAGGTCCGGCCAGTCGAGCTGGAGCCGGACCCCGCCGCCGATGATCCGCAGGCCCTTGTTGCGCAGCCAGCCGGCCTCCTCGGAGATGTCGATGCCCATCGACACCAACTGCTTGGTGGCACGCGGGGTGAGCCCGTCACCGCAGACCTTCTCGCGCGGGAACGCCGTCTTCTCCAGCAGCAGGACGTCCAGGCCCGCCTTGGCCAGGTAGTACGCGGTCGTGGAACCGGCGGGGCCGGCGCCGACGACAATCACATCCGCGGTGCTTTCGGAGCGGGGCTCGGTCACGGCGGGATCTCCCGAAGACTCGAAATTGCGTACCGGACGGCACTGGACATGTGCAGTCTATGGGGGCGCACCGACGCCTCCACTGAAGGGCTGCTCTCATGAACAACATGACCACGCCGCTCCCCGCCCCCGTGGTGCAGCTCCGCGTCCCCACCGACGAGGACGCGCTCACCTGGCACCGGGTGTTCGACGATCCCGATGTGATGGAGTTCCACGGCGGTACAGCGGCGGAGCTCTCGGTGTACGAGGAGTTGACGGCCCGCCAGCGCAGGCACGACGCCGAACGCGGCTTCTGCCTCTGGACGATGCTGGACGAGGACGGCGAGGTGATCGGCTTCACCGGCGCCCAGCCCTGGCCGCACCCGTCCTTCGGGCCGGTCGGTGAGATCGAGATCGGCTGGCGTCTCGGCCGGGCGCACTGGGGCCGCGGTTACGCGACGGCCGCCGCGCGGGCCACGCTGGAGCGGGTGCGGGCGGCGGGCGTGGGCCGGGTCGTGGCGATGGTGAACGCGCGCAACGAGCGCTCGGTCGCGGTGACCCGGCGGCTGGGGATGGAGCTGGTGGAGACCTATCCGTTCACGGCGTACGGCGCAGAACAGCGGGCGCACTGCTTCCGGTTGGAGCTGTAGGCCCGCGACGCTGTGGGGGCCGACGCCGAGGGGGCCGAGGCGGTGGGCGCCGAGACGGTGGGGCCCGAGGCTGAGGGCACCGAAACGGTGGGGGCCGACGCGCGGGCCCGGTTCAGTTCCGTACGCCCCTGTGCAGCGCCACGATCCCACCGGTCAGATTCCGCCAGGCCACCTCGGACCAGCCCGCCGCCTGCAACCGCGCCGCGAGCGCGGGCTGGTCCGGCCAGGCGCGGATCGACTCGGCGAGATAGACGTACGCGTCGGGGTTGGAGGAGACGGCGCGCGCGGCCGGCGGCAGCGCCCGCATCAGATACTCGGTGTACACGGTCCTGAACGGCGCCCAGGTCGGATGCGAGAACTCGCAGATCACCACCCGGCCGCCCGGCTTCGTCACCCGGTACAGCTCGCTCAGCGCGCGGTCCGTGTCCTGCACATTGCGCAGGCCGAAGGAGATCGTCACCGCGTCGAAGACCTCGTCCGCGAACGGCAGTCGCGTCGCGTCCCCCGCCGTGAACGGCATCCACGGGTGGCGCCGCTTGCCCTCCCGCAGCATGCCCTGGGAGAAGTCGCAGGGCACGACATAGGCGCCGGTCGCGGCGAAGGGGAGCGAGGAGGTCGCGGTGCCCGCGGCCAGGTCGAGGACCTTCTCGGCGGGGCGGGCGTTCACCGCCTTGGCGACCTGCTTGCGCCACACCCGGTCCTGGCCGAGCGAGAGCACGTCATTGGTGAGGTCGTAGTTGGCCGCCACGTCGTCGAACATGGAGGCGACTTCATGCGGCTGCTTGTCCAGGGATGCGCGGGTCACGCGTCCATTGTGTCCCCCGCGCCGCGCCGTCCCGAAACCGGGGCGGCTCCCCCGGCCCCTCACCCCGGCCGGGCGGTACCGGACGGCCTCCGGGTCAGCGGCGGCGGTGGACCAGCCGGCCGGCCAGCACCGTGGCCACGCAACTGCCCGCGCCGTACCGGGCGAGCGCCGCGTACGGATCGCCCTCCGCCGGTACGGCGAACACCGCGAAGTCGGCGTCCCCGCCCGCGTGATCCAGCGGGGGGAGCGTGAACACCTCCCCGGCCGGGCGTCCCGCGGCGAAGGGATCGAGCGACGGGGGTCCCGGCGGGTCCGTGAAGCGCTCCTCGACCCTCAGCCCCGCGCGGGCCACCGCGTCCGCCACGGGGACCCGCCGCAGATCCCCCGCGACCGCGACCGTGCCGTGCGCCAGCATCCGCCCCACTCCGCGGCGCGCGCTCGCGCCCCAGCGGGCGTCGGTCATCTCCAGCGCGGCGAGCGCCTCGCCCATGAGCGGCTCGGTCCCCAGCTCGTCGGCCTCGCGCGGATCGGGATGGTAGGCGCGCTCCAGCAGTTCGGGACCGTACGGATTGCGCAGACCGGGCGTGATCACCCCCGGCCAGCTCCGGACCCGGGCCGCCGGGCGCGCGGCGGCCAGCTCCTCGTACGGGCCGACGGCGGCCACCGTACGTCCCTCGATCAGCACCGCGCCCCCGGGCACGGGCGCGCGGCCCGCGCCCGGGAGCAGCAGCTCGGCACGGTGGATCGTCAGCACGGACAGCTCGTTCCGGACGGTCCGGTCGGCTCGGACGGCCCGGCGGGTACGGACGGCCCGGCGGGTACGGACGACAGCATGGCGGCGCGGTCCCGGCGGCTCAGTTGGCGCTGAGCAGCTTCAGCTCCGGATGGGCCGTACCGCCCTCGATCGCCGTGGACGAGATGTGCGAGGCCACGCGGTCGTCGACCGGGTCGTTCGCCGGGTCGTCGTGCACGACGAGGTGCTCGTAGGTCGTGGCGCGCTGCGCCGGGACGCGGCCGGCCTTGCGGATCAGATCGATGATCTCCAGCCGGTTGGAGCGGTGCTTGGCACCGGCCGAGGACACGACGTTCTCCTCCAGCATGATCGAGCCGAGGTCGTCCGCTCCGTAGTGCAGCGAGAGCTGGCCGACCTCCTTCCCGGTCGTCAGCCAGGAGCCCTGGATGTGCGCGACGTTGTCGAGGAAGAGCCGGGCGATCGCGATCATGCGCAGGTACTCGAAGAGGGTGGCCTGCGTCCGCCCCTTCAGATGGTTGTTCTCGGGCTGGTAGGTGTACGGGATGAAGGCGCGGAAGCCGCCCGTGCGGTCCTGTACGTCCCGGATCATCCGCAGGTGCTCGATGCGCTCGGCATTGGTCTCGCCCGTGCCCATGAGCATCGTGGACGTCGACTCGACACCCAGCCCGTGCGCCGTCTCCATGATCTCCAGCCACCGCTCGCCGGACTCCTTGAGCGGCGCGATCGCCTTGCGCGGCCGCGCGGGCAGGAGTTCGGCGCCCGCGCCGGCGAAGGAGTCGAGCCCCGCCTCGTGGATACGGCGGATGGCCTCCTCGACGGAGACACCGGAGATCCGGGCCATGTGCTCGACCTCGGAGGCGCCGAGGGAGTGGATGACGAGCTGCGGGAAGGCGTCCTTGATGGCGCGGAAGTGCTTCTCGTAGTACTCGACGCCGTAGTCCGGGTGGTGGCCGCCCTGGAACATGATCTGCGTACCGCCCAGCTCCACGGTCTCCGCGCAGCGGCGCAGGATGTCGTCGAGGTCGCGGGTCCAGCCCTTGGCGGTGTCCTTGGGCGCGGCGTAGAAGGCGCAGAACTTGCAGGCCGTCACACAGACGTTGGTGTAGTTGATGTTCCGCTCGATGATGTACGTCGCGATGTGCTCCGTGCCGGCGTAGCGGCGGCGGCGCACCGCGTCGGCCGCGGCGCCCAGCGCGTGCAGCGGCGCCGAGCGGTAGAGGTCGAGCGCCTCCTCGGGGGTGATACGACCGCCCGCGGCGGCACGGTCGAGGACACCAGTGACGTGTACGGACGTGGGGTCGGCCTTCTCGGTCACCGGGGCGGGTCCTTCCCAAGGGGGCTGTGACGACGGTCCAGCCTACGTCAGGGCGTGTCGCGGACCGTGGGCGCCATGACCCCGACGGGATCGGCCGGTTGGCCGCGGCTCACCGGCCGCCGCTCACCGGCCGGGCTCACGGCTCGGGCTCACGGCTCGGGCTCACTACTCGGGCTCACGGCTCACGGCTCGTCGCTCGGGCTCACGGCCCGTGGCTCGTGGCTCGTGGCTTCGGCTCACTGTTTGGTGAGCGTGCCGCTCGGGGTGCCGGCCGCCGTCTCATCGGACTGGTAGAGCAGAGCCCCATCACCCGTGAGGGTGAAGGTCAGTCCGGCCTCGGCGCCGGTGCACAGCCCCTGGGTACCGGCGTCGTCCTCGTCGGTCCGTTCCGTGACCCGGAGCCGGCGGGTGGTACCCGAGTCGAAGGCGCCGATGCTGTGGCACTCCGTCTCCACGCCGAGTACGGAGAGGGTGTACGTCATACGCACCACGTCGTCGCCCCTGCCGCCCGCGCTGATCACGGCGGTGGCATCGCCGTGCGTCACCCCGCTCCGCTCGCTCGTCGGCCCCTTCCAGGTGCCGATGAACTCCGCGGGGACGTCGGTGACCGGGGTGCCCGGGTCCGAGGCGGAACCGGAGCCGGAGCCGGACGGTTCGGCGGCGTCGGGCGGTGCGGTGACATCGGGCGGCGCGTCGGAGGCTGTGACGCCAGAGGACGGGCGGGAGGCCGAGTGGTCGCTCCCGCCGTCGCGCCCGCCGCCCGGCAGCAGGTCGAGGAGGAAGGCGCCGCCCACCATCACCGCGGCCAGCGCGCCCGCCACCGTCAGGGCCACCGTGCAGCTCACCGTGCGCCCGCGACGACCGGAGCCGGTGCCGGGGCCGTTACCCGCTCCCGTCCCCGCGCCCGCTCCCGTTCCCACGCCGGGGCCGCTGCCACTGCCACTGCCCGGACCCATACCGGCGTCCGTGGTGAAGGAGACCGACAGCCGCCCGTCCGACGTGCGCTGCCCGGGAAGAGAGGCGTCCCGTACCGGATTCGCTCCCGCGTCCGCCGCTCCCGGATCCGTCACCGGGTCGTGCGGCGGCCCGAAGACCCCCAGCGGCGCGCCGCCCCGTGCCGGGAAGCCGTGCCCGTCACCCCCGGCCGGGGCCGCCGCCTCCAGGTCCAGCAGCCGCACCGCCGCCCTGCTCACCTCCTCGACCAGGGGCCCCGGCAGCCAGCCCGCGGCCACCAGCCCCGCGGCCCCGCCGGGTGCGAGCGCGCCCGCGATCTCACCCGGCGCGGGCCGGGCGGACGGGTCCTTGGCGAGACAGCGCGCGGCCAGTTCCCGCAGATCGCCCCCCAGCTCGCCCAGCTCGGGTTCCTCGTGCACGACCTTGTAGAGCAGGGCGGCCGAGGAGTCGCCGGGGAAGGGGCTCTCGCCCGTCGCCGCGTAGACGAGCACCGCGCCCAGCGAGAAGACGTCGGCCGCACCCGTGACGCCCTTGCCGAGGATCTGCTCCGGCGACATATAGCCCGGCGAGCCGACCGAGACACCGGTGGAGGTGAGCGAGGCGGTGCCGTCCGTGGCGCGGGCGATACCGAAGTCGATCAGCCGGGGGCCGTCGAGGGAGAGCAGGACGTTGGAGGGCTTGACGTCCCGGTGGACGAGCCCCAGGGCGTGGACGGCCGTCAGCGCCTCCGCGAGCCCCGCGCCCAGCGCCCGTACCGAGTGTTCGGGCAGCCGTCCGTGGCCCGCGACCGCCTCGGTCAGCGAAGGGCCCGCCACATAGCCGGTGGCCACCCACGGAACGGCCGCTTCCGGATCCGCGTCCAGCACCGGAGCGGACCAGCGGGGTCCGTCGGGACCCGTGCCGACACGCCGGGCCGCCTCGACCTCGCGCCGGAAGCGGGCCCGGAACTCCTCGTCCGTCGCGAAGTGCGGATGGACGACCTTGACCGCGACCGTACGGCCGCCCGCCGAGCGCGCGAGATAGACCCGGCCCATCCCGCCCGACCCCAGCCGCCCGAGCAGCCGGTACGGGCCGATGGCTTGCGGGTCACCTGCCTCCAGCGGCCGCATGCCCCGTCCCCCTCCGTCATGTCAGCGCCTGTGGACAGCACGCCTGTAGAGAGCAGCGTAGGGGCTGACGCCCCGGGCCGGGACGGGTCGGAACGGGTCGGGAACGGTCCCCGGGAGGGAAGCGCGGACGGGTCCGGCGGCGGGCGGCAAAGCGGTTCGGGGGCGGGTCGGCGCCGAGGGGAACGGCGGCGTACGAACGCGTTGCCCGGACATGAACGGTGCCGGCTCAGAGCGAGAGCAGCTTCACGCGCACCCCGGCCGGGAAGCCCGTCGTCGGCCCCGTCCTGCGGGCGAACTCCCGCACGCCGGCGAGCTGCTCGGGACCGAAGCGGAAGTCGAGCGTCGTGAAGTAGCGCTCCAGCAGCTCCGCGTCGAAGGTCTCCCAGCGCGCCGCCTGCTTGGCCACCTTCGCGACCTCCTCAAGGGAGAGATCCCGGGACGCGAGAAACGCCTCGTGGACCTTCCGTACGACCGCCGGCTCACGCGCCAGATAGTCCTTGCGCGCCGCCCAGACCGCGAAGACGAACGGCAGCCCGGTCCAGTCCTTCCACATCAGCCCCAGATCGTGGACCTGAAGCCCGAGCCGGGGCGCGTCGTGCAGCGAGGCGCGCAGCGCGGCGTCACCGATCAGGACGGCCGCCTCGGCCTCCTGCATCATCAGACCGAGATCGGGCGGACAGGTGTAGTACTCGGGCTCGACGCGGTACTGCTCGGCGAGCAGAAGCTGAGCAAGTCGTACGGATGTACGAGAAGTGGAGCCGAGGGCCACCCGGGCACCGTCGAGCTGCTCCAGCGGCACCTGCGAAACGATCACACAGGACATGACGGGCCCGTCGCAGCCGACCGCGAGATCGGGGAATGCGACAAGGTCATCGGCGTTGCGGAGGAATTCGACAAGGGTGATGGGGGCGATATCCAGCTCGCCCCGCACGAGCTGTTCGCTCAGCTTCTCCGGCGTGTCCTTCGTCAGCTCCAGATCGAGAAGGGTTCCGGTCCTGGCGAGCCCCCAATAGAGGGGCAGGCAGTTCAGGAACTGGATATGGCCGACACGTGGCCGGCTGCGGGCGTGATCACTTCCGGCGGGTCCAGCCACAGGGGCCACCTGTGGCGATGCCGCTGACTCCGACGCCGAGTCCGCCGTCTCCGGCGCCGTCTCTGCCTCTGTGTTTTCCACGGGACTGTCCACATCGCGAGGCTAGACCCGTGCGGTACGGGCGAACGCCCCGGGGCGTGGTTCGTCAGCACGTCAGACGCCTATACAAACGTCCGGGTGAAGTGATCTTTCCCTCTACCGCCGAGCGCGGAGTGCGTGCTAGGCTCGCCGCAAGTTGCAGTTTGGTTTCCCTTGCAGTACAGAGCCTGCGGAGCATGTGACCCGCAGGCTTTTGTAGTTTTCAGACTTCTTTGCAGGTTCTGGAGCAGGGCAACCCTTTGGCCCAAGGAGGGCTTATGGCTACCGGAACCGTCAAGTGGTTCAACGCTGAAAAGGGCTTCGGCTTCATCGCCCAGGACGGCGGCGGCCCGGATGTCTTCGTCCACTACTCCGCGATCAACGCGACCGGCTTCCGCTCCCTCGAGGAGAACCAGGTCGTGAACTTCGACGTCACTCAGGGCCCGAAGGGCCCGCAGGCGGAGAACGTCACCCCGGCCTAGTTGCCCGGGTCGGCGATCGCGCACGACTTACGCAGTACCAAGGAGCCCTGCTTACCCCACTCGGGTGGGGTAAGCAGGGCTCCTGCCTCTTGGCTCCCGGTTCCTTCCCGTCCCGGCCGCTTCGCGGCCTGTCCCGACTTCGCGGCCGTGCTTTCCCGCCGGGCGTGTCGCGGCGGATCCGCCCGACCGGAACCCGACGGCCCCAGCAGGCCCGACGGCCGCAGCAGGCCTGGCGGCCCCGGCGGGCTCGGCGGCCCCAGCAGGCCTGGCGGCCCCAGCGGGCCCGGCGGCCCAGCGGGCCCGGAGATCCCCGCGGCACGCGCGGCACTACGGCGCGTACAGCCCGTCTATCTCCGTGGCGAAGTCCTCCGCGACCGCCTCCCGCTTCAGTTTGAGCGAGGGGGTCAGATGGCCGCTCTCCTCGGTGAAGTCGACCGGCAGCACCCGGAACCGCCGGATGGACTCGGCGCGGGAGACCAGCCGGTTCGCCTCGTCGACCGCGCGCTGGAGCGCTCCGCGCAGCTCCTCGTCCTCCACCAGCGCGGAGAGCGGGACGCCCTGCTTCTTCCTCATCTGCCGCCAGTGGGCGAGACCGTCCGGTTCGAGGGTGATCAGGGCGGTGATGTACGGCCGGTCGTCGCCCAGCACCATGCACTGGCTGACCAGGGGATGGGCCCGCAGCCAGTCCTCCAGGGGCGCCGGGGAGACGTTCTTGCCGGCCGAGGTGATGATGTCCTTCTTGCGGCCGGTGATCGTGAGATAGCCGTCCTCGTCCAGCGCCCCCAGGTCCCCGGTGGTGAACCAGCCGTCATCGGGCCCCGCCGCGCGCAGCCGGGGCGTCTCCCGGGCCCCGCCCCCGGCCTCGTGGTCCCCTCGGTCTCCTTGCGGCTGAGGACGACCTCGTCCGGGGCCTCACGGGCGTTGTCGAAGGGGATGTCGGCGAGTGAGCCGGTCCTGACGGGCGGGACCAGCGGGGGTACGGAGACTTCTCTGACGGTCCCGTCCACACGGAGCTTCTCCGGTTCGACCGGCGACAGGGACGGCGAAGGCGACGGCGGGGCATCGGCGGGCTGGGCGGCGGACACGTGCGGCTCCTCGTCTTCGAGGCCAGTGCGCGGGACAGGAGGGAAGGCGTCCCGGCCCGCTCCTGCCCCGTGAGTAACCCTGGTTCGCGGTAGAACCTACGACCCGCCGGGAAGTCCGGACACTGGCCGGGCACGATCCGCACGGGGGCTCCACGGAAACACCCCGGCGCCGGAGGGACGGCTCCGGGGCCGGGGTGTCGCGAGGAACGAGAGCGGACGGGCGCCCGCGGGCGCGCGCCGTCGGCCGGGGCCCGTAGCCAGGGCCCCTGACCGGGGCGCGGCCGTGACCGGGCGCGGCCGTTACTGGGTCGCGCCGTCCTCCTGGGCCCGGTTGGCCTCCAGCTTCGCCTTGGCCCCGTCGACCTTGGTGACGAGCTGCGCGGACATCTCGTCACGCTGCTTGCGGAGCAGGACCAGGCTGAGCGGCGCCGAGATCACCAGGGCGAGCAGCAGCACCCAGATGAAGTTGGAGTCACCGAGCCCCTTCGGCAGCGCGCCGACCTGGACCAGGCCGGCGACGACGACGAAACAGCCGGCGAAGATGCCGAGGCGCATCGCGGTGTACCGGATCGTGGCGCTTGTCTTCGCAGCGGTCACAGCGGGCCTTCTCTCTTCCTGGGTCCTGGTTCCTGCCGGGCAGGTCCTGCCCGACCAGTCAAGCACGTCCCGTTCAGTACTGATTCAGGGGGAGCAGCATGACGATGTCGTCACGGTCGTCACCTGGGGCGACCCTGATCGCGTCGGGCACGCGGCCCACCTCCTTGTAGCCGCACGAGGCGTAGAACCGGTCGACGCCCGTGCCGCCCCGGCAGGTGAGCCGGATGGCCTCGATGCCCTCGATACCGCGCGCGGCCTCGGCCGCGGCGGCCATGAGATCGCGGCCGTACCCCTTGCCCTGGTGCCGGGGATGGATCATCACGGTGTAGAGCCAGAGCCAGTGCCGCATCAGCCGGTGGGTGTTGAGCGTGAGGAACACCGTCGCGGCGACGGTGCCCTCCTCGTCGTACCCGACCAGCAGCCGGCAGCGGCCGTCCGCCATCGCCGCGAGATGCTTGACCAGCTCGGGCCGTATGTCGTCGGCCGTCACCGGCGGGACGAACCCCACGGCGCCGTCGGCGTTCGAGACATCCGTCCAGAGCGCGAGAACGCCGTCGCGCAGGGCGCGGTCCACCGGCGGGTCCAGCGTGAACACGAGTGCCATCGCGCGCTCTCAGACCCGCATCGGCTGCGGGGACTCGCGGCGGTCGGAATCCGGCCCCGGGTACTCGCGGATGATCTCGTAACGGGTGTTCCGCTCGACGGGCCGGAAGCCCGCGTCGCGGATGAGGTCGAGCAGATCCTCACGGCTGAGCTTGTTGGGCGTGCCGTAGTTGTCCGCGTCGTGCGTGATCTTGTACTCGACGACCGAGCCGTCCATGTCGTCCGCGCCGTGCTGGAGGGCGAGTTGCGCGGTCTGGACGCCGTGCATCACCCAGAAGACCTTGACGTGCGGCACGTTGTCGAAGAGCAGCCGGGAGACCGCGAAGGTCTTCAGCGCCTCCGCGCCGGTGGCCATCGTCGTACGGGCCTGAAGGCGGTTGCGTACCTTTCCGTCCTTCATGTCCACGAAGTCGTGCTGGTAGCGCAGCGGGATGAAGACCTGGAAACCGCCGGTCTCGTCCTGGAGTTCACGCAGCCGCAGGACATGGTCCACCCGGTGGCGCGGCTCCTCGATATGCCCGTACAGCATCGTCGCGGGGGTCTTGAGCCCCTTGGAGTGCGCGAGCCGGTGGATGCGCGACCAGTCCTCCCAGTGGGTGTTGTGGTCGACGATGTGCTGCCGGACCTCCCAGTCGAAGATCTCGGCGCCGCCGCCGGTCAGCGATTCGAGCCCGGCGTCGATCAGTTCGTCGAGGATCTCGGAGGCCGACAGCCCCGAGATCGTCTCGAAGTGGTGGATCTCGGTGGCGGTGAACGCCTTGAGGGAGACCTGCGGAAGGGCCTCCTTCAGGGCGCTGAGCGAGCGCGGGTAGTAGCGCCACGGCAGCGTGGGGTGCAGGCCGTTGACGATGTGCAGCTCGGTGAGGCTCTCGCCCTCCATCGCCTTGGCGAGCCGGACGGCCTCCTCGATGCGCATCGTGTACGCGTCCTTCTCGCCCGGCTTGCGCTGGAACGAGCAGTACGCGCAGGAGGCGGTGCACACGTTCGTCATATTGAGATGACGGTTGACGTTGAAGTGGACGACATCGCCGTTCTTGCGCGTCCGCACCTCGTGGGCGAGACCGCCGAGCCAGGCCAGGTCGTCCGTCTCGTACAGGGCGATGCCGTCCTCGCGGGTCAGTCTCTCCCCGGCCCTGACCTTCTCCTCCAGCTCGCGCTTGAGACCCACATCTTGGACAGATGCAGTCATCAGGCCGCCTCCCATACGTCTACCAATCGGGCCAGTCGAGCCTACGCCCCCGGTCGGACAGCGCCGACGCGGCCCTCCGTCCTGCCGTCCCGCCCGGCCGTACCCGCCTGTCCGTCCCCGCCCGGCCGTCCCCGCCTGTCCGGCCTTTCCCGTCCGTCCGCCGAGCCCGGTCACTCCTCGGGCAGTTCGCCCACCCTGTTCTCCCACTTCGTGGAGAGGACGATGGTGGTGCGCGTCCGGGAGACGCCCTTCGTGCCGCTCAGCCGACGGATCGTCTTCTCCAGTCCGTCCACGTCCCCGGCCCGCACCTTGAGCATGTACGAGTCGTCGCCGGCGATGAACCAGCAGTCCTCGATCTCCCCCAGATCGCGCAGCCGACGGGCCACGTCCTCGTGGTCGGCGGCGTCGGAGAGCGAGATCCCGATCAGCGCCGTGACGCCGAGACCGAGCGAGGCCGAGTCGACCGTGGCGCGGTAGCCGGTGATGACGCCGGCCGCTTCGAGCCGGTTGATGCGGTCGGTGACGCTCGGCCCGGAGAGCCCCACGAGACGGCCCAGTTCGGCGTACGAAGCCCTGCCGTTCTCCCTGAGGGCCTGGATGAGCTGCCTATCCACGGCGTCCATATACCTGAAGCCTTCCATTGTTCAGCGATCTCGCAAACTTACATGTAGAATCTAAGGCACGCAGGGGTGAAGCCCTGCGAATCTTTCAAACGATCAAGCAATCAACGACGAACGTTCGATCTTTCGGACCTCGCCGACCTCTCAGACTTCGCCGACCTCTCAGACTTCCAGGAGTGAGTTTCACCGTGTACACGATCGAGATGGCCTACGCCCAGATGCGTTCGCTCCAGGAGCAGGCCAACCGCTCGCGTGCCCGCCAGGTACTCGCCGCGCGCCGGCGCGAGCGGGCGCCTCACGCGTCGCGCCGCGCCGTTCCCGCGGGTGTGTCCGACGAGTCGGGCCGCCGCTGACGGTCACCTCGTCGGCGGCCCCGCACGGCACCGGGCCGGCCGGCCGGGCCCCGGGCGGCCACGCCCTCAGTCCCCGCGGGAGCCGCCGAGCTCTCCCTCCCAACGGCGGTACAGCCGGTGCGGCACCCCCGCCGCGTCCAGGACCCGCCCGGCGACGAAGTCCACCAGATCCTGGATGTGGGTCGCCCCCGCGTAGAACGCCGGAGAGGCGGGCAGCACCACGGCGCCCGCCTCGTCCAGCGTCACCAGATGCCGGAGCGTCTGACCGTTCAGCGGTGTCTCCCGCACGGCGACGACCAGCTTCCTGCCCTCCTTGAGGGTCACGCTCGCCGCGCGCTGGAGCAGATCCTTCGACAGCCCGAGCGCCACCCCGGCCACACACGCCGTCGACGCCGGCACGATCAGCATCCCCTGGACGGGGTACGAGCCGGAGGACGGCCCCGCCGCCAGATCCCCGGCGCCCCAGTGCCGTACGTCGTCGAGATCCAGGGCCTCCGGGCCGAAGCGGTCGGGCTTGCCGTCCGCGCCCCTCGCCAGCCAGGACCGCAGATCGTCCCGCCAGTGCGCGTCCCTGAAGGCGATCCCGGTCTCGTCGAGCAGGGTCAGCCGTGACGCGCGCGACACCACCAGGTCCACGCTCTCCCCGGCCGCCAGCAGCGCGCGCAGCACGGCCGCGGCGTACGGCGTGCCGGACGCGCCGGAGACACCGACGACCCAGGGGCGCCGGGGCCGGTCCCGGAGCCGGGAGCGGTCGGGGTCCGGCCGCCGCTCCTGGTGCTCCCCGCGTACGTGATCTTCCCGGTGCTCCCGGTCTGCGTGCGGTCCTGGCTTCACGGATCCGAGCCTATCCGGCACGCTCCGCCGGGAACCGGGTCAGGTGTCCCGTCCGTTCCCGAGGTGACGGCAAGGGAACCGAGGGGGGTCGCCATGACCGGCACCGGAATGGAGTGGCCCCGCGGGGGGCGGGCCAAGGCAGCGGCCAAGCTGATGGTGGGCTGGGTGGCGCTGCTGTGGCTGCTCGAAGGGGTGGACGTGGCCACGGCCCACTCCCTCGACGGCTACGGCATCGTGCCGCGCGAGCCGTCCGAGCTGGCCGATGTCGTCCCGGCCTCGTTCATCCACTTCGGCTTCGCCCATGTCGCGGCCAACAGCGTTCCGCTGCTGGTCTTCGGCTTCCTGGCCGCCCTCGGCGGTATCCGCCGCTTCCTCGCCGTCTGCGCCGTGATCATCGTGGCCGACGGCCTCGGCGTCTGGCTGATCTCCCCCGCGCACACCAACACGGCGGGCGCTTCCGGTCTGATCTTCGGACTCTTCGGTTATCTGCTGGTCCGCGGCTTCGTGGAGCGCAGACCGATGGGCATCCTCGTCGGCCTGGTGATCGGCGCGATATGGGGCAGCTCGATCCTGCTCGGCGTCTCCCCCGCCAGTACGACCGTGAGCTGGCAGGGCCATCTGATCGGCCTGACAGCGGGCGTCGCGGCGGCGTTCCTGTTCCGCCGCCCGGCGCCCCGTACCGCCGTCACCCCGTGAGTCCGCGCACCAGCAGATCGAGCAGCGCGCAGACGAACAGGGCGATCCCGATGAAGCCGTTGACCGTGAAGAACGCGCGGTTGAGCCGTGACAGATCGTGCGGCTTCACGATGGTGTGCTCGTAGAGGAAGGCCGCCACCACGATCACCAGCCCGGTCCAGAAGAACACCCCGGCGTCCGTGGCCAGCGCGTACCAGACCAGCAGTACGGTCGTGACGGCATGGCAGGCGCGCGCCCCGTACAGCGCCCCGGGGATACCGAAGCGGGCCGGCACGGACATCACCCCCTGCGCGCGGTCCGCCTGGACGTCCTGGCAGGCGAAGATCAGATCGAAACCGCCGATCCAGATCCCGACCGCCAGCCCCAGGATCACCGCGTCCCACGACCAGGCCCCGGTGATCGCGATCCAGGCCCCCACCGGGCCCATGGCCTGGGCGACGCCGAGGATGGCGTGCGGGAAGTTGGTGAACCTCTTCCCGTACGGATAGACCACCATCGGGATCACGGCGATCGGCGCGAGGGCGAGACAGAGCGGGTTCAGCGCGGCCGCGGCGGCGAGGAAGACCACGACGGCGACCAGCGCGCCCGTCCACGCCGAGCGCACGGACACCGCGCCCGTCACCAACTCCCGTCCCGCGGTGCGCGGATTGCGCGCGTCGATCTCCCGGTCGATGATCCGGTTGCACGCCATCGCGAAGGTACGCAGACCCACCATCGCGATCGTGACCAGCAGCAGCCGACCCCAGTGGATGTTCCCGTCGAGCTGGAACATCGCGGTCAGGGCCGCGATATACGCGAACGGCAGCGCGAAGACCGAGTGTTCGATCATCACCAGCCGCAGGAACGCCCGGGTCCTGCTGCTGGGCTGTGCCGGTTCGGGCCCGAGGACCTCCGCTGCGCTCACAGGCCGTACTCCCTCCACCGGCGGTCGACCTTCGCCGCCGTCTCCGGGTCGGACTCGACCATCTCGGGCCAGCCGCCGTCCCGCGTGTACCCCTCCTCGGGGAGTTTCCTCGTCGCGTCGATCCCCGCCTTGCCGCCCCAGAACTGCTGGTAGGAGGAGTGGTCGAGATGGTCGACCGGCCCCTCCACGACGGTGAGGTCGCGCGCGTAGTCGGTGTTGCCCAGCGCCCGCCAGGACACCTCGTGCAGATCGTGGACATCGCAGTCGGCGTCGACGACCACGATCAGCTTGGTCAGCGACATCATGTGCGCCCCCCAGATCGCGTGCATCACCTTCTGCGCGTGCTTCGGGTACTTCTTGTCGATCGAGACGATCGCACAGTTGTGGAAACCGCCCGACTCGGGCAGGTGGTAGTCCACGATGTCCGGGACGATGATCTTCAGCAGCGGCAGGAAGAACCGTTCCGTCGCCCGTCCCAGCGGTCCGTCCTCGGTCGGCGGCCGGCCCACGACGATCGACTGGAGCAGCGGGCGCTTGCGCATCGTCACACAGTCGATGGTGAGCGCCGGGAACGGCTCCTGCGGGGTGTAGAAGCCCGTGTGGTCGCCGAAGGGGCCCTCGGGAAGGGTCTTCCCCGGCTCCAGCCAACCCTCGATGACGACTTCGGCGTTGGCCGGGACCTGGAGCGGCACGGTCTTGCAGTCGACCATCTCGATCCGCCGGCCCTGGACGAAGCCCGCGAAGAGATACTCGTCGATGTCCCCCGGCAGCGGCGCGGTGGAGGCGTAGGTCACGGCGGGCGGGCAGCCGAAGGCGATCGCGACGGGCAGCCGTTCCCCGCGCCGGGCGGCCACCTGGTAGTGGTTGCGGCTGTCCTTGTGGATCTGCCAGTGCATACCGATGGTGCGCCGGTCATGGCGCTGGAGCCGGTAGAGCCCGAGATTGCGGACACCGGTCTCCGGGTGCCTGGTGTGCGTCAGACCGAGGTTGAAGAAGGACCCGCCGTCCCGCGGCCAGGTGAAGAGCGCGGGGAGTTGGCCGAGGTCCACGTCCTCTCCCGTCAGGACGACTTCCTGGACGGGCGCGTCCTTGACCTTCTTCGGCGGCACATGGGTCATCGCGCCGAGCTTGCCGAAGGCCTCGCGCACCCCCATGAAGCCCTGCGGCAGCTCCGGTTTGAGCAGCCCGCCGATCTTCTCGCTGATCTCGCCGTACGAGGTGAGGCCCAGCGCCTTCAGCAGCCGGCGGTCCGTGCCGTACACATTCATGGCCAGCGGCATCGAGGAGCCCCGGACGTTCTCGAAGAGCAGCGCGGGACCACCGGACTTGTTCACCCGGTCGACAATCTCCCCGACCTCCAGATACGGGTCGACTTCGGCCTTGATGCGCTTGAGGTCGCCCTCGCGCTCCAGCGCCCGGAGCAGCGAGCGAAGATCGTCGTAAGCCATGCGTCCCAGTATCGGCCACCCGGTACCCTGGGCCGGTCACCGGGGCCGTCGCACGGCCCCCAACCGTTTCCGGGGAGACCGCCCAACCATGCTCAGGTATCTGCCGTTCCTGCTGGTCCTGGCGCTGTGGATCTACGCCTTCATCGACTGCCTGAACACCCCCGAGGAAGAGGTCAAGGGCCTGCCCAAGGTGGTGTGGGTCATCATCATCCTGCTCTTCGGCGAGGTGCTGGTCGGTCCGGTCGCGTGGCTGGTGGTGGGCAAGGTACGGCGCGCCCCGGGCGGTGGCGCGACGCCGGGCGAGCGCCGCCGCGACCCGCGCGGGACATGGACGGCCCCCGACGACAACCCCGCGTTCCTGGCCTCCTTGAAGCAGGGGAACTCCAAGGACGAGGCGCTGCTCAAGGACTGGGAAGAGGATCTGCGCCGCCGCGAGGAGGAGATCAAGCGCCGGGAGCAGGGCGGCGCCGCGGACGACACGCCGCCGAAGTCCTGAGCCGGACGGCATGGGAACGGAACCGGGACCGGCGCCGACACCTGGGGACGCCCCGGAACGGCAGTGGCTACGGCAGTGGCTGGCGACCGCCGTCGCCGAGGCACGGGCCGGGCTGGCGGAAGGCGGGATCCCGATCGGGGCGGCGCTGTACGGCGCGGACGGGACCCTGCTCGGCCGGGGCCGCAACCGCCGTGTCCAGGACGGTGATCCGTCCCTGCACGCCGAGACGGCCGCCTTCCGCGCGGCGGGGCGGCAGCGCTCGTACCGGGGCACGACGATGGTGACGACGCTCTCCCCGTGCTGGTACTGCTCCGGGCTGGTACGGCAGTTCGGGATCTCGCGGGTGGTGATCGGCGAGGCGGAGACGTTCCACGGCGGTCATGACTGGCTGGCGGAGCACGGCGTGGAGATCGTGCTGCTCGACGACGCCGTGTGCGCGGCGATGATGCGCGCGTTCGTCGCGGAACGTCCTGAGCTGTGGAACGAGGACATCGGCCACGGCTGACGGGCCGGAAGGCGAAGGGCCGGAAGACCGGAGGGCCGAAGGCGCACGACGCGCCGCGCCTGCTGACGCACGCTCCCCCGCACGAGGACCTCGTACGAAGGCCGGGCACGAAGATCTCCTACGAAGACCTCGCACGAAGACGCCCCACGCGGAGTCGGTTCCGCGTGGGGCGTCCGCCGTGCGTCAGACGCCCGCGTACGAGTGCTTGCCGGTGACGAAGATGTTGACGCCGTAGTAGTTGAACAGCCAGCAGCCGAAGGCGATCAGCGCCAGATAGGCGGCCTTGCGGCCCTTCCATCCCGCGGTGGCGCGGGCGTGCAGATAACAGGCGTACGCGACCCAGGTGATGAAGGACCAGACCTCCTTGGGGTCCCAGCCCCAGTAGCGGCCCCAGGCGTCGCCCGCCCAGATCGCGCCCGCGATGATCGTGAAGGTCCAGAGCGGGAAGACGGCGGCGTTGACGCGGTACGCGAACTTGTCGAGCGTCGCGGAGGCGGGCAGCCGCTCCATCACGGAGGTGGCGAACGAGCCGGGCGTCAGACCGGCCGCGAGCTTGCTCTCGTACCGCTCACGGAAGAGATAGAGCAGCGTGGCGACCGCGCCGACGTAGAAGACCGCGCCGCAGAAGATCGCCGTGGAGACATGGATCCACAGCCAGTACGAGTGCAGGGCGGGAACCAACTGGTCGCTGTCGGTGTACAGGACGGTGACGGCGAGGCCGAGATCGAGCAGGACCGTGGTGATGAGCGGCAGGCCGATCCAGCGGACGTTCTTCCGCAGCGCGAGGAACGCGAGATACACACCCACGACGACGGTGGAGAAGGTGATGTTGAACTCGTACATGTTGCCCCACGGCGCCCGCTGCACGGACAGCGCGCGGGCGATCACGCCGGCGGCCTCGACGGCCCAGGCGAGGACGGTGAGGGACACGGCGATCCGGCCGTACAGATCGCCCCGCGCGTCACCGCCGTGTGCTCCGGGGCCGTCGGGGATGTCACGGGCGCCGGACGCGGAGCGAGTGATGATCTTCGGCCGATCCAGGACGGCCGTCGCGCCGCCCTTCCCCGTGACCTGGACCTTCACGGAGCCCGCCGCGGACTCCCGGGCGTCACCGGTCAGCGCGGCGGCGGTGCGGGCCACCCTGCTGCGGCTGCCGAACAGCCACTCGGCGATATACGCGAAGAAGGCCAGCGTGTAGACGGCCATGGCGGAGTAGATCAGCACATTGCTGGTCTGTGCCAGGCTTTCATTGGTTGCTGCGGCGGCGAGATTCACTTCTCAGCCCCTTCGACAGTCTGCTCTGCGGAATCGTCCGCGGGATCAGGCGCGCTGGGCGCCTCTGAATGGAGGGTGCCGGCCAGATCGGCCAGTTCCTCGGGGAGCTTGGCGGACTCGCTGCGGCCGAGTCCCGCCATCTCGACGACGGTGACGCCGTCGGCGCCGCGTACGGCCCGGACCCAGATCCGGCGCCGCTGGATGAAGAGGGAGCCCGCCAGTCCCGCGATGGCGGCGACGGCCCCGGCGAGGGCCCAGGAGTCACCGGGCTGCTCGGAGATCTGGAAGCTCGCCCACTCCTTGACCTCCTTCTCGAAGGTGATCGAGCCGGCGCCGTCCGGCAGGGTGAGCCGCTCGCCCGGGAGCAGGGTCTTCTTCAGGAGAGCGCCCTTGGAGTCCTTGAAGGCCGTCAGCTTCCTGGTGTCGAGCTGGTACACGTTCTGCGGCAGCCCCGCGTCGACCCCGAGACTGCCGTGGTACGCGCCGACATTGAGCACCGGGAAGTCGAGCGCGGGGAACCGGGAGAACATCTGCCCCGAGCCCTTCCCGCCGTAGGTCGGGACGAAGAAGGCGGCGAAGCCCAGTTGGTCCTTCTTGCCGTTCTTGTCCCGGTATCCATCCATCACCTTGATGGCGCCGGTGGACGAGACGTTGTTGTCGATGGGCAGCAGCGGGACCGCGCCGTTGAAGACGACCTGGTCCCGGCCGTCCCTGACGGTGACGACGGGGGCGTACCCGTGGGCGTTCAGATAGACCTTCGAGCCGTCGAGTTCGAGGGGCTTGTTGACCTCGATGACGGCCTTCTTCTCCCGGCCGCCCGCACCCGTGGTGTACCGGACCTCGGCCTTGTAGGTCCGGGGGGTGCCGAGCTGGGGCCCGCTGCGCTCGTACGTTCCGGTGAAGTCGTCCAGGGTGAAGCTGAACGGTTCCAGCTCATCGGTGTCGAAGAGGGAGCCGGACTTGAAGTCGTCGTACTGGGTGAGGGTGTTGGAGAAGCCGTCGCCCTCGACGACCAGCTTGCCCCCCTCCGACTTGAAGAGCTGCCCGGTGGCGAAGGCGGTCAGCAGCACGATCAGCGCGATGTGGAAGAGGAGGTTGCCGGCCTCGCGGAGATAGCCCTTCTCGGCGGCGACCGCGTCACCGGCGGTATGGGCGCGGAAGCGGTGCTTCTTGAGGATCGAGAGCGCGGCCTCGCGGGCGGCCTCGGGGGTGGCGGTGGTGCGCCAGGTCGTGTACGCGGGCAGCCGGGTGAGCCGCTTGGGCGCGCCCGGCGGACGGGAGCGGAGCTGGCCCACGAACTGCCAGGTGCGCGGGACGATACAGCCGATCAGCGAGATGAACAGCAGGATGTAGATCGCGGAGAACCACACCGAGCTGTAGACCTGGAAGAGCTGGAGCCTGTCGTAGACCGGGGCCAGCGTCTCGTGCCGGTCCCGGAAGTCCTGCACCTTCAGTTCGTCCACGCTGGTCTGCGGGATCAGCGAGCCGGGGATGGAGCCGAGGGAGAGGAGGAAGAGCAGGATCAGCGCGACCCGCATGGAGGTGAGCTGCCGCCAGAACCAGCGCAGCCAGCCGATGACCCCGAGCGTGGGACCGCCGATGACGGACTCCTCGCGGGGCGCGGTGGAGAGCTGGGAGCCCGCGGCGCCGAGCTCGCGCGCGTCCCGTGCCTCGGAGGCCGCGGCGCCGGCCGCGCCGGTGTCGGCGCCGCCCTCGGCCGCCGCGTCCGTGCTGTCCGCCGTTGTGCCGGTGCTCATGGAAGCCTTGCTCAAGGAAGCCTTGCTCATGGAACTAGATCCCCACCGTGAAACCGTCGGACCAGCCCTGCATCTCCTGCACGATGCTGTCCCACGCACCGGTCAGCAGCAGCAGACCGGTGGCGATCATCATCGCGCCGCCGATCCGCGTCACCCAGACGTAATGCCGCTTGACCCAGCCGAACGCGCCCAGCGCCTTGCGGAACGCCACCGCCGCGAGCACGAACGGGGCGCCGAGACCGAGGCAGTACGCGACGGTCAGTATGGCCCCCCGGCCGGCGCTCGCCTCGGTGAACGCCAGGGCGTTGACGGAGGAGATGGTCGGACCGAGGCAGGGCGTCCAGCCGATCCCGAAGAGCGCGCCCAGGAGAGGAGCGCCCGCGAGGCCGGTCACCGGACGCCGGTGGAAGCGGAACTCCCGCTGGGTGAGCCAGGGCATCAGCCCCAGGAAGAACACGCCCATCAGGACCATCAGCACACCGAGCACCTTGGAGAGGATCTCCCGGTGCCCCTGGAGCGTCGAGCCGAAGTAGCCGAAGAGCGCGCCGCCCGAGACGAAGACCGCCGTGAAGCCGACCACGAACAGCGTGGCGCCGACGGCCATCCGGCCCCGTCTCGCGTCGGCCAGATCGGTGCCGCTGACACCGGTGACATACGAGAGATAGCCGGGCACGAGCGGCAGCACACAGGGCGAGAAGAAGGACACCAGACCGGCGAGCAGCGCGATCGGCAGCGCGATCAGCAGTGCTCCGCTGGAGATCGTCTCGTCCAGGCCGGCCGCCATGGTGAAAACCCGCACGGGATCACTTCTCCGCGATCAGCGGGTCGATCATCGTGCGCAGCTTCTCCTCGTTGAGCGCCATCAGCGAGCGGGCCGCGATCTTCCCGTTCCGGTCGAGCACGATGGTCGACGGGATCGCCTGCGGGTTGAGGCTGCCCTTGGGGAAGCCGTTGACGATCAGCTTGCCCATCGGGTCGTACAGGCTCGGGTAGGGGACCCCGTAGTCCTTCTCGAAGGCGAGCGCGGGGCCCTTGTTGGCATCGCGGGTGTTGATGCCGACGAACGCGACCCCCTGGGACTCGGTCTCCTCGGCGACCTTCACGAAGTGCTTGGCCTCCTGGCGGCAGGGCGGGCACCAGGAGCCCCAGACGTTCAGTACGACAATCTTGCCCTTGAGGTCCGCCACATCGAGCTGTCCACCGTCGAGGGTCTCGCCCGCGATCTTGTTGACGGGCCGCCGTTCGGCCACCGGGACGGTGGAGATACCGCCGGTGTTCGTCACGAAATTGGTGTCGCCGCCACCACCGGACTTGCCCCCGCCGCCGCACGCCGAGAGCGTCAGCGCCGCCGCCACGGCCACGGCCGGAAGGAGGGCGCGGAACCGGCGGGCGGAGCGGCGCGGAAGGGCTCGGCCTGAGTTCATGTGAAAAGTTTCGCATGGGCGTTTCGGGGATCTTGGGCACCCCCCTCGGTGCCCGTCGGGCCCCTTGTCAGGCCGGTTTGCCGGGCCTCTTGCCAGGCCGGTTTGCCGGGCCTCGTGTCAGGCCGGTCTGAGGAAGGCGTTCCAGCCGCCGGCCGGGGACTGTCCGGCCTCCAGCGTACGGAGCCTGGCGAGTACGGCCGGGTCCTGGACGTCGAGCCAGTCCGTGAACTGGCGGAAGGAGACCAGCCGTACGTCCTTCTTGCCCGCCATGCGCTTCAGGGCCTCTTCGACGGCGTCCATATAGATGCCGCCGTTCCACTGCTCGAAGTGGTTGCCGATGAAGAACGGGGCGCGGTTCGTCTCGTACGCCCGCCGGAAACCGCCGAGATAGGCGCCGGTGGCCTGTCGGCGCCAGCCCGCGTAGCGCGAGGTGGCGCCCCTGGTCGCGTTCCCGGACTGGTTGGCGAGCATGTTGTAGTCCATGGAGAGGACTTCGAAGGAATGGCCGGGGAACGGTACGGCCTGAAGCGGGAAATCCCAGATGCCGCGCGGCTTGTCCGGCCAGGTCTGGGTGCCGCCGGGGGAACTGGCGTCATAGCGCCAGCCCAGTTTCCTGGCGGTCGGCAGAAGCTTCTCCTGGCCGAGGAGACAGGGCGTACGGCCGCCGATGAGTTCCTTGCGGTAGTCGAAGGGCAGCGGGTCGAGATCGGTCCAGCCGGTGTTCGTACGCCACTGTGTGACGAAGGACACGGCCTGGTCGATCTCGCTGCGCCACTGCTCGGATGTCCAGCCGGCG
Organism: Streptomyces sp. NPDC002018; assembly: GCF_042890865.1. Lineage (NCBI taxonomy): Bacteria > Bacillati > Actinomycetota > Actinomycetes > Kitasatosporales > Streptomycetaceae > Streptomyces > Streptomyces sp. NPDC002018. The sequence continues at coordinate 344,679 of NZ_JBIASO010000006.1, forward strand.
ACCGAGCCCGAGCCGCCGCAGAAGTGCCCGTTGAAGTGAGTGCCGATCTCATGCCCGGCCAGCCATGCCCGGCGGACATTGCCGAGCGTGTCCTTGATATGGGCATCGGTGAGATAGCCGATGTCGGAGGCGCCCACGGGATTGTTGGGCGGACGGTAGAGCGTCTTCTTCGACTCGGGCAGCAGATAGAGGCCGGAGAGGAAGAAGGTCATGGCCGCGCCGTGGTTCTCGGCGAGTTCGAGAAAGCGCGGGAAAAGGCCGTTGCCGACCTCACCCGCCCCGTCCCAGGAGAAGATCACGAACTGCGGCGGTGTCTCGCCGGGTTCGAGAGGAACCGGCGCGGGCGGCTGACGCGGCTGTTTTCCGGTGTCGGAGGTGGAACCGTCACCGATGAGCCGGACGTCCCTGCCGGTGGGACGGGCGCCGGGCGTCGGCTTGCCCCTCCCACCACCGCCTTTGCCGCCATCGGGACGGTGGGGCCCGCCCCCGGAACGGGCGGGGCCGGTGGGGCCGCAGCCCGCGGCGCCGATCGCGGCGGCGGCCCCCACACCGGCTCCGAGCAGACTCCTCCGGGTGATGTCCCGCATACAGATCCCATCCGCGCTCGTCCCGTCCGTACGCCGCTCATACAGGTCTTACAAGCGGCAACACATGAGAGGTCGTACCGAACGCGGAGGTTCCAGCACTTGTCATATCTTCACCGATGTAAAGATATGACACATATGACAGGGCGCTGGGGTTGATCGGCCAGGGCGGACAGCGCGGCGGCCAGGGCCTGCGCACCGGATGCCTACGCCCCGAAGGCCTTGGCGCCGCCCTTCACCGGCTTGGCACCGGCAAGGAGATGGGCGGGGACGAGATCACGGGCCGGCTCGGAGTAGGCGACGGCGACGATCTTGTCACCGTGGTACGTGAAGCTCGTCAGGGACGCGAGCGTGCACTGCCGCCGGCGCGGATCGTGCCAGAGCCTGCGCCGCTCGACGAAGCTCCGCACGATCCAGATCGGCAGTTGATGGCTGACGCAGACCGCCTCATGGCCGCGGGCCGCGTCCCGGGCGGTGTTCAGCGCGCCCATCATCCGTACGACCTGGTCGAGGTACGGCTCGCCCCAGGACGGCCGGAAGGGATTGGTCAGATACCGCCAGTTGCCGGGCCTGCGCAGGGCGCCGTCGCCGACCCCGAAGGACCTGCCCTCGAAGATGTTCGCCGCCTCGATCAGCCGGTCGTCGGTGTCGAGGGTCAGCCCATGGGTCTTGGCGACGGGCGCCGCGGTCTCCTGGGCGCGCTCCAGCGGCGAGGAGACGACATGGGTGATGTCCCGGTCCGCCAGATGGTCGCCGACCCGGTCGGCCATCCGTCGGCCCAGCTCGGAGAGGTGGTACCCGGGACGGCGGCCGTAGAGGACCCCGTCGGGGTTGTGGACTTCGCCGTGCCGCATGAGATGGACGACGGTCACTTCGTTCGGGGCGTTCATACGGCGTTCTCCGGCTTCTCCGGTTCGGTGGCTTCGGCGGCGGCGCGGGCGGCGGCCGGGAGTGCGGCGGCGATCCGCTCGATCGCGCGCTCGTCGTGCGCGGTGGAGACGAACCACGACTCGAAGGACGACGGCGGCAGATAGACGCCGTCGGCGAGCAGGGAGTGGAAGAAGGGTGTGAAGCGGAAGGACTCCTGCTTCTTGGCGTCCTCGTAGTCGCGCACCTCGTCGGCCGTGAAGAAGACGGAGAACATGTTGCTCGCCGTCTGGACCCGGTGGGCGACCCCCTCCTTGTCGAGCGCCTCCGTCACCAGCCGCTGGATCCGGAGCGAGACCGCGTCGACCTTCTCGTACGCGGCGTCGTCCAGCAGCCGGAGCTGCGCGAGGCCCGCGGCGGTGGCGACCGGGTTCCCGGAGAGCGTGCCGGCCTGGTAGACGGGCCCGGCCGGGGCGAGCCGGCTCATGATCTCGGCCCGTCCGCCGAACGCGGCGGCCGGGAATCCGCCGCCCATCACCTTGCCGAAGGTCATCAGGTCGGGCGCGACGCCGTCGATGCCGTACCAGCCGGCCTTCGACGTACGGAACCCGGTCATGACCTCGTCGGAGATGTACAGCGCGCCGTCGGCGGCGCAGAGCTCCTTGAGCCCGGCGTTGAAGCCGTCGCGCGGCGGTACGACACCCATGTTGCCCGGGGACGCCTCGGTGATCACACAGGCGATCTCGCCGGGGTGCGCGGCGAAGGCCCGGCGCACGGCGTCAAGATCGTTGTACGGCAGGACGATGGTGTCCCCCGCCTGGGCGCCGGTCACACCGGGGGTGTCCGGCAGACCGAACGTGGCGACCCCGGAGCCCGCGGCGGCGAGCAGCGCGTCGACATGGCCGTGGTAGCAGCCGGCGAACTTCACGACCTTCGCGCGCCCGGTGAACCCGCGCGCGAGCCGGATCGCGGACATGGTCGCCTCGGTGCCGGACGACACCAGCCGTACCTGCTCGACGGGGGCGACCCGGGCCACGATCTCCTCGGCGAGCGCGACCTCGCCCTCGCCCGGCGTCCCGAAGGACGTACCGCGGGCGACCGCCGCCTGTACCGCTTCGATGACCTCCGGATGGGAATGTCCGAGAATCATCGGCCCCCAAGAACATACGAGGTCGACATATTCACGGCCGTCCGCATCGATGAGGTATGGACCGTTACCGGACACCATGAACCGGGGCGTACCGCCCACCGCTCGGAAGGCGCGTACGGGAGAGTTCACGCCGCCGGGCGTCACGAGGGCCGCGCGGTCGAAGAGCGTCTGCGAAACTGGGGCGTCATAGGGGAAGCTCACGCAATCCATGGTGTCAGAGCCTCGGACGTTCTTGCGGACCGGTGTTTCACCGCACGTTCGTGGGGGAGGTCACTGTCACGATGATCGGGTTGCGCGGCCGGGGCTGCGAGTGGTCGGGTGGAGATATGCATCGCGGTGGCGGACTGGGCGAGGGGACCGACGACCTGGGTCCCGAGCCTGCCCGGCGTGGGAAGCATCGACGCGGCGAACGCGAGGCGCGTGAGCAACCTCCGGGAAGCGAGCAACGTCCGGAGATCAGGAGTGGTGGCCGGGTGGGGGTGACCTACAAGTACTTCGGCGCGCCCGACGGAGCCACGGCCGCCCGTGTGCCCATCTCCATGCGCCCGGAGGAGCTGGGCGGCGACGAGCTGGGCATGGGCGGCATGTTCACCAAGATCAAGCCCGAGACGATAGCGGCGATGGTCCTCACGGGCATACAGGGCATGCCCCTGCACAAGGTCCCCCCGCTGGAACTGGTCGTCCTGCACCCGGACTACGCGGTGGTCAAACTCCCGATGACGGTCGTGGACCCGCTGCGCGGCATAGGAGAGGAATCGGTGGGCGCGGCAGCCTTCATCTGGTCCACGGTTCCGGACCGCGGCGGCCCGAGGGACGCCTACAACGTCTACCAACTGCTGCACGAATGGCAGGACTTCTCACATCGGCTGCACGAGGCAGGCCACCAGCCGTACTGCCTGGTCTGGCCCTGACCTGGGGTTTCACGGCGTGAGGGCGGGGCCTTCGGGCCCCGCCCTCGGTGACCGGGCGTTGGCTCAGTACGCCGGTTTGACCTTTCCTGCGGGGAGTTCGCCGCCGTCCTCCCGGGCCACCGTGCAGAGCACGTAACGGAAACCGTTCCCCCACTCCTCGTCCGTGGAGTACCAGCCGGTCATCTCGTGCCCCTGGCCGCGGGCCCAGTCGAGGCCGTACTTCTCCTGGCACAACTGGCCCATGTCGACGCTGTCCGTCGAGCCGTCGCCGGATGCCCACAGCCAGCCGACGGCCTGCTCACGGTGCGGCTTGCCGCAGTCGGCCAAGGTGAGGTCGTACGTGTCGCCCTCCCGCTTCTCGGAGTCGAAGCAGTCGCCCGGCGCGAGCGATGTCACGTTCACCTCGTCGCCCACCTTGCGGTACGCGCCCAGCGGGCCGCCGAGGGTGGCGTTCTCCAGGAAGAGCAGACAGGCCGACCGCGGTGGCTCGCTCTGCCCCGCCTCGGGCCGCAGGACGTACAGCACGGGGGCGGCCATGGTCGCGCGCACCTCCTCGGTGCGCCGGGTGCACTCGGCCCGTACGGACTCCGCCTCGTTCCGCCCCGCCGTGGGGGTGCCGTCGACGGCCGCGATCACCTGGCCCTCGGGGTCGTCGTGGCAGTCGACCAGTTTGATTCTGGGCAGCCCCTTGAACTGGCCGTCCTTCCAGTCGGCGTTGAGGCACTGCCCCGGCTGGGGTGCCTCCCGCAGACCGACCTCGCTGCCGTACGGGTAGACACCGCGCGTGACCGTCGGGGAGGGGGCGGCGATCGGTTCCCCCGGTTTCGGACTGTTCGGTGAGTCTCCCGGCCCGCCGAACACGGCGGCGCCCAGCGCGAAGCCACCGCCCGCCACGAGCACCGCGACCAGCGCCAGCAGCGCGGTGGTCCGCCAGCCGACCGCGCGAGGCAGGCCCTGCGGCTCACGCCGGCTCTCGGTGCCTTGTGCTGGGGGCGGCCGCCGCACACCCCCGGCGCCCGCCGGACCATGTCCCGGGCCGTCCGCCGAGGCGCCCTGCTCCGGTTCTCCGGAGGCACGCCCGGGTTGGACAGGGCGGCCCTGGCCGGCCGCGTCGGACGAGGTGCGCGCGGCGACCGCCCTCGCCACGGAAGGGGCCGGCCCTCCCTCGGCCGCGTGGAAGACCACGGCCTTCCTGGGCGCGTCGGAGGTCGCCGCGCTGTCGGGCGGGGCGGAGGCCCGGTCGTCGGGCCTCGACGCGCGTGACGAGGAACCCCCGTCCTCCGTCGCCAAGGCCTCGGCGAGCAGTTCGGCTGCCTCGTCCGCCCCTATCCGGTCCCTCGGGTCCTTGGCGAGCAGCCCCCTGATCACCTGACCGAGCCGCTCGCTCGCCTGCCGCGGCACGGGAGGGTCCGTCTTCGACATGGCGGAGATCACGGCGTCGTACGTGTCGCCGTCGGGTTCGGCGCCTTCGACGGCGAAATAGAGGGTGACGCCGAGCGAGAAGAGGTCGGAGGCCGGTGAGGCGTCACCGGTGAGCAGCCGTTCCGGCGCCACGTAGCCCACGGTGCCGACGACCATGCCGCTCTCGGTCAGTCTGGTCTCGTGGGTGCGCAGCGAGATGCCGTAGTCCGTGAGCAGGACCCGGCGGTCGGCGACCCCCAAGTGGTCGGGCGCGAGAAGGATGTTGGACGGCTTCACGTCCCGGTGGATGATGCCCAGCCGGTGTCCGCACGAGAGCCCGTCGAGGGCCGCCGCCCCGATACGGGCGACCTCAGCGCTGGGCAGCGGGCCGCGCTCCCGTACGACAGCGGACAGGTCCATGGTGCCCGGCAGGTACTCCATCACGATCCAGGGCCGGCCCTCGTGCTCCACCACGTCGTAGACCGTGACCACGTTCGGATGCTCACGCAACTGGGCGGCCTTGAGCGCCTCCTTGCGCCCCCGGGTGATGCGGTCACCGGACACCTCGTCCGGCATCTCCGCCACCGAGAACTGCTTGAGCGCCACCTGCGCCTGGAGCTCCTGGTCCTCCGCCAGCCAGACGCTGCCCCCGCCGCCGGAGCCCAGCCGCTGCCGCAATCGGTAACGTCCCGCGACGACCAGTTCCCGCTCGCCTGCCACCCGCGTCCTCCCACCCGTTCCCCCAGGGAATGTACGACCATCCACCCTGCTGACATGCCGGCCTGCGCACAACCCGTCCGGCTGGTAGTCGCGCACCACGGTCACCGCCGACCGGGCGGACTCATGATCGCAGTGCGGGACGGCCGGCCGGCCCGGGCCGCCGCTATCCGGGCGTGATCACTACGGTGACCGTCCGGTTCTTCGCCGCGCTCGCGTACGGCGCGTCGCGCTGGTCCGCGCTGGCGGTGGTGAACGCGGTGAGGGGCTTGCCGCTCGCGGCGCTGAGTTCACGGGCGGCGATGAGCGCGCGCCAGAGGGACAGGACGGAACCGCCGCTGCGCGGGGCCCCGGGGACGGTGGCGGCCTGGCCGTAGATCTCGATGCGCGCCTCCCGACCGGCCAGGTGCTCCCCGAGAACGGCGAGCCGTCCGGCGCCGGCCGGGGTCAGCCGGGCCCCCTCGGAGTAGAGCCCCTCCGTGAAGGCGATCTCCACGGAGCCCCCGTGGACCACCGGGCGCAGGCCCGGGGCGCGCAGCGCGCGGGCCAGCGCGTCGGCCGCCTCCGATCGGCGGGCCGTCTCGCGGTCCTGCTCCTGTGCCTGCTCCTGTGCCTGCTCCCGTGCCCGCTCCGCCCGGCGTTCGGCGTCGAGGCGCCCGGCGAGCCGTTGCACCTGCTCGGCCGACGAGGGACCCGGCCGCTCCGGCCGGCCGCCGACGCCGTCGACGAGGACCACCGTTCCGGCCGTGACGGCGGCCACCGCGCACACCGCGACGGCCAGTGCCGTACGGGCGCGGTGCCGGGTGAGCGCCGCCCGCGGGCCCCGGCGGCCGAGCCGCTCGATCCGCGCCAGCCCCGCCGCCGCCGACGGATCGTCCGGGTGCCGCTCCTGGACGCGCCGCCAGTACACCGCCGCCTCGGTCAGCTCGCCCCGCTGGGCGTGCACACGGGCCGCCAGGTCGAGTACGTCCCGGTGTCCGCCGGCCTCGGGGTCGCCGGCGCCGTTCAGCAGCCGCAGGGCACCGTCCAGGTCGCCGGAGCGCGCCACCGCGCGGGCGCACAGGACGAGCAGCCCGACCCGGTGCGAACTCCCGTCGGGGGCCGTGCCGTCGGACTCCGGCCGACTGCCGGACGCCGGACCGCCGGACGCCGCGCCGCCGGACGCCGTCCCGCTGTGTTCCGTACGGTCGGCCCCGCCGGTCGGGTTTCGGGAGTCCGGCACCCTCAGCTCCTCGTTCCGCGCCCTAGTTGACACCGCCGCTCTTCCTCTCGGCCTCGTCCGCGACCCCCGGCGGCAGCAGTCGGCGCAGCCGCTCGTTGACACCGGCGAGGGTCCTTCGGTCCCCGGCGGCGACGGCCTTCCTGCCCTCCAGGATCGCGGTGTCCGCCTGGGCCCGGGAGAGCATCTCGTCGCGCAGGTCCGCCAGGGCGTTGAAGACCAGGTACTCCCACTGCTCGGTGCGGCGCAGCAGCTCGACATGGAGCTCCCCGGCCCGCTTGACGAGCCGCCGCAGGTCCGCCGGAGCGGCGTCGTCGCCGAGCGCACTGGCGCGGTCGCGCAGGTTCTGGAGCTCCCGCCGGTCGGACGGGCCGCCGCCGCCCTGCCCGAGGGTGTCCTCGCAGGCGCCCAGCAGATCCCACAGCTCACGCTGGAGTCCGGGGATCTCGATCGCCTCCTCGATGTCGTCGAGCTGGGCCTCCAGATCGCGGATACGGCGGTCGCTGGTGACGGCGGCGCCCGTGTCGACGGCCGCGGCGTCGACCTCCTTGCGCAGTTGGACAAGGGTCTTCTGCTCGGAGAGGTCCGCCAGCTGTGTCCGGGCGTGTTCCGAGTGCACCTCCTCGGCCTGGTCCCGCAGGCCGCGGACCCGCTGTTCCAGGTCGTGCAGACGGTCCGTGAGCTCGTCGTGTCCGGGCGCCAGCAGTTCGGAGCGGTTGATCGTCGCCTCGAACTGCTGGTTCACCAGCGGGATGTCGGCGGTGACGAGGACCTCCCGGTTGCTCGCCTGGATCTCGAAGGTCACCTCGACCTCGCTCTGCGCGGGCAGGTCGATCCGGACGTCCCGCGGGCGGATCTCCAGCAGCCCGACCCGGGTGTTGCGCTCGGCGTTCCCGCGCTCCCCCTCCAGCAGCGGGATGCGGATGACGGCGTCCGGCTCGGACCGGCGCAGCGCGATGGTCGTCCGGTAGGTCTTGGTCACCGTGGCCGGCAGCGCCGTGCCTTTGCGGAGCATCGGGTCGAAGGTGCCGTCGGCCTTGCCGATGCCGAGGGTGCCGGTGAGCACGGCGTCGCCGGGGACGACCGCCGCGTGGGTGATGGAGAAGGAGTTCCCGTCCAGTCTCTGCCGGGCGCCGGAGGCGTCGGTGAGCTCCACGGTGAAGCGGGACCTGGTGCCGGCGTCGATGGTCACCTCGGTGTAGAAGGCGCCGTCCGGGCCGAGTTCGGTGCGCGGTCCGCGGAACGGCGGGCGGCCCTCCGGGTTGGTCAGGGTGACGGCGTACCGCGTCCAGTCGACGGTGCCGCCGCTGTTCAGCCTGCCCGAGACCGGGATGCCGGTAGTGTCCACGGACTGCGCGGCATAGTTGAGTTCGACCGTGAACTCGCCCGGCGCCGCCTTCCGCGGCTTCCTCGGCAACCGGACCGTACGGGCGAACACGGCGGCGCCGCGCGCGACCACCGTCGTGGGGTCCTGGCTGTGGTCGAGGGGGATGCCGGGCCCTTCGACCGGGTCGGCGAGCAGTTCGCGCAGTCCGGGGCTGAGGGTCGCCCCGCCGACCAGGAGCAGCCGGTCGATGTGGTCGGGGCGCAGGGAGCTCTCGGCCAGCGCGTCGCGGCAGAGCCTGACGGCGCGGGTGTAGAACGGCAGCGCCAGGTCGTCGAGGGCGCCCCGGGTCAGGGTGTACTCGAAGGGTTCGGTGCCGCCGTCGCCGTCCTCCAGATCGAGGGAGATGTCGATCGCTGCGGTGCGCGACAGCGCGATCTTGGCGTTCTCCGCCTCCAGTTTGAGCTTGGCGAAGTTCTTGCGCCACCGGGGGTTGTTCCGGGTGAAGTCGGCGAGCCCGAGGTCGCGCCGGACCGCGGAGGCCAGCAGGTCGTCGACCAGGGCCCAGTCGATGAGCTTTCCGCCGAGGTACGGGTCACCGGCGTGCTGGATCAGCTGGAGTTCGCCGTCGTGCTTGCTCATCACGGCGGCGTCGAAGGTGCCGCCGCCCAGGTCGAACACCATCCAGTGGGCGGAGTCCGAGGCGTCCTGCACGCCGTACGCGATCGCCGCGGCGGTCGGCTCCTGCACCAGGGGGCAGTGTTCGCCGAGCCCGGCGAGGGCCGCGGCCTCGCCGGTGGCGTTGTTCTGGTTCAGGGCGAAGGAGGCGGGGACGGTGATCACCGCCGCGTCCGGCTCGTACCCGTACTCGTGCGCGACGTCCTGGCGCAGCGACTTGAGCACCTCGGCGGAGAGCTGCTCGGGGCTGAGCGAGATTCCCGCGCGGCCGAACCGGCGGTGGGCGCCCGCCACTCCCATTTCCAGCTTGAACTCGGCGTAGGCGTCGTCCGGATCGATCTCCGTACGCTCCCGGGCCCGCCGGCCCACATGGATCACGCCCTGCTTGGGGCTCCACACGGCGGACGGTGTGTAGTCCCACCCGTCGTTGTTCTTGATGACGCGTACGCCGTCGTCCTCCGCCACCGCGATGGCGCTGTTGGTGGTGCCGAGGTCGATTCCGAAGTCAATGGTCTCGCGCACTGCCGTGGTCTCCTTGGTCGCTCACGGGGGTCTGCTCGGGGGTGGGCCTGCCGACGATGACCTGGCCCATCTGGATCCGTTCGCCGTGGAGGTAGACGGACGGCCGTACGGTCTCCAGCACCACCTCGCGGGGCAGCCCCGGCTCGTCCTGGAACACCAGGACCTCCAGTGACAGGCCGGAGTCGAACGCCATGCCGTCGTGCTCCTGGATCTCCAGTCCGTCGTCGGCGAGCGCCTGGCGGCTCGCGTGGACCTGCCGGCGTACCTGCCGCAGATCGGCCGCCGACAGCGTGCCGCCGCCCTGGTCGAGCTTGCGCAGGGCGCGCCAGAGGCCGTTGGCGGCGCCGAGCAGCGCGCCGCGGCCGGCACCCTCCGGGGTGCGGGCCTGCGCCGCGAGGGCCTCGGTGGCCTCGGCGAGCGCGGCCGCGACCCCGGTGGCCTGGGCCGGCTCCAGGAGCGGCGGGGGGACACGGAACTCGGGCGGGTGTTTCAACTGGCCGAGCAGCTCGCGCACTTCGCGCACTCGGCGGCGGGCTCGCGGAGTCATCCGGTGCTCCTCATCTCATCCCTCTGATCCAGTTCACGACCCCTTCGACGGCGCCGATGACCATGAGCACCACCACCCCGGTGAGGAGCGCCTCGCCGGGGCCCACGAGGAAGCCCTCGACGATCAGGCCGGCGAGTCCCAGAAGAATCAGGCAGCCGATCGCGCAGTCACGGCGTGGGCTGGAGCTCTGCCCCTGTGCCTGCCCGTGTGCCTGCCCGTGTGCCTGTGCCTGAGCCCGTCCCGGCACCCCGGCCGATATCCGGCCGAAGCCCGAGAACTGCTCGTAGATGACGTCCCAGTTCCGCTTGATGTCCTCCACGTCGCGCTCGGGGGCGACCACATATGCCTTCTCCGCGAGCTCGATCACCGTTCTCCGCTGCTCGGCGGTCGGATTGCCGCCCATGTGCAGGCCTTGCAGCGCGACCGCCAGGTTGTTGGTCCCCACGGCGACGATGTGCGCCGCCTCCTCGTACCGCCAGTCCGGGACGAACGCCTGGAACGCCTCCAACTCGTCGAACCTGGGGAAGACCTGCTGCCGCAGGATCGTGACCGCGTCGGCGTACTGCTGGGCGTCCTGCTTGCCCTCCATGGACCGCAGGCCCTCGGTGATCTGCTGGACCGTCTTCTCCACGGTCTCCTCGAACAGGTCGGAGAAGAGTGCCGAGAAGGTCCCGTGCTTCGCCCAGCCCGCGCACACCTGGACGAGCCGCGGCCCGAAGGCGGGGTCGGCGGCGAATTCCGTGAAGGGCGACACGAGCAGACGGGGGATCCCGGCGAGGAAGTCGTCCGCCGTGTGCTCGCCCAGCCTCGGGTCGTCCAGGGCCCGGATCCGGCAGGCGATGTGCTCCCGGAACTCCGGGCGCGCCAGCAGCGCTCCCCAGGCGCTCGCCGCACCCCTCCAGAGGTTGTCCCGTCCCTCCGTGGTGGCGTGGCCGCGCCCGGCCTCCGCCTCCAGGGCCAGGGCGTGAAACCGCACGGCCTCGTCGTGCTCTTGGTGCGTGGACCGGGGGCATGCGCACCCCAGGTCCGCGTCCCCCCACCGCCACAGCAGCTCGTCCACCAGCCGCCGTCGTGGATCCTGGAACTCCTGGAACGCGGCGCGGACCTCGTCCCTGCGATGCCCGCCCACGAGGGGCGAGTCCGCGTCTCCCGGCCAGGTGTCCTCGACCGCCAGCCGGGCCTCCAGCCGCTGTCTGTGCTGCCGTACCGTACGCCCCCTCGCGTCCGCCGGGAGTCCGGTGACCGCGAAGGCGTTCCCGCGGTACAGCCGTACCCCGGCCAGATCCGCGAAGCGGGACAGCTCCCCGGTGCCGCGTCCGGCGGCCGGCTCGGGCGCCCCGGCGCCCGCCGTCGTCTCGTCCATCCGTCCCCCGTACGTCCGCTGCTCGTGCATCCGTCCCGGGCCCGTGCCCGTACGCTGTCGTCCGACACCCCGTCATGACCGCTCGTGCTCCCGTCCCTCCGGCGGGGCCACCGGGTACACGTACAGCCGGTACCCGATGGTCGGAACGGTCTCCAGGATCCGGGGGCGCGCCGGATCGGGCTCGAGGCACCGTCGGACCGCGCGCACCACACCCGCGAGGTCCGTCCTGTCGTAACTGCGGCCGAGCGGCCACTCCTCCCGGGGCCTCCACAGCGCGGTGATCAGTTCGTCGTGGTCGCAGGCCACCGCCTCGACGCCGGGCAGACCGCTGCTGCGCGCCACCATGTGCCGCAGTAGCTGGTGCCCCTTGGGGCGCAGGCCCTCGACGAGGGTCTCCTTGTCCCCGTCGGTCCGGTACACCCGGCTGCCCACGACGTCGTAGCGGAGGCCGGGGCGGGACGCGTCCTGTCCGGCCGGGTCGTGCCGGCGGGGCGCGGGCCGCGTCGCGTGCGCGTCCACATACGTCAGCCGCCAGTAGAGCTGTTCCCCGTCGCCCAGCATGTCCCCGAGGACCAGCAGGGTGTCGCCGTGCTTCAGCAGCTCCCGGCCGTGCACCGGCCGGACCTCGAAACCCAGGACGTCGCGCTGGAGCAGCGTGCCGTTCCTGGCGTGGTCGGTGACCCACCACTGGCCGCTCTCCAGATCCAGGATGCAGTGCAACCGGCTGATCCAGCCCTGGGGATCGGGCGCGAGCACGATGTCCGGCTCGTGGTGGGGTGCCGCGCGGCCGACGGTGAACTGGTCACCGTCCAGGACGTACACACGCGCCTTCCCCGCGGGTGACGTCACCTTCAGCTTCGCCACTTGCATCCGGTGCTCACCTTCGCCCCCCTGCTCCTGCTCCCTCGCACGTGCCTCCCCGAGTATCCCGACGGCGTCCACGGGTGACCATGGAATGGAGTTGGAATCCGGATGGACACGGGAACGGCGTATCGCCGGACGGCACTGCGCGGGCGGGACCCACGCGATCACGTCGTGCCGGAGGGGAACACCGCGCGGCACGGGCACGGGCACCGGCACCGGCACGCGGCGCGCGGCACGCCGGAACGTGTCCCGCTGCCGCACGGACGCCCCGACTCCCGCGATTGTCAGGGGAGTTGAGACTCAGCTTCGCAGCGGTCTTCCGCACCGCCCCAGCCCCGCACGCAACCTCCGCACGGTCTCCACGAATGGATGCGCGAAAACGCGCGCCCCGCCGCGCCCGGGAGGGCGGCGGCGGGGCGGTGGGACGTGGTGGGGCGGTGGGGCGTGGTGGGGCGGGGTCAGAAGGTGAGTTTCCAGCTGTCGATGTAGCCCGTGTCGAAGCCGAAGAGGTCCTGGACGCGGAGCTTCCAGGTGCCGTTGGCGGGGATCGCGGAGGCGTCGACGGTGTAGGTCTCGTGTACGTCGTCGGTGCTGTCGCTGTTGGAGTTCTTCAGGCGGTGGACCGTGCCGTCGGAGCCGATCAGGTCGATCACCAGGTCACCGCGCCAGGTGTGGACGATGTCGACCGTGACCTGGAGGTCGCTGGGTGCGTTGCCGTCGTGGCCGGTGACGACGAGGGGCGATTCGACGGGGTCGCCGGCGTCGGGGATGTTCACATTGCCGGGGTTGACGAAGAAGTCACCGCCGGAGGGGATCACGGTCCAGGGGAAGGTCGCCGAGGTCGAGTTCCCGCCGGTGGTCTTCACGGTGACGGTGGCGGTGAAGTCGCCGGGCTCCGTCGGGCTGCCGGAGATCAGGCCGGTGGTGGTGTCGATCGTCAGGCCGCCGGGCAGGCCGGAGGCGGTGAAGGTCAGGCCGCCCGACTGGCTGGTCGACGCGTCGATCGGGAGGACGGCCGGCTGGCCGACGGCCGACTCCTGGGCACCGGGCCGGACCAGCGCGATGTGGTTGACGAAGCGTTCGCCGACGTTGACCGCCGCCCAGGCGTTGCCGACCGTCTCGTACGCCTCGCTGGACCGGCCGAACAGGTCCGCCGCCGCCTGGAGGGTGGCCACGCGGGCGTCCGCGTAGTCGGTGGTGGAGGTCATGTAGAGGGTCAGCGCCCGGTACCAGACGTTGAAGGCGTTGTGCAGGCCGAGGCCGGTGACCGGCAGGTTGTCGTAGGTGGGGCTGTTGTACGCGGTGCCGTTGATGGTCTTGCTTCCGCTGCCCTCGGCGAGCAGATAGAAGTAGTGGTTCGCCACACCCGAGGAGAAGTGCGCGTCGAGTCCCTCGGTGGCGGTGGACCAGTAGTCCTGGGAGATGCCGTCCTTGGAGGGCTCGTCCATGTACCGCAGCGGGGTGCCGTCGCCGTTGATGTCGATCAATTCGCCGACCTCGTAGTCGGGGACGTCGTTCGGGTTGTTGGCGAAGAACTCGACGGCGGCGGCCATGATGTCGCTGGTCCCCTCGTTGAGACCGCCGGACTCGCCGTTGTAGTAGTACAGGTTGGCGGTGGTGGAGGTGACGCCGTGGGTCATCTCATGGGCGGCGACATCGAGCGCGGTGAGCGGGTTGACGTTGTCCACGCCGTCGCCGTAGGTCATGCAGAAGCAGTCGTCGTCCCAGAAGGCGTTGACGTACTCGTTGCCGTAGTGGACCCGGGAGTATCCGCCGACGCCGTCGTTGGCTATGCCGTTGCGGCCGAACTGGTCGTGGTAGAAGTCGTACGTCTTCCGCGCGCCGTAGGCGGCGTCCACGGCGGCGGTCTGGCGGTCGGCCACCGTCCCGTCGCCCCAGATGTCGTCGCTGTCGGTGAAGAGCGTTCCGGTGCCGGACCCGCCGCCGTTGAGATCGTAGGTCGAGTGGTTGCCGCCCTGGGGGTCGGTCAGTTCGTACACGTCGCCGTTGCGGACGCTGCCGACCTGGACCTCTCCGCCGAACTGGCCGTGGCCCACACCGGCGTGCTTCGTGTCGAACTCCTGGAGCTTCTTGCCGCTCCTGGCGTCGGTCACGACATGCAGCTCGCTGGGGGTGCCGTCCTCCCGCACACCGTCCACGACGGATTCCCAGGCCAGCGCGGACACGCCGTCCTTCGCCCAGATGACCTGCCGCGGCGCTCCGTCCGGGACGGCCTCGCCGGTGCCCCCGGTCCTGGCGGTGGCCAGCGCCGTCTTCTTCGCCGCCGTGGCCGGAACGGTGGCCTTGGTCGTCGGCACGGATATCGGCGCGTCCGACGCCCAGGTCACGGTGGTGGCGGGACCGGTCGCGCCGGCGCCGGTGGCGGCGCGCCCGGTGGCGGGGCGCTCGTGGACCACCAGGTCGCCGCCGAGGACGGGAAGTCCGGCGTAGGTCCGCTCGTAACGGGTGTGCGTGGTGCCATCGGCGTCCTTGGTGATGTCCTTCGGCAGCAGCTTCTCCTTGCCGCCCAGCTTCAGGGAGCGGGCGGTGGCGGCCCCGGCCTCCGCCGCGGCCTTGAGCAGCTTCTCCCTCTGTACGGGGCTGAGTGCGACAGGTCTCGCACCGAGTCTGGACTCCGCCACGGTCTGCCGTGCCTGGCCGTCCGCGCCGACCGGGCCCGCCACGGCACCCGCGGCCGGGAGGACCGCCACGAGGAGCGCGGCCACGCTGACGGCCGCGGCCGTCGCCACGCGCCGGCGGCGCGGTGAAGCGGCCATGTTCGAAGGAGAGTTGAGGGGATCGCGGGAGGTACCGAAAGTACGGGAGGTACGGGGGTTGTTCGTCACTCCTGGTGCTCCTTCTGTCCGGCTGGCTCATGACGGCAGGGAGTTGTGCGATGGGGATGTGACGACCGCGCGGTACGTTGATCGTTTCAGCGGAAGGTGCCTTTGTCAGCAGAGCGAGACAACGTTGTCTCAAAGGCGCACACCCGTTCGCCGCCGGCCGCCGGCCTATGCCGGAGTCACGTGCGCCTTTACGCGGCCGCAACACGCCCCCGTCGGCCGCTTCGGCCATTTCCGTCATGGGCATGGCTAAAAATGATTCCCGCCGGCGTGTCCGCCCAGCCTCCACGGAATCCCGGCCGCCCCGGGCTAGAGTGATCTCAGATCGCGGGTACGAATCCCGCCGCCGGCCCCGTGCCGGCGTGGTCGAACAGCATCGCGCCCCCTCCCCCGGAGGGGGCGTTCTCGCGTGCGGCCGGCCCTTCCGCCGACCCCCTGCCGGCCCTTCCACCGGGCCCCTGCCGGCCTTTCCGCCGGCCCTCCGCCGATCGCTCCGCGGGCCCCCTCCGTACAGCCATCGCCTCGGCGCTCAGGCCGCCTTCGGCGTGTCACTCACATGCGACCCCGTCACCGTCCCTGTCCAGGTGACGCCCGTAGCCGGGATCCCCGACACGGACCGGTGCCGCCCCCGCGGCACGTGCCGCCGCGCAGTTGCCGTAGTACGCAGAGCCGCTTCCGCCCCCGTCCGAACCGGAGCCGCCCGATGTGTCGCCGCTGTCGTCGCCACTGCTCTCGTCGCCACCCGCGGCCGGGGCGACGGTGACGCGTACGGTCTTCGTCTTCGTGACGGTGGGGACCGGCTTCGGGCTCGCCGTCACCGTCGTGGTGGCGCGGGGCTCGGGGGCGGCGGTCGCCGTCGTCGTGACCGTCACCGAGGGATAGGGCCCCTCGCTCACCGCCTGATCCGTCGCCGTCCCCCCGCCGGCACCACCGATGCCAGCGGGGGGATGAACGTAGCGACGCGGCGCATGAGTATGGAGGGTATGTGCGCTCTTAGTGACCCACTTGTGACCAAAGCGTGTGGGCCCGCCTCCGGCGCGGAGGCGGGCCCACAGAGGCGCGTGGATCAGGAGGGACAGACGCGTGGATCAGGAGGGACGGATCAGTGGATCAGGGTGGGGACGGATCGGGAGGGACCCGTCACTCCTGCCCGTCGTGCTCCCCGTCCTGCTCCCCCTCCAGGTCTCCCTCCGTCTCCAGGAACACCTTCCGCAGTTCGTCCAGCACCGCCGGGTCCGGCTTGGCCCACATACCGCGTGACTCGGCCTCCAGCAGACGTTCCGCGATGCCGTGGAGGGCCCAGGGGTTGGCCTCCTGGAGGAAGGCGCGGTTCTCCGGGTCCAGGACATAGGTCTCGGTCAGCTTGTCGTACATCCAGTCCGCGACCACACCCGTCGTCGCGTCGTACCCGAAGAGATAGTCGACGGTCGCGGCGAGTTCGAAAGCGCCCTTGTAGCCGTGGCGGCGCATCGCCTCGATCCAGCGGGGGTTGACCACCCGGGCGCGGAAGACACGGGACGTCTCCTCGACCAGCGTGCGCGTACGGACGGTCTCCGGGCGGGTGGAGTCCCCGATGTACGCCTCCGGGGCCGTCCCCTTCAGCGCGCGGACCGTGGCCACCATGCCGCCGTGGTACTGGAAGTAGTCGTCGGAGTCCGCGATGTCGTGCTCGCGCGTGTCGGTGTTCTTCGCGGCCACCGCGATGCGCCTGTACGCGGTCTCCATCTCGGCGCGTGCGGGCCGCCCGTCCAGCTCGCGGCCGTACGCGTACCCGCCCCACACCGTGTAGACCTCGGCGAGATCGGCGTCCGTACGCCAGTCGCGGCTGTCGATGAGCTGGAGGATGCCCGCGCCGTACGTACCGGGCCGGGAGCCGAAGATACGGGTGGTGGCCCGGCGTTCGTCACCGTGCGCCGCCAGATCGGCCTGGGCGTGGGCGCGGATGTGGTTGGCGTCGGCGGGTTCGTCCAGCGACGCCGCCAGCCGTACCGCGTCGTCCAGCAGACCGATCGCGTGCGGAAAGGCGTCACGGAAGAAACCGCTGATCCGGAGGGTGACATCGATCCGGGGGCGGCCCAGTTCGTCGAGCGCGATCGGCTCCAGACCGGTGACCCGGCGCGAGGCGTCGTCCCAGACCGGCCTGATCCCCAGCAGCGCCAGGGCCTCGGCGATGTCGTCGCCGGAGGTGCGCATCGCGCTCGTACCCCACAGCGAGAGCCCGACGGAGGTCGGCCAGTCGCCGTTGTCGGCGCGGTAGCGGTCGAGGAGGGAGTCGGCGAGGGCCTGTCCGGTCTCCCAGGCGAGCCGGCTCGGGACGGCCTTGGGGTCGACGGAGTAGAAGTTGCGGCCGGTCGGCAGCACATTGACCAGACCGCGCAACGGCGATCCGGACGGACCCGCCGGTACGAAGCCGCCGTTCAGCGCGTGCACCACATGGTCGATCTCGTTCACGGTGCCGGCCAGCCTCGGCACGACCTCACGCGCGGCGAACGCGAGGATGTCCGCGACCTGTTCCGGGTGACCGGCCGCCACCCGCGCCACCGCCGCCGGGTCCCACTCCGCGTCCTCCATCGCCTGGACGAGCGCGCGGGCCCGCTGCTCCGTGTCGTCGGCGTCGGTACGGGTCGCGGCCGACTCGTCCAGGCCCAGCGCCTCGCGCAGCCCCGGAAGGGAGGTCGTACCGCCCCAGATCTGCCGGGCCCGCAGGATGGCGAGGACGAGATTGACCCGGGCGTCACCGGTCGGCGCGCCGCCCAGCACATGCAGTCCGTCGCGGATCTGCGCGTCCTTGACCTCGCACAGCCAGCCGTCGACATGGAGCAGGAAGTCGTCGAACCCGTCGTCGTCCGGCCGGTCGTCGAGACCGAGGTCGTGATCGAGCTTGGCGGCCTGGATCAGCGTCCAGATCTGCGCGCGGATCGCGGGCAGCTTCGCCGGGTCCATCGAGGAGATCGCCGCGTACTCGTCGAGCAACTGCTCCAGGCGCGCGATGTCGCCGTACGACTCGGCGCGCGCCATCGGCGGCACGAGATGGTCCACGAGCGTGGCGTGTACGCGGCGCTTGGCCTGTGTGCCCTCGCCCGGGTCATTGACCAGGAACGGATAGATCAGCGGCAGATCGCCCAGCGCGGCATCGGGCGCGCAGGCGGCCGAGAGCCCCGCGTTCTTGCCGGGCAGCCACTCCAGATTGCCGTGCTTGCCGAGGTGGATCATGGCGTCGGCGCCGAAGCCGCCGTCCTCGCGGTCGGCCTGGATCCAGCGGTACGCGGCCAGATAGTGGTGCGACGGCGGCAGATCGGGGTCGTGGTAGATCGCGATGGGGTTCTCGCCGAAGCCGCGCGGCGGCTGGATGAGGATCAGCAGATTGCCGCGCCGGAGGGCGGCGAGCACGATGTCGCCGTCCGGGTCGCCGCCCGAGGCGACCCGGCTGCGGTCCACGAACATCGCGCCGGGCGGCGGCCCCCAGTGCTCCTCCACGGACTCCCGGAGCGCGGCGGGGAGCTTCTCGTACCACCGCCGGTAGTCGGCGGCCGGGATACGGACCGGGTTCCGGGCGAGCTGCTCCTCGGTGAGCCACTCCTGGTCATGGCCGCCGGCCTCGATGAGCGCGTAGATCAGCTCGTCGCCGTCGCCCGACTCCAGACCGGGGACCGGCTCGTCCTCCGTACCGGTGCCGCCTGCGCCGGCCGCACCGGCTGCGCCGCCTGCATTGCCCGCACTGCCCGCACTGCCCGCACTGCCTGCACTGCCTGCATTGCCTGTGCCGGTCGTGCCGCCTGCGCTGCCTATGCCGCTCGTGCCGCTCGTGCCGCCGAAGTCATAGCCCTGGTCGCGCAGTTCACGCAGCAGGGCCACGGCGCTGGCGGGGGTGTCGAGGCCGACCGCGTTGCCGATACGGGAGTGCTTGGTCGGGTACGCGGACAGCACCAGCGCGACGCGCTTCTCCGCGTTCGGGCGGTGGCGCAGCCGGCCGTGCCGTACGGCGATACCGGCCACCCGCGCGGCCCGCTCGGGGTCGGCCACGTACACCGGCAGGCCCTCGGGGTCCAGCTCCTTGAACGAGAACGGGACGGTGATGAGCCGCCCGTCGAACTCCGGCACCGCCACCTGCGAGGCGGCGTCCAGCGGCGACAGTCCCTCGTCGCTCGACTCCCAGGTGGCCCGGCTGCTGGTGAGGCAGAGGGCCTGGAGTATCGGTACGTCGAGCGCGGCCAGGGCTCCCGCGTCCCACGCCTCGTCGTCGCCGCCCGCCGACGCCTCGGCGGGCCGGGTGCCGCCGGCGGCGAGCACGGTGGTGATGATGACATCGACGCCGCTCAGCTCCTCCAGCAGCTCCGGCTCCGGGGCGCGCAGCGAGGACACGTAGAGGGGGAGGGCGCGCCCGTCGGCCTCCTCGATGGCATCGCACAGGGCGTCCACGAAGGCGGTGTTGCCGCTGAGATGGTGCGCGCGGTAGTAGAGCACCGCGACCAGCGGCCGGCCGGCATCCGCGCGGCCCGCGACGGCGGGGCGCTCGGCCCGGCCCCAGGTGGGCGACGCAGCGGGCGGCTCGAAGCCGTGACCGGTCAGCAGGACGGTGTCGGAGAGGAAGCGGGCGAGCTGCTCCAGGTTGGCGGGACCGCCGTGGGCGAGATACGCGTGGGCCTCGGCGGCGATACCGATGGGGACGGTGGAGGCCTCCATCAACTGGGCGTCCGGGGCCTGCTCGCCGGTGAGGACCACGACGGGCGGCCGGTTCGTGACGGGCGGCCGGTCGGCGGCGGTGTCGGCGGCGCTGTCGCGGTCGTCGGTGTCGGCGGTGTCGCGGCGGGCGGCGGAACGGCCGTCGGTAGCGCCTTCCCCAAGGAGGAGGTCGATCCCGTCCTGCCAGGCGCGCAGTCCGCCGAGGAGCCGTACGACGACGAGGTCGACGCCCTCCAGTAGCGCGGGCAGTTCGTCGAGCACGAGCCGCGCGGGGTTGGCGTACCGGTACGGGACCGGACCGCCCGCCGCACGGGCGCTGAGCAGATCGGTGTCGGACGTCGACAGGAGCAGGATCATGCGGCGTCTGCCTTCCTCGGGGTCCGCGCCCCGGGCGGTAGGGAGGACGGCGGGAGTTCCTGGCTCACCCGGCTGCTGCCGGGCTCACAGTGGCGGGACCGCGCCGGATTCTCACCGGGCTTCCTCCCCTGACGCCGTCGCTGGCGTTGACGGGCACCGGACCCGCCGTCTGCATAGTAGGTGCAGCAGGTCACGGGCGGGGAGAGCGCCCGGCCGCCCAGGATGGGGCGCGGGGGTACGTGGGTATGCTCGCCGCCATGCCGCCCACCTCGCCAACACCCGCCAACCGGGACGAAGCTCCCTCGCGGGCCTCCGTCCCGGATCCGGTGCGGGCATCCGCTTCCGGTTCCGTGCGGGTTCCCGTCCCGGGCTCCGTGCGGGCTTCCGCTCCCGGTTCCGTGCGGGTTCCCGTACGGGAGGGTGGTGACGCCTGCCCCGGCGCTCTGCGGCTGCACGGCGCGGACGACGGGTGGCTGGCCCGACTGCGGCTGCCCGGCGGGTTGCTGACGTACCGTCAGGCGGAGACGCTGGCGGACGCGGCGGAGCGCCTGGGCGACGGACATGTCGACATCACCTCCCGGGGCAATGTCCAGCTCCGGGGGCTGGGTACGGGTACGGGTACGAGTCCGGGCAGGGGCAGGGGCGCGGGCGCGGGCTGCGGCACCGAACTCGCCGGACTGCTCCACGAAGCCGGTCTGCTGCCCTCCGAACGGCATGAACGGGTACGGAACATCGTCGCGTCCCCCCTGTCGGGCCTCGACGGATTCGGCGGAGGCGCCCGGCACGGCGGACTCGGCGCCGGACAGCCGCAGTTGTGGGCCCGGGAACTGGACGGACTCCTGTGCGCGAGCGACGCGGCGACGGGTCTCTCCGGCCGCTTCCTGTTCGCGCTGGACGACGGCCGTGGGGACATGGCGGCCCTGGGCGCCGATGTGACGTTGCTCGCACGACCCGACGGCACGGCGACCGTACATACCGGAGCCAATCGGTCGGGGTTGCGGGTGAAGGCCGCCGATGCGCCGAGGGCCGCCCTCCTGGCCGCGGAGACGTTTCTCACGGTGGCGGAGGCGAGCGGCTCGGGCGCCTGGCGGGTGCGGGAGCTGCCGCCCGGCCACGCACTCGAACTGGACGCGGCGGTGGCGGCACGGCTGAGCCGAGCGGGCATCGTCGCGGAACCCGCCGTAGCCACGGAGCCCGCGAAGCCCGCGAAGCCCGCGAAGCCCGCGAAGCCCGCGAACGCCACGGCGTATGTGACGGCGTATGTGACGGAGGGCCCCGGTCACGACGGGAGGCCCCCGCTTCCCGGGCTCATCCGCTCCCCCGACGGCACCGTGGCCGTCTCCGTCCACGCGCCGCTGGGACGGCTGAGCGCGGCACAGTGGCGACTGCTGACCTCGGCGCGTGTCGCTCCCGGTCCGGCCGCCGCCCTGCGCGTCACCCCCTGGCGGGGTGTCATCGTGCCGGGGCTGGACCCGGCCACGGCCGACGACCTGCTGGAACGTTTCCGTACCGCCGGGCTGGTCACCGATCCCGCCTCCCCCTGGCACGGGGTCGGCGCCTGCACCGGCCGGCCCGGCTGCGCGAAGGCGCTCGCGGACGTACGGGCGGACGCGGCCGAGGCGCTGCGTCCGGCACCGGGCAGGCCGGGGGCGGGGGGCGACGCGCTCCCGGTCTACTGGTCGGGCTGCGAACGCCGCTGCGGCCATCCGCAGGGCGCCTGGGTGGATGTGGTCGCGACGGGCGACAACGCCTACCGCGTCTCCGTACGGGGCGGCACGACCGTGACCGTAACCGCGCCAGTGACCACGACCGCGCCGGCGACGGCAACGGTAACCGCGCCCGCGACGGCAACGGCAACGGCAACGGCAACCACGACAGTTGTCCCGACCATGACTACGACCACAACCACGACCGCGACCACGCTCGCGCTCGCGACCGGACCCCGACTCGCCGACGCGGTGGCGGCGGCACGCACAACCACAGTGACGAGATGAGCGAGACCACAGTGCCCAACGAGCCCACGGTGTTCGACTACGAGAAGGACGGCGCGGCGATATACCGCCAGTCCTTCGCCACGATCCGCGCCGAGGCGGACCTCGCCGGGCTGCCCGCCGATGTCTCCCAGGTCGCGGTCCGGATGATCCACGCCTGCGGCATGGTCGACCTGGTGCGCGATCTCGCGTTCACCCCCGGTGTCGTGGCCCGTGCCCGTGAGGCCCTGCGCGCGGGCGCGCCGATCCTCTGCGATGTCGCGATGGTCGCCAGCGGAGTCACCCGCAAGCGGCTGCCGGCGGCCAACGAGGTGGTCTGCACCCTGTCCGACCCGTCCGTCCCCGCCCTCGCCGCCGAGTTGGGGACCACGCGCAGCGCCGCCGCCCTGGAGCTGTGGCGCGACCGGATGGAGGGCGCGGTGGTCGCCGTCGGGAACGCACCGACCGCGCTCTTCCGGCTGCTGGAGATGATCGAGGCGGGCGCTCCCCGCCCGGCCGCCGTCATCGGTGTGCCGGTCGGTTTCATCGGCGCGGCCGAGTCCAAGGACGCGCTCGCCGGACACCCCGCCGGGCTCGAACACCTGGTCGTACGCGGACGGCGCGGGGGCAGCGCCCTCGCGGCGGCGGCCGTCAACGCGATCGCGAGCGAGGAAGAGTGAACGCGAACACAGCCCCCGGCCATGCCCCCACGAGCGGCCCCGGTACGGGGAGTCAGAGCCGTACCGGTCGCGAGAGCGGCGGCACCGGCCGGCTGTACGGGGTCGGCCTCGGCCCCGGCGATCCGTCCCTCATGACCGTGCGCGCCGTCCAGGTCATCGCGGAGGCCGAGGTGATCGCGTACCACAGCGCGCGCCACGGCCGGTCCATAGCCCGTTCCATCGCCGCCGGACATCTGCGCCCCGACCACATAGAGGAAGCGCTGGTCTACCCGGTCACCACCGGGACCACCGACCACCCCGGCGGCTACCAGGGCGCGATGGAGGACTTCTACGCCGAGTCGGCCGCCCGGCTCGCCGCCCATCTCGACGCCGGCCGCACGGTCGCCGTCATCGCCGAGGGCGATCCGCTCTTCTACGGCTCGTACATGCATATGCACAAGCGGCTGGCCGACCGCTATCCGACGGAGGTCATTCCGGGGGTCACCTCGGTGAGCGCCGCCGCGGCCCGGCTCGGCACCCCGCTCGTCGAGGGCGAGGAGGTCCTGACGATCCTGCCCGGCACGCTGCCCGAGGAGGAACTGACGGCCCGGCTGGCCTCTGCGGACTCGGCCGTGGTGATGAAGCTCGGCCGTACCTTCCCGGCCGTACGGCGCGCGGTCGAGCGGGCCGGGCGGCTCGCTGACGCGCGGTACGTCGAGCGCGCCACCATGAGCGGCGAGCGCACCGGCGCGCTGGAGGGCATCGACCCGGACTCCGTCCCGTACTTCTCGGTGGCGGTCCTGCCGAGCCGGGTCGACGCCCGGCCCGCCCCCCGGGAGACCGGTGATGTGGTGGTCGTGGGGACGGGACCGGCGGGGCCGTTGTGGCTGACGCCCGAGACGCGCGGCGCACTCGCCTCGGCCGACGATCTCGTCGGGTACACCACCTATCTGGACCGTGTTCCGGTCCGTCCCGGCCAGCGACGGCACGGCTCCGACAACAAGGTGGAGTCGGAGCGCGCGGAGTTCGCCCTCGATCTGGCGCGGCGCGGCCGGCGCGTGGCCGTGGTGTCCGGCGGCGATCCGGGGGTCTTCGCGATGGCCACGGCCGTACTGGAGGCGGCGTCGGCCGATCCGTACAGGGACGTGCCCGTGCGTGTGCTCCCGGGTGTGACCGCCGCCAACGCCGCCGCCGCGCGCGTGGGCGCCCCGCTGGGCCACGACTACGCCGTGGTCTCGCTCTCGGACCGGCTCAAGCCGTGGGAGGTCATCGCGGAACGCCTGCACGCGGCAGCGGCGGCGGACCTGGTGCTCGCGCTCTACAACCCGGGCTCACGCAGCCGTACGTGGCAGGTCGGCAAGGCCCGCGAACTGCTGCTGGAACACCGGGCCCCGGACACCCCCGTCGTCGTCGCCCGCGATGTGGGCGGGGCGGAGGAGAACGTACGGATCGTGCGTCTCGCGGATCTCGATCCGGCGTGGGTGGACATGCGGACGATCCTGCTGGTGGGTTCCTCGCAGACGGTGACGGTACGGCGCGCCGACGGCACCGGCCTCGGCGAGGAGATCGTCTGGACCCCGCGCCGCTACCCGGAGGCGCGGTCGGCGCCGGGCCCGGACGTCACCGCACCAGGGCCGGACACGGCGGGTCCGGATGCGGCAGGCCCGGACACGGCGGAGCCGAGCGCCTCGGGGCCGGGTCCGAGTCCGGAGAGCTGACGCAGCCAGGCGACCGCCTCCGCCACGGTGGCCGCCACGGCCACCCCCTCGGGGGTCGGCGGACGGCGGACGACGACGACGGGCAGGCCGGCCTCGCGGGCCGCGGCCAGTTTGGGCGCGGTGGCGGCGCCACCGCTGTCCTTGGTCACGACGGTGTCGACGCGATGGCGGCGCAGGAGCGCGCGCTCCCCGTCGAGCGTGAAGGGACCTCGGTCGAGGACGGTCTCCATCCGGGCGGGGTACGGCGGTTCCGGCGCGTCCACGGACCGGACGAGGAACCACGGTCCGTCGAGGCGGGCGAAGGCGGCGAGGCCCGTCCGTCCGGTGGTGAGGAAGACCCTGCGCGGCGGCCCCGGGAGCGTGGCCAGCGTCTCGGCGGCCTCCTCCAGGGAACCGACCGTACGCCAGTCGTCGCCCGCGACCGGCACCCACGAGGGGCGGCGCACCGCCAGCAGGGGAACATGGGCCACGGCGGCGGCGAGCGCCGCGTTCCGGCTGATCGTTGCGGCGAAGGGATGGGTGGCGTCGATGAGCGCGTCCACGCGGTGCTCGCGCAGCCAGCGCGCCAGCCCTTCGGGGCCGCCGAACCCGCCGATCCGTATCCCGCCGGGGGGCGGTACGGGCCGGGTGACACGTCCGGCGAGGGAAGTGGTGACACGGAACCCGGAACGGCCGGAACGGCCGGAACCGCCGGGTCCCTCGGAACCGCCGGTACCGGAAGCACCGCCGGGTCCCTCGGCACCGCCAGTACCGGACGCGCCGCCGGGCCGCTCGGTACCCCCGGGACCGTACGCGCCGTCGGAACGGTTCGCGCCGCCCGCGCTCCCGTCGCCGCACAGGCTCTCGGCGAGACGGCGCGACTCGGTGGTCCCGCCAAGGATCAGTACATGCGGCGGTTCACTCATCGGCAGCGGTCTCTCCACGGCTGAAGGGGACGAAGGACGGGACGGGACAAGAGGACCACGGGGACAAGAGGACGACGGGACAAGAGGACCATATGACCGAGGGCACGACGACGGGCGGGCGCCGCGCCCAGCTCAAGCACACGGGGCTGCGGCACGGCTGGACGACCGGTGCGTGCGCGACGGCGGCGACGAAGGCCGCGTACACCGCCCTGCTGACGGCCGAGTTCCCCGACCCGGTGACCATCACCCTCCCCAAGGGACAGACGCCGAGCTTCGCCCTCGCCGCCGAGGAACTGTCCGGCGTCCGGGCGATGGCCGGAGTGGTCAAGGACGCGGGCGACGACCCGGACGTCACGCACGGCGCCCTGATCCGCTCGACCGTACGGCTGCTTCCGCCGGGCTCGGGGGTCCTCTTCCGCGCGGGCCCGGGAGTGGGGACGGTCACGCGCCCCGGACTCCCCCTGGAGGTGGGCGAACCGGCGATCAACCCGGTCCCACGTCAGTTGATGCGTGCCCAGGTCGCGGAGTTGGCGCGGCACCACGGTGGCACGGGCGACGTGGAGATAACGGTCTCGGTCGACAACGGCGAGGAGATCGCCCGTTCCACCTGGAATCCGCGCCTGGGCATCCTGGGCGGGCTCTCCATCCTCGGGACGACGGGCATCGTGGTCCCGTACTCCTGCTCGGCCTGGATCGACTCCATCCGGCGGGGCGTGGACGTGGCCCGCGCGGCGGGCCGTACGCATGTGGCGGGGTGTACGGGCTCGACCTTCGAGAGGACGGTCCTCGCCGCGTACGCCCTGCCCGAGGACGCCCTGCTGGACATGGGTGACTTCGCCGGAGCGGTCCTCACCTATCTCCGCCGCCACCCGGTGCCCCGGCTCACTCTCTGCGGCGGCTTCGCCAAACTCTCCAAACTGGCCGCGGGCCATCTCGACCTCCACTCGTCCCGCTCCCAGGTGGACACGTCCTTCCTCGCGGCTCTGGCGGCGGACGCGGGCGCGGACGCCGCCCTGGCGGCGGAGGTGTCGGAGGCCAACACGGGCCTGGCGGCGCTCCAGTCGTGCCAGGCCCGCGGCATCCCGCTGGGCGACCGGGTGGCCGCGAGGGCGCGGGACGAGGCGCTGCGGGTGCTGCGCGGGGCGCCGGTGGTGGTCGACGTCCTCTGTATCGACAGGGCGGGCACGGTGGTGGGCCGCAGCGAGCCGCGGTAGGAGAGAGTCACGGTAGGAGCAAGTCACGGTAGGAACGAGCCGCGGTAGGAACGAGCCGCGGTACGGGCGGGGCCGGCACGGCGTCGGCACACCTGCGAGCGCGGCCGTAGCGCGCCGGCGCACGTGCGAGGCGGCCAGGCACGACGTCGGCACATGTGCGAGCGCGACATGTGCGAGCGCGGCCGGTCCGCGCGCCGGCACACATGTGAGCGCGGCCGGCACGGCGTCAGCACACGTGCGGGCGTTCCCTTTCCGGCGAGTACAGGTGGCTGTCCCGGAACTGCTCGGCCCCCAGCGTCCGGCCCACCATGATCACTGCCGTCCGTACCACGCCCGCCTCCTTCACCTGCCCCGCGATGTCGTCCAGCGTGCCGCGCAGCACCAGTTCGTCGGGGCGGCTGGCCATCGCCACCACGGCGGCGGGGCAGTCCGCGCCGTAGTGCGGCAGGAGTTCCTCGACCACCCGGTCCACGTACCGCGCCGCGAGGTGGAGCACCAGCAGGGCCCCGCTCCGCCCGAGCGTCGCCAGGTCCTCGCCCGCCGGCATCGGGGTGGCGCGCCGGGCGATCCGCGTCAGGATGACCGTCTGACCCACCGTCGGCACCGTCAGCTCACGCTTCAGCGCCGCGGCCGCCGCGGCGAAGGCCGGTACACCCGGCACCACCTCGTACGGCACACCCGCCGCGTCCAGCCGCCGCATCTGTTCCGCGACCGCGCTGAAGACCGAGGGGTCGCCCGAGTGCAGCCGGGCCACGTCCCGGCCCTCCTCGTGGGCCCGAACCAGCTCGGCGGTGATGCCGTCCAGATCCATCTGTGCCGTGTCGATCAGCCGCGCGCCGGGCGGACACTCGGCCAGCAGCTCACGCGGCACCAGGCTCCCCGCGTAGAGACACACGTCGCACGAGGCGAGCCTGCGCGCGCCGCGCACCGTGATCAGATCGGCGGCGCCGGGGCCGGCGCCGATGAAGTACACCGTCATCGTTGATCTCCTGAGGGGACATGGGGAGAGCCCGGACCGGTGCCCGGCTCCGGGCCTTTGACGACCGACCACTGGGTGACCGGCATCGCCTGCCGCCAGCCCGTGAATCCCCCCACGGGCACCGCGTGCGCGACCGCCAGCCGTACCAGTTCACCGCCCAGGCGCCGGTACCGGTCGGCGAGCAGCGCCTCGGACTCCAGCGTCACCGTGTTCGCGACCAGCCGGCCGCCCACCGGCAGGGCGTCCCAGCAGGCGTCCAACAGCCCCGGTACGGTCAGCCCGCCCCCGACGAACACCGCGTCCGGCGTGGGCAGCCCCGCCAGCGCGCCGGGCGCGGCACCGGTGACGACCCGCAGGCCGGGCACGCCGAGCGCCCGCGCGTTCCGCCCGATCCGCTCCGCCCGCACCGGATCGCGCTCCACCGAGACGGCCCGGCAGGACCGGTGCGCACGCATCCACTCGACGGCGATCGAGCCAGAACCGCCGCCGACGTCCCACAGCAGTTCTCCCGGCGCGGGCGCCAGCGCGCCCAGCGTGGCGGCGCGGACATGGCGCTTGGTGAGCTGGCCGTCGTGTTCGTACGCGGTGTCCGGCAGGCCAGGCACGGCACCGAGGCGCTGCGCGTCCGGCGCGCGACGGCATTCGACCGCCACGACGTTCAGCGGATCACCGGACGGCTCGGCCCAGTCCTGGGCGACGCCCTCGACCCGCCGTTCCTTCTCGGCGTCGCCGAGTCGTTCCAGTACACGCATACGGCTCGGACCGAAACCCCGGTCCCGCAGCAGTGCCGCCACCTCGGCCGGGGTCGCCGCTCCCGCGCTGAGCACCAGGATCCGACGGCCGTCGTACAGGGCAGCGGCGAGCCGCTCGGCGGGGCGGCCGACCAGGGTGACGACCTCCGTGTCCTCCACCGGCCAGCCGAGCCGGGCGCAGGCGTACGAGACGGACGACGGATGCGGCAGGACCCGCAGCGACCCGGCTCCCACCACCTCCGCGAGGGCCCGCCCGATGCCGTAGAACATCGGGTCCCCGCTCGCCAGCACACAGACCCGCCGCCCGGCATGGGCCGCGAGCACCCCGGGCACGGCGGGCCGCAGCGGCGACGGCCACGCCACCCGCTCGGCGGCGCACGCGTCATCCGGTACGAGCGCCAACTGCCGGGCTCCGCCGACCAGCACCTCGGCCGCCCGCAGGGCCTCGCGTGCCCCGCCGGAGAGTCCTGCCCAGCCGTCGGCGCCGATGCCCACGACGGTCACCGCCGACGGGGGCGAAGCGGGGGGCGGTGCGCTCACTGCGATACACCTCTGGGCTTCTGAGCTGGAGAAAGGTGGAGAAAGACGGCCCAAACTCTACTGTCCCGTCATGCCCCGCCCCCGGCGGGCCCGACGCCGCCGCCGGTCCCAGCACCCCCGCCGGTCCCAGCACCCCTACCTGTCCCCGTGCCCCCGCCCGTCCCCGTACCCGCGTCTGTCCCCACACCCCCGCCGGTCCCACCCCCGCTGGTCCCGGCACCCCCGCTGGTCCCGGCACCCCCGCCGGTCCCGGCACCGCCGTCAGCCCCGGCGGCCCCGGTACCCCCAGCGGTGGCAGAGGCCCCCGTGCGCGGGGAGGAGCCGATCCCCTCCACCAGCGCCCGTACCGTCTCCCGCGCGAACTCCGCCTCGCCCTCAGGCCGGAGGGATCCAGCCGTCGGATCGGGATCGAAGAACAGGGTCAGGAAGGCCCGGTGGAAACACGCGCCGATCAGGAGCATCGCGGCCGCGTCCGGGTCGACGGCCGGGGAGAGCCTGCCCAGATCCTGTTCCGCCGTCAGATACGCGGCGAGGGCATGGACGGGCTCCTGCGGGCCCGACGCGTCGAGGTCGAGTTTTCCCCGGTGGGCCGCGAGCAGGTCGGGGCTGGCGAAGAGCGAGGCCGCCATCGGGAACGCGCGGCGGTAGAAGTGGACCGCCACCCGCGCCACCTCCTCCAGATGCCCGACCACCTCCCCCTCCCCCACGCGCCCCGGCAGCTCCGCCAGCGCGTCCGTGAAACGGGGCGCGCGCTCGCGCAGGACCGTGACGAAGATCTCTTCCTTGTCACGGAAGTGCTTGTACAAGGACGCCTCCGAGCACCCCGCCTCCCTCGCGATCTCCTTCGTGGTCGTACGGGTCAGCCCCACGGTGTTCATCAGGCGCGCCGCCGCGTCGAGGATGCGCGAGCGGGTCAGGGCGCCCCCCGTCAGGGGCGGCGACGGCGGCGGGGAGGCTTCTGAGGTCATGTCGGCATCTTAGCTTTGACAAGTGAGTGAACGCTCACCCACTATGGATAGTAAGTATTCACTCCCCTCGGAAAGGCCGTGGTCATGAGGCTGGCAGTGCTGGGAGCCACCGGCGGCGTGGGGCGGCATATCGTCGCGCACGCCCTCGCGGACGGACATACGGTGACGGCCGCGGTCCGGGATCCGGCCCGGCTGGAGGCGACGCACGAGAACCTCACGGTGCTCCGCGCCGACGCCCTCGACACGGCCTCCCTCACCGAGGTCGTCGGCGGGGCGGACGCGGTGCTGTCCGGCATGGGCCAGCTCGGACGGCACGATCCGCTCAAGCCCGCCTCCACGTCCGCCCGCGCGGCGGTGGAGGCGATGACGGCGACCGGGGTGCGGCGGATCGTCGTCGTCAGCGCGGCGCCGCTGAACCGCTCGGGGGCCGGTCAGTCCTGGCTCGCCCACCGGGTCCTCGCGCCCGCGCTCCGGGCGGTCCTCAAGGAGCTGTACGCCGACCTCGAAGTGATGGAGCGGATCCTGCGGGAGAGCGAGGTGGAGTGGACGTCCGTACGTCCGCCCCGGCTGACGAACGCGCCCGGCAGCGGCACCTACCGCCACCAGG
Organism: Streptomyces sp. NPDC002018; assembly: GCF_042890865.1. NCBI lineage: Bacteria > Bacillati > Actinomycetota > Actinomycetes > Kitasatosporales > Streptomycetaceae > Streptomyces > Streptomyces sp. NPDC002018. Next base: position 375,021 of record NZ_JBIASO010000006.1, read on the forward strand.
TGGACGCGGGTCCGGCGGGCAACGCGATCGCCCGCGCCGATGTGGCCCGCGCCATGCTGGATTTCGTGACGGCCCCGGAGACGGTCCGCCGCACGGTCGGCGTCAGTAGCTGACACGGACGAGGCGCGGGACGGGAACGGCGCGGCGCGGGAGCAGGGGCGCGGCCGGGCGCGGGGACGGGACGGGAACGGCGGCACGCGGGCGGGCGGGGACCTGTGGCCCCTCACCGGGGGGGTCCCCGCCCGACGGACCGTCAGCCGACGGTACGGACTCGGTCGACCGTACGGAACGTCAGCCGGCGGTCCTCACCGGCGAGGTGACACCATCGGCGTCCGCCGCCGCGAAGGCGGTCCGTGGCTGGAGCACCCGCTCGGCCAGCACACCGAAGATCAGCCCGAAGGCCGTCCACAGCAGCGCCTGCACGGCGAGCGACGCCAGCCGGAATTCCCAGAGGAGAGCAGCCGGGAAGGTTTCCCGAACGGCATCGGAGTTGGCGGGCAGGACAAGGCAGGCGACCGCCACGGCGACGACATAACCGGCGCCGGCCACCACGGACGCGTTCCAGCTGCCCAGCTTCGGAGCCAGCCGCCGGCCCACGATGACGGCGATGACCGCCAGCAGCACGCTGAGCACGATCATCAGGAAGAACAGCGTGGTGCGCCGGCCGATGGTGTCCGGGTTGCCCACCGCGGGCGGGGTCGCCGGATACTTCAGGAACGGCACCAGATAGACCGTGACGAAGGCCGCCCCGGCGACCAGCGCCGCGGTCGCCCTCGGCCCGAACCCACCGATCCTGCCCAGGCAGACGGAGAAGACCAACGAGGCGATGCCGCCCAGGGCCACCCCGTACACCAGGACTCCGGTGGCCAGCCCGAAGGTCGACTGGACCGGCCGGCTGACCAGTTCCTCCTCTTCTTCCTCGCCGTGCCCGCCGTGCTCGTGTGCCGCTTCCGGTGCCGCCGCGGGCGCCGACTGGGTCTCCTCCAGCGCGATGGAGTCCCGTACGGAGGGCTCACCGGCCAGATAAGCCAGCGCGAACGCGCAAAGTCCGGCCAGTACGCCCGCGATCATGCCGCGGACCAGGAGTGTTCTGACGGTGGAGGCATGCATGTGCGTGATCTCCGTCAGTGTTCAGTGGCAGGGAAAGCCGAGCAGATGACGGCCGTCGTGCACCCATTCGTGCACGCCCTCACCCGAGAACACCGATGTCGCGCCCTGCTCGGCGCCGACGAAGTAGAGCAGCACCAGCATCAGGGTGCCCACGAACACGGCCCACGGCAGAACCGCGCGCAGCGGAAGCGGGGTCACCTTGACGCTGACGGGCGAAACAACCGGCGGTGCTATGGACTCAGCCATGGCGAAACCTCCTTGGGGAACTCGCGTCCCATTCAGTGGAGCTCGCACGACGGCCGTCGGGTCTGACTGACCGGGCAACCCCACCGCGCTGTCGCGCGGTCGGCACCCGGCATACAGTGGCGCGACCGTGCCGGACTCTCACCGGACTTCCGTCCCGCCGTCGTGATATCGACGTGAAGGTATCGCGAACCGACAGACGGGCCAAGAGGTCATCGATCCACCACAGGCCCGGCACGACCGCCGGAACCGGAGCGGTGCCGGGAGCCGCGAGGCCCGGGAGCGCGGCGAGGGGAGCCCTATGACCACCCGGGTGATGTTCATCTCACCGGCCATCAGCAAGGCCCTGCGCGAGGCCCGTTTCCCCGGAAGCACCGGCCGGACCGATCCGGACACGGACATCGCCGACGGAACCGGAGCCGACTCCGACGCTCTCGATCCCCTCGGGCTCCGGCAGGCCGAAGCCGTACGGGAGACCTTCCCCCGCGCGACCGCGCTGTACGTCTCACCCTCACGCCGCTGCCGCAGGACCGCCGAACTGCTCGGTCTGGACGCCGAGCCACTGTCCGAACTGGCGCCCTGCGCGATGGGCCGCTGGCAGGGCAGAACCCTGGACGACGTGGCCGCCGCGGAACCGGAGTCGGTGGCCGCCTGGCTCTCCGACCCCGCGTCCTCACCGCATGGCGGGGAGTCCCTGGTGGCCCTCCACGCCCGCGTCGGCCACTGGCTGGACAGCCTCGGTTCCGCCTCCGCCTCTGGTTCCGGCTCCGCCTCCGCCTCCGGCGAGGATCCGGCCGGACGCGTCATCGCGGTGGCGGAACCCGACATCGTCCGCGCCGCCGCGGTCCACGCCCTCGGCGCCTCCCTGCGGTCGTTCTGGCGGATCGACATACAGCCCCTGTCCGTCACCGAACTCAGCGGCCGCGACGGCCGCTGGAATCTGCTCGGCGGCCGTCCGCTGCACACCGCCGCGCCCTGAGCGTCGGCCCCTGCCGGTCAGGCCCGGGGGCCCCTCGGGCCCGGGAGGCCCCAGCCCGTCGCCGACGGCCTCGGTAGCCCGGGTGGCCCCAGTAGCCCCGGTGGCGCCGGTAAGCCCGGTGGCCCCCAAGGTGCCGCGGCCCGGCAGGCCGGGCTCGGGCTCATGCTCGGGCTCGGGGTCGTGCTCGGGCTCGTCAGTGGCGGGCTTTGGCCCGGTCCAGCGCGGCGACACCCACCGCCGCCAGACCGATCTGGATTATCCACTCGATCCAGTCGGGTCCGTCCGTATCGGCGACCCCGAAGGCCGCCGCCAGGGCCGTGCCGATCAGGGCCGCGACGATACCGACGACGATCGTCAGCAGCACACCGATGCGCTGGCGCCCGGGGACGACCAGCCGTCCCAGGACTCCGATGACGATGCCGATCACAATGGCCGCGAAAATGCCGGAGATCTCCATGTCCGCTCCTTCTCACCACACTCGCTACCGATCGTGGTGTATGCCAGAACGTCTGCCCACCGAAAATGCGTTCAGTCCGGGAGTGCGATAGTTCGCCAGTTCGGTTTCAGGAGTACCGGCGATGGTCAGGGACCACGATCGGGTGCCGCGCAGTATCACCGCGTGTCACGAAGACCGGCGCCGGTCCCGGGCCCCTGTCAGTCCCCCGTCCTACAGTGCGTGACATGGAGATCAGAGCACCACGTGTACGGCTCGAACCATGGTCGGAAACCGATCTCGGCCTTCTCCGTGCGACGAACGCCCCCGAACTCATGACCCACCTCGGCGGCCCGGAGACGGAGGAGCAACTCCTCAAGCGGCACAACCGCTACGTCGACATGAGCGCGGACCGCACGGGCAGGGGCCGTATGTTCCGCGTCGTGCTGCTGCCGGACGGCGAGGCGGTCGGCACGATCGGGTTCTGGGAGAAGACCTGGCAGGGACAGGAGGTGTACGAGACGGGCTGGGGGGTCCTCGGCGCGTTCCAGGGACGGGGCATCGCCGCCGCGGCGGCCGCGGCGCTCGTGGCACAGGCGAGGGCCGAGAAGAAGCACCGCTATCTGCACGCCTTCCCCTCCGTGGACAATCCGCCGTCGAACCGTCTGTGCCGCCGGGCGGGCTTCACCCTCCAGGGCGAATGCGACTTCGAGTACCCGGCTGGCCATGTGATGCGCTGCAACGACTGGCGGCTGGACCTTGAGCGGGACTGAGCTCCCGCGGCTCGGCCCACCCGGCCGGAGCGGCCCGGAATCCCCTGGCCCGCTCCCCCCGTCCGATGACATCCTGACGTCGTGAACGGACCGGAGATCCAGATCGGATTCGCCCCTGAGCTGCGCCTCTTCGTGGCGGCCGAGCGGCGTCAGGGACGTACGGCCGTGGTCACCGACGGTTCGTCCACGCTCGGCCACGCCGTCGAATCGCTCGGCGTCCCGCTCACCGAGGTGGGCCGGCTGCTGGTCGACGGCCGGGACGTGCCGGTCGCGCACATCCCCGCCGCGGGCGAAACGGTCGAGGTACAGGCCGTGAGCCGGCCGCAGCGGGTGCCGGGCGCACCCCTGCGCTTCCTGCTGGACGTCCATCTCGGCACCCTCGCGCGACGGCTGCGGCTGCTGGGCGTCGACGCGGCGTACGAGAGCGCGGACCCCGGGGATCCGGCGCTGGCCACCCTCTCCGCCACCGAGCGCCGCGTGATGCTGTCCCGGGACCGCGGACTGCTGCGGCGGCGCGAGATCTGGGCCGGGGCGTACATCTACAGCGACCGGCCGGACGACCAGCTCCGTGACGTGCTGGAACGCTTCGCACCCGCCCTCGCGCCGTGGACCCGCTGCACCGCCTGCAACGGCGAACTGGGCCCCGCGGACAAGGACTCCGTCCAGGAGCGGCTGGAGCACGGCACCCAGCGTTCGTACGACGTCTTCGCCCAGTGCCGCTCCTGCGGCCGGGTGTACTGGCGGGGCGCCCACCACGCCCGGCTGGCGGCGATCGTCGAGGCGGCGGTACGCGAATTCGGCCCCGCGGCGGTCCAGTAGGCCCTGCGCGGCCGGGATCGGCGGGGATCAGCCGGACCAGCCAGATCGGCGGGGATCAGCCGCACCGGCCGGACCGGCGGGGATCAGCCGGACCGGCGGGGCTGGTGTCAGAAGACGTACTTGTCGCCGGTGTCCGGGACCAGCATCCGGTGCCGGTGGTTCCCGGTGTCGCGGTCGCTCGCGCCCCCGTTCCACGCGGTGTCGATCCGGACCACCACTTCCTGCGGCTCACCGAACGCCGTGAGGTCGACCGGGATCTCCTGCCCCCGTCCGGCCGCCCTGATCTGCCCCGTACGGCACAGCACCGTCCGCTCGGTCGCCCAGAGACAGGCGGGCGGCAGGGCCTGGCCCGGCAGCAGCGGGACCGAGAAGTCCAGCCGCACGGTGGCCTCCGTCAGTACGGACGGCCCGTGGTTCTGCGTCCGAAGCCGCAGCGTCAACTTGCCGCTCCGCAGCGACACATGGCCGTGGTGGGCCAGATCGGCCTCCGGCTCGACGGGACCGGCGGCCCGGGAAACGCCGGAGCCGCCGGCCCCCGCTCCCGCGCCGAGGCCCGTACCGGAGCCTGTTCCCACACCCGGGCCCGCCCCCGCACCGGAGCCTGTTCCCACACCCGGGCCCGCCCCCGCACCGGAGCCAGGACCCGCCCCCGCCATCACCACCGCGACCGCGGACACCCCTACGAGCAGCGCTTTACCCATTACACCCATGAGGCGAACATACTGATCATCACACCGCAATACCGATAAATCGCCAGGCCGACGCGTCCCCGATCACCCGCATGGCACGCTGTCCGCATGCTGGTGCTCCGCTCCGTCGCCCTCTTCCTCGTCGCCGCCGTCTTCGAGATCGGCGGCGCCTGGCTGGTCTGGCAGGGCGTGCGCGGCGACGGCGGCGGAGGGGGCCGGGGCTGGATCTGGATCGGCGCCGGAGTCCTCGCCCTGGGCGCGTACGGCTTGGTCGCCACGCTCCAGCCGGACGGTGAGTTCGGCCGCATCCTGGCGGCGTACGGCGGGGTCTTCGTCGCGGGCTCGATCGCATGGGGCGTGGTCGCCGACGGCTACCGCCCGGACCGCTGGGACGTCACGGGCGCGCTGGTCTGTCTGGCCGGTATGGCGCTGATCATGTACGCACCGCGCGGCCACTGACACCCCGCCACGACGGAACGGACCGCGCACACCCCCGGACCGCGCACACCTCCGGTCCACGCTCCGGGCAGGCCGCACATCGGCCCGCGCCCCCTGCCTATCCTGGCACCACATCGATCACACGCGCGAGGAGTACGTCATGACCGCCGCGGGCACCCCCATCGCCGTCATCACCGGAGCGAGCAGCGGCATCGGCGCCGCCACCGCGCGGCAGCTCGCCGCGGCCGGCTACCACGTCGTCGTCACCGCCCGCCGCAAGGACCGTATCGAGGCCCTCGCCGCGGAGATCACCTCCGCGGGCCACCTCGCCAGCGCCTACGCCCTCGATGTCACCGACCGCGCGGCCGTGGACGCCTTCGCCGCCGAACTCGACGGCTTCCCCTCCGTGGACGTCCTGGTCAACAACGCCGGGGGCGCGCTCGGCGCCGACCCGGTGGCCACCGGCGACCCGGCCGACTGGCGCCAGATGTACGAGACGAACGTCATCGGCACGCTCAACCTCACCCAGGCCCTGCTGCCCGCCCTCACGGCGAGCGGCGACGGAACGGTGGTCGTCCTCTCCTCCACCGCCGGTCACAGCACCTACGAGGGCGGCGGGGGCTATGTGGCCGCCAAGCACGGCGCGCACGTCCTCGCCGAGACCCTGCGGCTGGAGATCGTCGGCACCCCGGTCCGGGTGATCGAGATCGCCCCCGGCATGGTCAGGACCGAGGAGTTCGCCACCACCCGCTTCCGGGGCGACACCGAGAAGGCGGCGAAGGTCTACGCGGGCGTCGCGGAACCCCTCACCGCCGACGACGTGGCCGACACGATCACCTGGGCGGTCACCCGCCCCAGCCACGTCAACATCGACCTGCTGGTCGTCCGCCCCCGCGCCCAGGCCTCCAACACCAAGGTCCACCGCGAGCTGTGACGACGGCCGGCACAGCCCGGCCGACCGTCCACCGGAACCACAGAGCCACAGAGCCACAGAGCCACAGAGCCACAGAGCCACAGCCAGACGAACCCGCAGCCCGGCGGACCCGCAAGCCCGTCAGCCCTTCACCAAGCCCGTCAGCCCGTCAGCCCTTCACACAGATGACCTGCTTCAGCTTCGCCACGACCCGCACCAGATCCCGCTGCTGATCGATGACCTGCTCGATCGGCTTGTACGCGGCCGGGATCTCGTCCACCACGCCCGCGTCCTTACGGCACTCCACGCCCCGGGTCTGCTCCTCCAGGTCCCGCGTCGAGAAGCGCCGCTTGGCCGCGTTGCGGCTCATCTTCCGGCCCGCCCCGTGGGAGGCCGAGTTGAACGACGCGACGTTCCCCAGCCCCTTCACGATGTACGAGCCGGTCCCCATCGAGCCCGGGATGATGCCGAAGTCCCCGCTGCCCGCACGGATCGCGCCCTTCCGGGTGACCAGCAGATCCATACCGTCGTAACGCTCCTCCGCCACATAGTTGTGGTGGCAGGAGATGACCGGGTCGAAGGCCACCCTGGCCTTCTTGAACTCCTTGCGGACCACGTCCTGGAAGAGCCCCATCATGATCGCTCGGTTGTACTTCGCGTACTCCTGCGCCCAGAAGAGATCGTTCCTGTACGCCGCCATCTGCGGGGTGTCCGCGATGAAGACGGCCAGGTCCCTGTCGATCAGTCCCTGGTTGTGCGGCAGTTTCTGGGCCTCGCCGATGTGATGGTCGGCCAGTTCCTTGCCGATGTTCCGCGATCCGGAGTGAAGCATCAGCCAGACCGAGCCCGATTCATCGAGACAGAACTCAATGAAGTGATTTCCGCTGCCGAGCGTTCCCATCTGCTTCGTGGCACGTTCCTCGCGGAATTTGACCGAATCGGCCACTCCCCCGAACCGCTGCCAGAAGTCGTCCCATCCCGCCGTCGGGAAACCGTGCATACGGCCCGGGTCCACCGGGGAGTCATGCATTCCGCGGCCGACCGGGATCGCCTGTTCGATCTTGGAGCGGAGGCGGGAGAGGTCGCCCGGCAGATCGTTCGCCGTCAGGGACGTCTTCACCGCCGACATGCCGCAGCCGATGTCCACCCCCACCGCCGCCGGGCAGACCGCGCCGTGCATCGCGATCACCGAACCGACCGTCGCGCCCTTGCCGTAGTGCACGTCCGGCATGACGGCCAGGCCCTTGATCCAGGGCAGCGTGGCAACATTGCGGAGCTGCTGCATCGCGCTGTCGTCGACCGCCGCCGGGTCCGCCCACATACGGATCGGGACCTTCGCACCCGGCATCTCTACATAAGACATAGCTCCTCGATTCCCCCGAAAGTCCGAATAACGCAAAAACCGGAACCAGGGCCGTCAAAGGAGACAGCCGACCAGCGTCGACGGCAGTGCGTGCGATAGACATTGTGTCCATCGACCGTCATCCGGCGGCAAGCAGTTTTCGCGCGGCCCCCGCGCGGAACCCCGTACAGAAGGGAGCCCGGGACCGTGCAGCCCAAGGCGCGACACGCGTACCTACCCGGCCTGGCGACGCTCCTCGTGACCGCCGTCGCGGGTTGCTCCGGCGGTGGCGGGGACGGCGGCTCGGCCGCCGACCCCAAGCCGGGCAGCTCCATCACCGCCACGGCCGCCGCCCCCGGCAAGTACCGCACGCTCCGCGAGCCCTGCGGCGCGGTACCGCGCTCCTTGCTCAGGGAGCTGCTGCCCGGGGCCGCCTCGCTCCCCGAGGAGCAGCAGGCGAAGGTGTACGGGGGCACGGCGGCCGTCACCTATGACACGGACCGCCGCGTCGGCTGTAGCTGGAAGGCCGACGGCGCCGTCGCCTCCCACCAGCTCGTGATCGATCTCGAACGCGTGGTGTCGTACGACCCGGCCGTGAGCGACGACCAGCGGGCGCAGGAGGTCTACGGGAAGCAGGAGACCGCCGCCGCGCTGCCGACGCCGAGCGGCGGCAGCGCCGCGAGCCCGTCCTCCACGCCCGCCGGTTCGCCCCCCGCCTCCGGATCCGCCACCGACCCCGGTGCCGAAGACCCCGATACGGGCACGAATACGGATACGGATACGGATACCGGGACAAACCCGAACACCACCGCGCAGACCGGCTCCTCCGCACCGGCCGTTCCCTCCGGCGGCCCCTCGGGATCACCGTCCGAGACCCCGCCCGCCGAGGGTCTGGAGCCCCGCCTCCTGGACGGTCTCGGTGACGCCGCGTTCCTGGACGACATCCTCGCGCGCTCCGGTTCGGCCGCTCAGCACCGCACGGTGAGCGTGGTGTTCCGCACATCCAATGTGATCGTGACCGTCCGGTACACCGAGCAGCCCGCGCTCACCACCGCGGTGCCCGACAGCAGAGAACTGCAGGACAAGGCACGGGGACTGGCCAAGAGGCTCGCCGAGGAACTCGACGAGTAGCGGCCCCCCGCCGGGCCTCCGGTCGCTCCGCGGCCGGGGCCGGGCTCCGGTTCGAGGCCCCGCGCGCCCGGCTCGCCGGTTACCGTGGCCGATCGGACCGTATGACGAATGACCGAGTGAAGGAACCATGCACCGATCAGCCTCGCGACTCCCCCGCATACTCGCCTGCGCAGCCGTTCCGGTGATGCTCGCCGTCGCCGGCTGCTCGTCCGACTCCGGCGAGAAGAGCGACGCCGACAGCTCCTCCGCGAGCCCGAGCGTCCAGCCGTCCGCGACCGTCGCCCCCGCCAGGTTCACCGGACTGCCCGACGTCTGCAAGACGATCGGCCGCAAGACGGTCGACTCGCTCGTGCCGAAGGCCAAGATCAAGGGCGGTACGGCGGGCAAGTCCAGCGACATCACGGTGCGCGCGAGCTGCTCCTGGAACGGTCTGGACGACAACGGCGTCAAGGGCTCGCAGTACCGCTGGCTCGATGTGTCCCTCGCCCGGTACGACTCCGACGTGACGCTCGGCAGCGGCGCCGAGCGGGCCGCCGAGTACTACACGAAGGAGGTCGCAGGGGCCCAGGGCACGGAGGGCGCCAAGGAGGTCAAGGCGACCCCGTCGAGCGGGATCGGCAACGAGGCGACGACCGTCACATACGCGCTCAAGAAGACCGACGAGGACTTCTCGTACGCCACCGTCGTGGCCCGTACGGAGAATGTCGTCGTGACCCTGACCTACAACGGCGCGGGATACGCGGGCGCGAAGTCGCCCGGCGTCGCCGACGTGTCGAAGGACGCGGTGAAGGCGGCCAAGGAGGTCGTGGCGGCGGTGGCGGTCGGCTCCGGACAGGCGCCCGCCACCGGCGAGTCCGCGGCCGGCGACTCGGCCGCCAAGTAGTCCGCCGAGTAGTCCGCCGAGGCCGGGCGGGCACACGCCGGCGTTCGGCGCGGGGGGTTTTCTCCGCTTTTCCCCAGGCGGCCGGCCCTCCCCGGGGGCCCGGCTCCGCTCCCCGCACCACACCATGCGCACACATGTGCCAGGCTGTGCCCGCCGGATGTCGGGCCGTCGGGTACCGATTGTCGAGTACCTGACCGGCTGTCCGACGTCTCACACGGCGTCACTCGGCGCCGCACGGTGTCCTGGGGAGTCGATTACGGGAGGGGATCGCGGGTGGCCGCGATGCAGCTCACACGCACGCACCGAATACTCATCGGGGTCGTGGTCTTCGGAGCGGTCGTCATCGCCGCGATCGGCTTCGCGGGGTCCTACGCCGCCGTACGCGAACTGGCGGAGGAGAAGGGCTTCGGGCAGTTCTCACTGGTCTTCCCGATCGGTATCGACGCGGGCATCTGTGTCCTGCTCGCGCTCGACCTCCTGCTGACCTGGATCCGTATCCCCTTCCCGCTGCTGCGCCAGTCGGCGTGGATCCTGACGACGGCCACCATCGCCTTCAACGGCGCGGCGGCCTGGCCGGACCCGCTGGGCGTCGGGATGCACGCGGTGATCCCCCTCCTCTTCATCGTCTCCGTCGAGGCCGCGCGCCACGCGGTGGGCCGGATCGCGGACATCACCGCCGACAAGCACATGGAGGGCGTACGGCTCACCCGCTGGCTGCTCTCGCCCGGCCCCACGTTCATGCTGTGGCGCAGGATGAAGCTGTGGGAGCTGCGGTCGTACGAGCAGGTCATCAAGCTCGAACAGGACCGGCTCATCTACCAGTCACGTCTCCAGGCGCGGTTCGGCCGCAACTGGCGCCGCAAAGCCCCCATCGAGGCGCTGATGCCGCTGCGGCTCGCGAAGTACGGCGTACCGCTCGCGGACACCGCGCCCTCGGGTCTGGCCGCCGCCGGGATAGAGCCGGTGCTGCTGCCGCCCGCGCCGCCGATGGCCGAACTCCCGCAGGGCCGGGCCGAGGTATCCGCCGATGTCCCGGCACCGGCACACGCCCCGGACCCACAAGCACAGCTCCAGCCCCAGCAGCCCCAGCAGCAGCCGCAGTTCCAGCAGAACGGGCAGGGCCCGCACCCCGACGCTCCGGCGCAGCAGGAGCAGCAGCCGGCGCAGCCCCAGCAGCAGCCGCAGCCGGGCCAGCAGGGCCAGCAGGGCCAGCAGCAACAGCCCGACGCCGAAGCCCAGTTCCCGCCCCAGACCCCGACCCACATCAGCCCGTGGTTCGCGGCGCCCCAGGTCCCGGAGGGCGCGTACGAGGGCGCCTACAACCCCACCTATGTGGAGGGCCTCGAACCCACGCCGGTGATGATTCCCTCCGGCCCCGGCCGTAGCCGCCCGCTCGGCGGCGTGCCCGTACAGCGCGCGCAGGAGCAGCCCCAGCAGCAGGCCGAGCCCTCCGAGACCGAGGCCGCGGGTCCCGCCGGCCCCGGCCAGGAGCAGTCCGAAGAGCTGCCCACCCCCAACCTGCCCGACGACGTCACGCGCGAAGAGGCGTACTACGGGGCCTTCCGGAAGTACATCAGCGAGAACGGCGGCTTCCCCAACGCCCGCCAGTTCGGCCTCTATCTGATGGACCTGTACAGCATCACGGGGCGCAACGGCGGCCCGCTGACCGAGAGCGCGCTTCGGCCCTATCTGCGTGAGTTCCCCTACCGCTACCAGGCGGAGCTGGACTCCGAGCACATCGCGTAACCCGAAGAGAGCCCGGCGCCCGAAGTGGGTCCGGTACCCGAACAGAGCCCGGCGCCCGAGGACAGCCGGAAGCCCGACGACAGCCGGGCGCCCGAAGAGAGCCGAGCCCCGAAACAGCCTCAGGGTCCGGGTCCGCCCCCATCGGGGACGGACCCGGACCCTGAGTCGGCATCCGGCGCGACAGGCTCAGGCGCCGAGCAGCTTCCGCACCCGGTCCGCCCCCACCGCCAGCAGCAGCGTGGGCAGCCGCGGCCCGGTGTCCCGGCCCACCAGCAGCCGGTACAGCAGCGCGAAGAACGACCGCTGCGCGGTCTTCAGCTCCGCCGTCGGCTTGGCGTCGGGCGCCAGACCCGCCAGTACCTTCGGCACCCCGTAGACGAGCGTGGTCAGCCCGTCCAGCGACCAGTGGCTGTCCAGACCCTCCAGCAGCAGCCGCAGCGACTCCCGCGCCTGCTCGTCCAGCGAGTCCAGCAGCGCGTGGTCGGGCTCGGAGCGCACGATCGTCCGCGCCTCGGCCGGCACCTGGCTGGTGATCCAGTTCTCGGCGCGGTCGAGCCGGGGGCGCACCTCGTCCAGCGAGGTCAGCGGACGGGCCGGGTCCAGCTCGCTGAGGATCCGCAGGGTCTGCTCCTCGGCACCGGCGGTGATGTCCACGACCGACGCCAGCGTGCGGTAGGCCAGCGGGCGTGGCGTGCTCGGCAGCACCCCGGCCGCCGTGCCCGTGGCGCGGGCGTACGCGGCGGCGTCGGCCGGCAGGACGGAACCGTCCGCGACCTTGCGCTCCAGCGCGTCCCACTCGTCGTAGAGCCGCTGGATCTCCTGGTCGAAGGCGATCTTGAACGACTGGTTCGGCCTGCGCCGCGCGTAGAGCCAGCGCAGCAGCGGCGCCTCCATGATCTTCAGCGCGTCGGCCGGGGTCGGCACCCCGCCCTTGCTCGACGACATCTTCGCCATCCCGGAGATCCCGACGAAGGCGTACATCGGGCCGATCGGCTGTACCCCGTCGAAGACCTCCCGCACGATCTGGCCGCCCACGACGAACGAGGACCCCGGCGAGGAGTGGTCGACCCCGGACGGCTCGAAGATGACGCCCTCGTACGCCCAGCGCATCGGCCAGTCGACCTTCCAGACCAGCTTGCCGCGGTTGAACTCGCTCAGCCGCACGGTCTCGGAGAAGCCGCACTCCGCGCAGGTGTACGTCAGCTCCGTCGTTCCGTCGTCGTACGAGGTGACGGTGGTCAGATCCTTGCCGCAGCCGCCGCAGTACGGCTTGTACGGGAAGTAGCCGGCGGAGCCGCCGCTGCCGTCGTCCTCGGCGGCGGCGCCCGAGCCCTCCTCGGCCTCCAGCTCGGCCTCCTCGGCCTTCTTCCGGCCGCCCTTGGCCTGGGCCGGGACCTTGGCGCCCGCCCGGCCCCCGTCCCGGCCCGCGTCCTGTCCGCCGTCCTGGCCCGCGGCCTGTCCGCCGTCCTGGCCCTTGGCCTTGGCCTTGTCCTTGGTCCGGTAGCGGTCGAGGATCGCGTCGATCTGGGCGCGGTGCTTCATCGCGTGCAGGATCTGCTCGCGGTACACCCCCGACGTGTACTGCTCCGTCTGGCTGATCCCGTCGTACTCGATGCCCAGCTCGGCCAGCGACTCGGTCATCGCGGCCTTGAAGTGCTCGGCCCAGTTCGGATAGGCCGACCCGGCAGGGGCGGGCACCGACGTCAGCGGCCTGCCGATGTGCTCGGCCCAGGACGCGTCCGTACCCGGCACGCCCGCGGGCACCTTGCGGTAGCGGTCGTAGTCGTCCCACGAGATCAGATGCCTGACCTCGTACCCCCGCCTGCGGATCTCGTCCGCGACCAGGTGCGGGGTCATGACCTCGCGCAGATTGCCCAGATGGATCGGGCCCGAGGGGGAGAGTCCTGACGCGACCACGACCGGTTTGCCAGGCGCACGCCGCTCCGACTCGGCGATGACATCGTCCGCGAAACGGGAGACCCAGTCGGTCTCTGTGCTCTGAGCCACGGTCGGCACGTCCTTCTCTCTGCTACGCCCTGCTGGGGGTCCGGTGGCCATGAGGAACCGGTGTCCCTCATTGTCCCAGGTCCCCCGGACAGAGCGAAAACGCCTTGATGGCCCATGGGATACTGGGACAAGCTCAAGGAGCGGCACGACGTGAGGACGGCCCGCGGCTCCACGCCGCGCACCACGCTCCCGCACCGCACGCACCGCCGCTCAGGCATCCCTCACCGCACCCGACAGGAACGGCACCAGCCCATGGCCTCGGTCACTTCCCTCGCTTCGACCGTCGATCAGCGCATCGCGGACGCCCTCTCGGCAGCCCTGCCGGAGGCCGGTACCGCGGACCCGCTGCTGCGCCGGAGCGACCGGGCCGACTTCCAGGCCAACGGCATCCTGGCGCTCGCGAAGAAGCTCAAGGGCAATCCGCGCGAGCTGGCGACGCGGGTCGTCGCCGCGCTCCCCGCCGATGGCCCGATCAAGCACATCGAGGTCTCCGGACCCGGCTTCCTCAACATCGGCGTCACGGACCGGGCGATCATCGAGACCCTCGCGGCGCGGGCGGCGGACAGCCGGCTCGGTGTGCCGTACGCGGAGCGGCCGGGCACGACCGTGATCGACTACGCGCAGCCGAACGTGGCCAAGGAGATGCACGTCGGTCATCTCCGGTCGGCCGTGATCGGCGCGGCGATGGTCGAGATCCTGGAGTTCACCGGCGAGAAGGTGATCAGGCGCCATCACATCGGCGACTGGGGCACCCAGTTCGGCATGCTCATCCAGTATCTGGTCGAGCACCCGCACGAGCTGGACCACGGGGACGGTGCCGGGGACGGTGCCGGTGCGGGCGCCGGCGCGGCCGTCGACGGCGAGACCGCGATGTCGAACCTGAACCGGCTCTACAAGGCCTCGCGCGCGCTCTTCGACTCCGACGAGGAGTTCAAGGCGCGGTCACGCGACCGGGTGGTGGCGCTCCAGGCCGGTGACGAGGAGACCCGGGTCTTCTGGCAGCGTTTCGTGGACGAGTCGAAGATCTACTTCTACTCCGTCTTCGACAAGCTGGACCTGGAGATCCACGACTCCGACGTCGTGGGTGAGTCCGGCTACAACCACATGCTGGAGGAGACCTGCCGGATCCTGGAGGAGACGGGCGTCGCCGTCCGCTCCGAGGGCGCGCTCTGTGTCTTCTTCGAGGATGTGAAGGGGCCCGACGGCAATCAGGTCCCGCTGATCGTCAAGAAGTCCAACGGCGGCTACGGCTACGCGGCCACCGACCTCTCCGCGATCCGCGACCGGGTGCGGAACCTGGACGCGACGGCCCTGCTGTATGTCGTGGACGTACGGCAGTCGCTGCACTTCAGGATGGTCTTCGAGACCGCGCGGCGGGCCGGCTGGCTCAACGACGAGGTGCACGCCGTCCAGCTCGCGTTCGGCACGGTGCTCGGCAAGGACGGCAAGCCGTTCAAGACGCGTGAGGGCGAGACCGTACGGCTCCAGGACCTGCTCGACGAGGCGGTCGAGCGGGCGACGTCGGTCGTACGGGAGAAGGCCGAGAAGGCCGGTCTCAGCGAGCACGAGATCACCGAGAACGGCCGGTACGTCGGCATCGGCGCGGTGAAGTACGCGGATCTGTCGACCTCGGCGGTACGGGACTACAAGTTCGACCTGGACCAGATGGTCTCGCTGCACGGCGACACGTCCGTCTATCTCCAGTACGCGTACGCCCGGATCAAGTCGATCCTGCGCAAGGCGGGCGACACCGCTCCCGCCGCCCGCCCGGAGCTGGAGCTGGCCCCGGCGGAGCGGGCGCTCGGCCTGCATGTGGACGAGTTCGGCGCGGTCCTGGCCGAGGTCGCGTCCTCGTACGAGCCGCACAAGCTGGCGGCGTATCTGTACCAGCTCGCGTCGCACTTCACCACGTTCTACGACCAGTGCCCGGTGCTGAAGGCGGACACCCCCGCCCAGGTCGAGAACCGGCTGTTCCTGTGCGATCTGACGGCCCGCACGCTCCAGCGGGGCCTGGCCCTGCTCGGCATCCGGGCCCCCGAGCGCCTCTAGACGTCCGGTCGGACAGCAGCTACGCCTTGTCGGCCAAGGCCTGGGCCGTCCGGTCCAGGCCTGTCCGGCCCGCTCAGCCCGTGGCGGCCGGCTGCCACTGCGTACCGCCCGGCGGATAGTCGTACCGGGGTCGTCCCGACGCTCCGCTCGTACGGAACGGCCTGCCGCGGTCGTCCACCCGGAGCGTGCCGTGCCGCTCACCGCTGGACCACTCCAGCTCCAGGTACCAGCTCACCTCACGCGTGCTCGCACGGGCGGAGACATAGAGCACCTCGGGATCCGACTCGCTCACCTTGTACGGGAAGTCCCGCTGACCTGCCTTCGGCACGGAACCGGGCCTGGCCGCGTCCAGATCGATGTCGAAGGACTTCGTGGAGACTCCGCCCCCGCAGCCGACCCCCATCGCGTAGTCGGTCCAGGCGAGCGGGGCGCCGCTCTTCACGACGCGTACGCGCAGCGCCTGGAGCACGACCGTCTCCGCGCCGGTGCCCTGCACGGTGAGTTCGATGAACTGGCCGTCGCTCGCGACCCCGCCGAGCGCGTTGACCCAGCCGGCCGCGTCCTGCTCGGTGGGCGGCGGAGGGACCTCCGCCGGCGGACGGTCGATGAGGTAGTGCTGACTGCACGGGTCCTCGAAGGCGTACGGACGGACGGACACCGCGACCGGCACGGCCCCGGTGGCGGGAGCGGTGTCCGCGCCGGAGGAGGCACGGTCGGCGGCGGGCGTCCGGCTCGCGCCCGGGGAGGCCGGCGGACTCGCGTCGGCCGGGCGGGAGTCGGAGGGGGACACGGACGGGGACTTCGCCTCGGCCGGAGCGGAGGACGGAGTGCCCGCCCCCGCGCCCTTGCCTTCGCCCGGGGTGTCCGCCGCCGAGGCGGCGACGGAACCGTCCCCCGACGACAGCGCGGCCCGGCCGCCCAGGACCACGGCGGGAACGGCGACCGCGACGACCGCGACCGCGGCGAGAACAAGGCGCAGCCGTCCGGCCGACACACCGGTACGGACGCCACCGGGGGTACGGGGAGCGTCCCGCGACGTACGCACCTCGGGTACGGACGTGGCCATCGCGGGCCCGGACTGCGCCGACTCGACAGCGGAAGCGGGAGCGGAAGCGGGGTCAGGGGCGGGAGCCGGGCCGGGCTCGGACACGGGCGTGGCCGGCACGGAAGCGGCCGGCGCGGCAGCGGGCGGGGCGGCGGGCGGCGCGGCAGCGGGCGGCGCGGCCGACCGTGCTCGCCGTCTGGCCTCGTCCGCCAGGATCCAGCGCCGGTGCAGTTCGACCAGTTCCTCGGCGGTCGCCCCGCAGAGCCTGGCGAGCCGCTCGACGGAGGCGAACTCGGCGGGCACGGCATCGCCGTTGCAGTAGCGGTGCAGCGTGGACGTGCTCATATGGAGCTTCCCGGCGAGGACTCCGTAGCTGCGTCCCGAGCGGTCCTTCACTTCCCTGAGCAGTCCCGCGAAGGCCTCGGCCTCGGTCGTCGGCACTGGCTGTTTCCCCCTCGACTTCCCCTACCGGACCATCCCGGGAACGCCGTTCCGGTCCGGGGAGTGTTCGTTTTCCCAGGTCAACCAGTGCGCAGAGTTCCCGCGTCTCCATTGTCCCTGCCGGACGCGGCCGCTCACGACCGCGTCCCCGTCGCATACCGAATGACAGCCGTCCGTACCGAATGACAGGAATCCGACCGAATGCGGCTACGCGGCAGGCGGGTACGCGCCGTACTCGCCGCCCCAGGAGGCCGAGGCGCCCCGCGGCCGGTGTCAGCGCGCGGCCGGTGTCAGCGCGCGCCGAGCTTCTCCGCGGCCTCCGTGGCCCAGTACGTCAGGATCATGTCCGCGCCCGCGCGCTTGATCCCGGTCAGGGTCTCCATGATCGCCGCGTCACGGTCGATCCAGCCCTTCTCCGCCGCCGCCTCGACCATCGCGTACTCACCGGAGATCTGGTACGCCGCGACCGGCACGGCCGTCTCGGCGGCGATACGCGCCAGGACGTCCAGATAGGGCAGGGCCGGCTTGACCATCACCATGTCGGCGCCCTCGTCGAGGTCGAGCGCCAGCTCCCGCAGGGACTCCCGTACGTTCGCCGGGTCCTGCTGGTACGTCTTGCGGTCGCCCTTCAGCGAGGAGCCCACGGCCTCACGGAAGGGACCGTAGAACGCGGACGAGTACTTCGCCGTGTAGGCGAGGATCGACACGTCCTCCTTGCCGATGGTGTCCAGGGCCTCACGGACCACCCCGATCTGACCGTCCATCATGCCGCTGGGGCCGACCACATGAACACCCGCGTCGGCCTGGACCTGTGCCATCTCGGCATACCGTT
The DNA here is from genome assembly GCF_042890865.1 of Streptomyces sp. NPDC002018. Taxonomy (NCBI): domain Bacteria; kingdom Bacillati; phylum Actinomycetota; class Actinomycetes; order Kitasatosporales; family Streptomycetaceae; genus Streptomyces; species Streptomyces sp. NPDC002018. Next base: position 392,894 of record NZ_JBIASO010000006.1, read on the forward strand.
CGAGGGTCGCGTCGTTGTCGACACGGCCCTCCGCGTCCAGCACCCCGCAGTGGCCGTGGTCGGTGTACTCGTCCAGGCACAGGTCGGACATGATGACCAGCTCGTCACCGACCTCCGCCCGCACCGCGCGGATGCCGGCCTGGAGGATGCCGTCGGGGTCCGTGCCCGCCGTGCCGGCCGCGTCCTTCTTGGCGTCCTCGGGGACACCGAAGAGCATGATCCCGGAGACGCCCGCCGCGGCCGCCTCCGCCGCCGCCTTGCGCAGGGTGTCCAGCGTGTGCTGGACCACGCCGGGCATCGCGGCGATGGGGACGGGCCGGTCGATCCCCTCCCGTACGAACGCGGGGAGGATGAGATCCGCCGGGTGCAGCCGCGTCTCCGCGACCATCCGCCGCAGCACCGGGTTCACCCGCAGCCGCCGGGGCCGCGAACCGGGAAAGGATCCGTACACAGTCATCGTCAGTCGCCTCTCGCGCCTCTGGGGTGCGCCGCTTCGCCGGGCCCGGGACGGGTCGGCTCCGGCGCCGGGAGCCCGGCCGGACCGGGGCGCCCGGCCGGCCGTCGGACCACCTTCGACCATAGCCCCAGGCGCCCGGCCGCCTTACCGACACCGCGACCGGAAACGCACCGTGGGCCCGGCCGCACCGGCGGCCGGGCCCACGGTCCTCGAACGGGCCCATGGTCCTCGGAGTGGGACGTCGCTCGTCAGGTCGTCGTACGGCGTCTGCGGCTGCCCGGCCTGCGCTCGCTCGGCCGGGTCACCGTCTCCCCGGCCTCCCGCGCCGACTCACGGCGCTGCGTGCCGAACGCGGCGAGCGCCTCGGCCAGCTTGTGCACCGAAGGCTCCGGCGAGAGGACGTCGACCCGCAGACCGTGCTCCTCGGCGGTCTTCGCCGTCGCGGGGCCGATACACGCGATCACCGTCACATTGTGCGGCTTGCCCGCGATACCGACGAGGTTCCGTACGGTCGAGGACGAGGTGAACAGCACGGCGTCGAAGCCTCCGCCCTTGATCGCCTCCCGGGTCTCGGCCGGCGGCGGCGAGGCGCGCACGGTGCGGTACGCCGTGACGTCGTCCACCTCCCAGCCCAGCTCGATCAGCCCGGCCACCAGCGTCTCGGTGGCGATGTCGGCCCGCGGCAGGAACACCCGGTCGATCGGGTCGAACACCGGGTCGTACGGCGGCCAGTCCTCCAGCAGTCCGGCGGCGGACTGCTCGCCCGAGGGCACCAGGTCCGGCTTCACCCCGAAGTCGACCAGCGCCGCGGCGGTCTGCTCGCCGACCGCCGCCACCTTGATCCCGGCGAACGCGCGGGCGTCGAGCCCGTACTCCTCGAACTTCTCCCGCACCGCCTTCACCGCGTTGACGGAGGTGAAGGCGATCCACTCGTACCGGCCGGTCACCAGGCCCTTGACCGCGCGCTCCATCTGCTGCGGCGTGCGCGGCGGCTCGACCGCGATGGTCGGCACCTCGTGCGGTACCGCGCCGTACGACCTGAGCTGGTCGGAAAGCGACGCGGCCTGCTCCTTCGTACGCGGCACGAGCACCTTCCAGCCGAACAGCGGCTTGGACTCGAACCACGCGAGCTGATCACGCTGCGCGGCGGCGCTGCGCTCACCGACCACGGCTATGACGGGCTGGTGTCCGTCCGGGGACGGCAGCACCTTCGCCTGCTTCAGCGTCTGCGCGATGGTGCCGAGCGTGGCCGTCCAGGTGCGCTGGCGCGTGGTCGTGCCGGCCACGGTGACGGTCATCGGGGTGTCGGGCTTGCGGCCCGCCGCGACGAGTTCACCGGCGGCGCCCGCGACCGACTCCAGGGTGGCGGAGACCACGACCGTGCCGTCGCTCGCGCCGACCTCGCTCCAGCAGCGGTCGCTGGCGGTCCTGGCGTCCACGAGCCGTACGTCCGTGCCCTGCGCGTCGCGCAACGGCACCCCGGCGTACGCCGGGACACCGACCGCGGCGGCGATACCGGGGACGACCTCGAAGGGAATGCCGGCGGAGGCGCAGGCGAGCATCTCCGTGCCCGCGTCCCCGTCCAGCCCCGGGTCCCCGGTGACCGCACGGACGACCCGCTTTCCGCCCCGCGCGGCCTCCATGACAAGATTGGCAGCATCCCGGATCGGGGGAATACCGGCGGCTGTTGACGCATCGTCGACAACCGTCAGTGCAGGGGTGCTCACTCCCGCCCTGGCATGGCTGCGTACCATTTCGAGCACATCGGGCTCGGCGATCAGTACATCCGCTCCCGCGAGCGCCTCGACGGCGCGGAGTGTCAGCAGACCCGGATCTCCGGGTCCTGCACCGAGGAAGGTGACGTGCCCCGATGCGGAGCAGGCCGACAGGTCAGAGGTGGTGGGGCTCAAAGTGCTCGCTCCCCCATAAGACCGGCCGCACCCTTGGCGAGCATCTCGGACGCGAGTTCGCGACCGAGCGCGACGGCGTCGCCGAGCGACGGGGGTACGGGACCGGTGATGGACAACTGCACCAGCGTCGAGCCGTCGGTCGTACCGACGACACCGCGCAGGCGCATTTCGTTGACAACCTGTCCGTCGGCCAGCAGGTCGGCCAGCGCACCCACAGGTGCGCTGCAGCCGGCCTCCAGGGCGGCGAGCAGGGATCGCTCCGCGGTCACGGCGACCCGGGTGTGCGGGTCGTCGAGTCCGGAGAGCAGGGCGGCGAGGTCCACGTTGACCGCGGCGCACTCGACGGCGAGGGCCCCCTGGCCGGGGGCGGGCAGGACGGTGTCGACCGGAAGGAAGTCGGTCACCTCGTCGGTCCTGCCGATCCGCTGAAGTCCGGCGGCGGCGAGCACGACGGCGTCGAGTTCCCCGCTGCGGACATAACCGATCCGGGTGTCGATGTTCCCCCGGATCGGGACGGTCTCGATGGTGAGGCCGTGGTCGCGCGCGTACGCGTTGAGCTGGGCCGTGCGGCGCGGCGAACCCGTACCGACGCGGGCACCGGCGGGCAGCCGCTCGAAGGTCAGCCCGTCCCGGGCGATCAGCACGTCCCTCGGGTCCTCGCGGCGCGGGACCGCCGCCAGCGTCAGCGCGTCGGGCTGCGCCGTCGGCAGGTCCTTGAGGGAGTGCACCGCGAAGTCGACCTCCCCGCTCAGCAGCGCGTCGCGCAGCGCGGTGACGAAGACGCCCGTGCCGCCGATCTGCGCGAGGTGCTCGCGGGAGGTGTCGCCGTACGTGGTGATCTCGACCAGCTCCACCGGCCGGCCGGACAGCTCGCGCACCGCCTCCGCCACCAGCCCGGACTGGGCCATGGCGAGCTTGCTGCGCCTCGTTCCGAGCCTCAGTGGCTTCTCGGGCCTCAGTGCCTTGTCGGTCATACTCGCCCTCTGCCTACACCGTCGGTGTCATTCAGGTCGGCCCGGCTGACGGCGGCGACCGTCTGCGGGTCGAGGTCGAAGAGTTCACGCAGCGCGTCCGCGTACCCGGCGCCGCCGGGCTCGCTCGCGAGCTGCTTGACCCGCACGGTGGGCGCGTGCAGGAGTTTGTCGACGACGCGGCGCACGGTCCTGGTGACCTCGGCGCGCTGCCTCTCGTCGAGATCGGGGAGCCTGCCGTCGAGGCGCGCGACCTCGCTACTCACCACCTCGGCGGCCATGGCGCGCAGCGCGACCACGGTCGGGGTGATGTGCGCGGCGCGCTGGGCGGCGCCGAAGGCGGCCACCTCGTCGGAGACGATGGTGCGCACCTGATCGACATCGGCGGCCATCGGGGCGTCGGCGGAGGCCTCGGCCAGTGATTCGATGTCCACGAGCCTGACCCCGCCGAGACGGTGCACGGCGGCGTCGACATCACGGGGCATGGCGAGGTCGAGCAGCGCCAGGGGAGCCCTGCGGCCGTACACCGCGGCCTCCACGGCGTCGGCGGTCAGCACCACACCGGTCGAGCCGGTGCAGGACACGACGACATCGGCACGTGTCAGCTCGTCACCGACGGCGCCCATGCCCACGGCGCGCGCGGTCACGCCCGTGCCGCCGGGCTGGCCGAGGATCTCCACGAGCCGGTCGGCGCGCGCGGCCGTGCGGTTGGCGACGACGATCTCGTCCACCCCGGCCCGCGCGAGCGTGGCGGCGGCCAGCGAGGACATCGAGCCCGCGCCGATCACCAGGGCGCTCGCGCCCTTGGCCCAGGCCTCCACCGCCCGGCCCGCGGCGAGCTGCTCCAGGCCGAAGGTGACCAGCGACTGTCCGGCCCGGTCGATACCGGTCTCGCTGTGGGCCCGCTTGCCGACCCGCAGCGCCTGCTGGAAGAGGTCGTTCAGCAGCCGGCCCGCGGTGTGCAGCTCCTGGCCGAGCGCCAGCGCGTCCTTGATCTGGGCGAGGATCTGGCCCTCGCCCACGACCATCGAGTCCAGACCGCAGGCCACCGAGAAGAGGTGGTGGACCGCGCGGTCCTCGTAGTGCACATAGAGATAGGGAGTCAGCTCTTCCAGCCCGACCCCGCTGTGCTGGGCGAGCAGCGTGGACAGCTCGGCCACTCCAGCGTGGAACTTGTCGACGTCGGCGTACAGCTCGATGCGGTTGCAGGTGACCAGAACGGCGGCCTCGGTCGCGGGCTCCGCGGCGAGCGCGTCCTGCAACAGCTTGACCTGGATGTCGGTGGGGAGCGAGACCCGCTCCAGCACACTCACCGGTGCGCTGCGGTGGCTCAGTCCGACGACGAGGAGACTCATGCCGGCATCACCGCCGGAACGTCGCCGTCGGGTCCCTTGCGGTTCGCGGCGGGGCCGTCGGCCGCGCCGTCGGTGAGGCTGTCACGCTCGGCCGCGGCGGCCAGGGCCGCTTCGGTGGCGGCCTCCTCGCCGGCCTTGCGCTGCTCGTGGAAGGCGAGGATCTGGAGTTCGATGGAGAGATCGACCTTCCGTACGTCCACCCCGTCGGGAACGGAGAGCACGGTCGGCGCGAAGTTGAGGATCGAGGTCACTCCGGCGGCGACCAGCCGCTCGCAGACCTGCTGGGCGGCGCCCGCGGGGGTCGCGATGACGCCGATGGAGACGCCGTTGTCGCTGATGATCCTCTCCAGCTCGTCCGAGTGCTGGACCGGCATTCCGGCGACCGGCTTGCCGGCCATCGCGGGGTCGGCGTCTATGAGCGCGGCGACCCGGAACCCGCGTGAGGCGAACCCGCCGTAGTTGGCGAGGGCGGCGCCGAGATTGCCGATACCGACGATGACGACCGGCCAGTCCTGGGTGAGCCCCAGCTCACGGGAGATCTGGTAGACGAGGTACTCGACGTCGTACCCGACGCCCCGGGTCCCGTACGAACCGAGGTAGGAGAAGTCCTTGCGCAGCTTCGCGGAGTTCACCCCGGCCGCGGTCGCGAGTTCCTCGGAGGAGACCGTGGGTACGGACCGCTCGGACAGAGCGGTCAGCGCCCGCAGATACAGCGGAAGCCTGGCGACGGTGGCCTCGGGGATTCCTCGGCTACGGGTCGCCGGTCGGTGAGTTCGGCCAGTTGCCACGGTGCTCCTGCGGGATGAGCGAGGCTGCAGGCGGCCGTATGTCCCAGGACCGCCCCGTCGAATGCAGGCTATGTCTTTGTGAACGCGTGCACAAAGATAGTGTCCGTTTTGTCCGAGCAAAGTGACCGGGGTCACGCATCCCGATCCGGCGATCCCGGAACCGGCGACCGCATCGACCCGTTGCACACATGAAGGGGGCAAAACCCCACACACTCCTTACGAATACGCCCCCGAGACCGCTCCCCGCACCCACCCGGGACCGGCCCCCGGACCTCCGGCCCCGGCGTCCGCGCCGGACCGTGGCCCGGACCTCTCTCCCCAGAGAAAGCCCGGCAAAGCGCCCACGATGGTAACCGTCTTTTCCGTCAGGCCCCCAGTTCCCGGCGCAGGCGATCGGCGTCCACCCGCCAGAAGGTGTGCTGCTCGCCGTCCACCAGCACCACCGGGATCTGCTCCCAGTACGCGCGATACAGCGCCTCGTCCTGCGTGATGTCTTTTTCCTCCCAGGATGCCCCGGTCTCCGAGCACACCGACTCGACCACCGCACGCGCATCGTCACAGAGATGGCATCCCGGCTTCGAGACAAGTGTCACCACCCGCTCGCCGGCCTTCTTCTTCGTCGTACGCCGCAACAGAGGACTCATGCGGCCCATTCTGCGCCCGAGCGGGACCCGGGAGGCCCGGTCGTCCACAGGCCGCCCTCGATCGCCCGATTAACGCACCGGCCGCGCAGAGTTCACCCCATGGCATCCCCACCCGTCAGGCAGTTCCGAACAGACTGGCTATGCTCACGCTATGGCCGCACTGGGATGGCTCACCCCCCGTAAGCGCTCCGCCACAGCCCGGAGCGTGCTCGCGGGCGAGGCCGCAGCCGAGGCAGGACTGAAGTCCACACAGACGCGGGAAGCTCCGCCGTCGCGGCGGCCCCGCGACGAGACGCCGGTCTTCCCCGTCGTGGGGGACGCCCGCGCCGCCGCCTTCTTCGATCTCGACAACACCGTGATGCAGGGCGCCGCCCTCTTCCACTTCGGCCGGGGCCTGTACAAGAGGAAGTTCTTCCAGCGCCGGGAGCTGGCCCGGTTCGCCTGGCAGCAGACCTGGTTCCGGCTGGCCGGGGTCGAGGACCCCGAGCACATGCAGGACGCCCGCGACAGCGCCCTGTCCATCGTCAAGGGCCACCGGGTCGCCGAGCTGATGTCCATCGGCGAGGAGATCTACGACGAGTACATGGCCGACCGCATCTGGCCCGGCACCCGGGCCCTCGCACAGGCCCACCTCGACGCGGGCCAGCAGGTCTGGCTGGTGACGGCCGCGCCCGTCGAGACGGCGACGATCATCGCGCGCAGGCTCGGTCTGACCGGGGCCCTCGGCACCGTCGCCGAGTCGGTCGGCGGGATCTACACCGGCAAGCTCGTCGGCGAACCGCTGCACGGCCCGGCGAAGGCGGAGGCCGTCCGCGCCCTGGCCGCCCGCGAGGACTTCGACCTGGACCGCTGCGCCGCGTACAGCGACTCGCACAACGACATCCCCATGCTCTCGCTGGTCGGCCACCCGTACGCCATCAACCCGGACGCCAAGCTCCGCAAGCACGCGCGCCGGCTCGACTGGCGGCTGCGCGACTACCGGACCGGCCGCAAGGCGGCCAAGGTCGGCATCCCGGCGGCGGCCGGGGTCGGCGCGCTCGCCGGCGGCACGGCCGCCGCGGTCGCCCTGCACCGCCGCCGCCGCTGACCGGCCCCTACACCCCTCGGCGGGCCCGCACCACTCGGCCGCTCCGCACGCCGGGCCGGCCCGTACCCCCGGTCGGCGCACGCTCCCGGCGCACGCTCGGTCCCTCACGCCCCCAGGCCCTCACCCGCGGGTGAGCCCGCGCCCGCGGCGCGCCCGGGCGTCTTCCCCGTTCCCGGCCCTCTCCCGGTCCGTCGGCGCCCCGGTCCACGCCCGGCCCCCGCGCCCGCTCCCCGCCCGGCCGTCCGTACGCGACACGCCGACCGCGCGGACCGGCGGAGCGCCCCCGCACAAGCCCAATCCGGCCTTCTACCCGCGGGAACGCGCGGCCAGTCACGGGGTCATCACTCAGGCACAACCCATCACGACACCAGGCAGATCTTGACGCAATCTGATCAATAAACGGTCACGATGTGCTACTTGATACGCCGCCTAGGCGTCACGGAAGCGACGTAATCGATGATTTGAGCAACTGGGTGTAGCACTGCCTGTACGAAGCGTTATTCTCCTCAGACGCATACCGGACCCCACACGTCGCCACGACGGGTGAACGGTCCCGCACTGCACGTGATGGAAGCTCTGCCTCTGGGAGTCCCGTGTACCCACACGTCGGGGTTGACGCCTCGGGCCTGGCTACGCTGCGCGCAACGGTCCTCGACCACTTGCGCGGCTTCGTCCCCACCGCGTACGCCGTCCCCGCCCTCGCCGCCACGGCCCCTGCCGTGAGCGGCCCTATCGGTCCTTGTTATGCCCTGGCGAACGGCGGTGCGGCGGTCGGCAGACGGGGAAGCCGCGGCTCCACCCCCGCCGCCTCCACCGCCGCACGCCGCCCCACCGCCGACAGCGACAGCGCCCGCATGATGGAGCTCGTCGAGCGCGCCCAGGCCGGTGAGGCCGAGGCCTTCGGCCGGCTGTACGACCAGTACAGCGACACCGTCTACCGCTACATCTACTACCGCGTGGGCGGAAAGGCGACCGCGGAGGACCTCACCAGTGAGACGTTCCTGCGCGCCCTGCGCCGTATCTCCACGTTCACCTATCAGGGGCGCGACTTCGGCGCCTGGCTGGTCACCATCGCCCGCAATCTGGTCGCCGACCACTTCAAGTCGAGCCGTTTCCGTCTCGAAGTGACCACAGGCGAAATGCTCGACGCCAACGAGGTCGAGCGCAGCCCGGAGGACTCGGTCCTGGAGTCCCTCTCGAACGCCGCCCTGCTGGAAGCCGTACGGAAACTCAATCCGCAGCAGCAGGAGTGCGTCACCCTCCGCTTCCTCCAGGGCCTCTCGGTCGCGGAGACGGCCAGGGTCATGGGCAAGAACGAAGGAGCGATCAAGACATTGCAGTACCGAGCCGTCCGTACGCTGGCCAGGCTCCTCCCGGAAGACGCACGCTGACCGCCGCCGCCTTTCCGCGCGGCCGTCCGCCTCCCCCCACCCCCTCACCCCCCTCATACACCCTCCGCATCCCTCATCGTGGCGTCAACTCACCGTCGGTGACGCCTCGATGACGCACTGGTCGGATCATCCTTCGCGCGTAACCCAAGTGCCGAGCCGCTCGTTGTGCGGGTGCAGGCTCCCTGCGGTCACGCCATGCCCGCAGCCACTCACTCACTCGTGTGGATGTGCTCAAGGCGTGCAACCTTCCGGACCCCCAGGGGAGTCGATCGTCATGACGAGAGGAGGTGCCGCCAGTGATCGCGAACGTTTCGGCACACCGGCGGGCGAACGCCTTCGCCCAGGCCCTGGAAGACCAGACGGTCCAGGGCGCGGCGGCCGGACAACAGCCCGCCGATTCGGCCGAACCGGCCGAACAGGGGCGGCTGTTGGCTCTGGCGAAGGGCCTCGGCGAACTGCCGAAACCCACGCTGGACCCCGAGGTCAAAGTGGTGCAGCGAGCCCAGCTCGTGGCAGCCATGGAGGCCATGCTGCTGGAGGGCACAGCTACCGGGGGGGTGTCTCCGAGCCCTACGGTGCCCGAGCAGCGGACCTCCGGCCGGGGTGCCCACCGGGCCTCCCGGCTCCGGAAGCTGCGCCCCAGATCCCGCTGGTCCAAAGGCCTCGCGGCCGGCGGACTCACGGTCGGCGTGGCGGCGGGCGCGTTCGGCGGGGTGGCGGCCGCCAGTTCCGACGCCCTGCCCGGTGACTCGCTGTACGGGCTGAAGCGCGGCATGGAGGACTTCAAGCTCAATCTGGCGGACGGTGAGTCCGACCGCGGCGAGCTGTATCTCGACCATGCCTCGACCCGGCTCAGCGAAGCCCGGCGGCTGATGGAGCGGGACCGCTCGGGCCGGCTCGACCACGAATCCATGGCCGAGATCCGGCGCACCCTGCGCGGGATGAAGCACGACGCGTCCGAGGGCCACCGCCTGCTTCACCAGGCATACGAACGGGACGGCTCCCTCGGCCCGATCGCCACGCTCTCATCGTTCTCGGCCTCGCACCGCAAGACCTGGAACGGACTGCGCGAACGGCTGCCCGTCCAGCTCACGGATGTCGGCAACGAAGTGAGTTCGGTGTTCGACGCCATAGACGAAGAGGTCGCCCCGCTCCAGTCGCTGCTGCCCCGTGCCCCGGACGCCCGTCCGGGCACCATCACCCACCCCGGCGCCACCCAGGACTCCAAGGGCACCGGCCACCCCGACCGCCCCTCACCCAGCTCACCGAGTACGGACGGCGGCGGCTCGCACGCCAGCGATGAGCCGCACGCACCGGGCCGGCACTCGGAGAGCTCGTCCGAGGAGGGCCTGCTCGGCGGCGGTACGGGCGGACTGTTCGACCCGCCGTCGAACAGCGCCACCCCGTCGCCGTCCGAGAACCAGAACGGCACCGACCGTCCGGGCCCCGATGTCACGATCCCGCCCCTGCTGCCGGATCTGCTGCCGGGTCTGGGCATCAAGGCCGACGACGTGGAGTGATACCCGCGGTACGCGTGAGGCGCGGTGCTCTCCCGGGAGAGCACCGCGCCTCACGCACACCCGGCCTTCCGGCCGTCAGAAGAACACCGAGCGGCGCTGCACCAGCAGCTTGTAGAGCGTGTGCTGGATCTGCTCACGGACCTGATCCGTCAGATTGAACATCAGCATCGGGTCCTCCGCCGCCTCCGGCGGATAGCCGTCCGTCGGGATCGGCTCACCGAACTGGATCGTCCACTTCGTCGGCAGCGGCAGCAGCCCGAGCGGTCCCAGCCAGGGGAACGTCGGCGTGATCGGGAAGTACGGAATGCCCAGCAGCCGCGCCAGCGTCCGCGCGTTGCCGATCATCGGATAGATCTCCTCCGCCCCGACGATCGAACAGGGCACGATCGGCACCCCCGCCCGCAACGCCGTGGAGACGAACCCGCCGCGGCCGAAGCGCTGAAGCTTGTAGCGGTCACCGAACGGCTTGCCGATGCCCTTGAAGCCCTCCGGCATCACCCCGACGACCTCACCGCGCTCCAGCAGCCGCTCCGCGTCCTCCGCGCACGCCAGCGTGTGCCCGGCCTTCCGCGCCAGCTCGTTGAAGACGGGCAGCATGAAGACCAGATCGGCGGCGAGCAGCCGCAGATGCCGCTCCGCCGGATGGTTGTCATGGACGGCGACCTGCATCATCAGCCCGTCCAGCGGCAGCGTCCCGGAGTGATTGGCGACCACGAGCGCCCCGCCGTCCGACGGGATGTTCTCGATGCCCTTCACCTCGACCCGGAAGTAGTTCTCGTAGAGCGGCCGGATCAACGACATCAGGACCTGATCGGTGAGTTCCTTGTCATAGCCGAACTCGTCGACCTCGTACTCCCCCGTGAGCCGCCGGCGCAGAAACGCCAGCCCGCCGGCGATCCGTCGCTCCCAGCCGCTGCCGCCGTCCTGCTCGTGGAGCGCCTGGCCGACCGCGACGGCGGCCGCGGCCGCCGCGGAGGCGGACAGCCCGCCGGCCGGCTCGCCCTCCCCCGGCCCCGGCTCCCCCGGCTCCCGCTGTCCCGCGTCCGGCTCGGGAACGGGCTTCAGCGGACCCGCCGTACGCGCCGGCCCCGGACCCGCATCCGGGCCCGCGCCCTGCGCCGTGCCCGAGCCGGGCCCCGCCCCCGCGGCCTGCGAGCGCTTCGCGGCGGCGTCCTTGGCGTGCTGTCGCCGGCCGCTCGCGGATCCACGCCTCGACCTCGGTTCGTCACCGAAGGGGATGACCTTGGCATCAGCCATGTCAGATGCGCTCCTTGCTGACGAGAGTGGAGAGCCGGTCCACGGTACGGGCCACGGCCTCGGGCGGCAGCAGCCCGGCACCCCGGCTCCGGGCGAAGTCCGCGAAGGCCTCCGCGGTCGAGTACCTCGGCACAAAACCCAGTGTCTCGCGCATCTGGGCGGTACTGACGACCCGGCCATGGGTCAGCAGCCTGATCTGCTCCGGCGAGAAGTCCGTCATCCCGACCGTGCGCAGCGCCGAGCCGACCCAGGTCACCGTGGGCAGGGGCACGGGCACCGTGGGCCGCCCCAGCCGCCGGGAGCACTGCGACAGCAGCAGCACGCCCTCGCCGGCGACATTGAACGTCCCGCTGTTGAGCGTGCCGCGCCGCGGGTCGTCCGAGGCGATCATCAGCACATCGATGACATCGTCCTCATGGACGAACTGGAGCCGGGGGTCGAAACCGAAAACCGTCGGCAGGACCGGCAGGGACAAATACTCGGCGAGCGGAGAATCCGCCGCGGGCCCCAGGATGTTCGCGAAACGCAGGACACAGACAGCCACATCGGGCCTGCGGCGCGCGAAGCCCCGTACATACCCCTCGACCTCCACCGCGTCCTTGGCGAACCCCCCGCTCGGCAGCGACTTGGGCGGCGTGGTCTCGGTGAAAACCGCCGGATCGCGGGGCGCCGATCCGTACACGCTCGTGCTGGACTTGACCACGAGCCGTTTCACGGACGGCGACTTCTGGCAGGCGCCGAGAAGCTGCATCGTGCCGATGACATTGGTCTCCTTGACCGCGGCCCGGCCGCCGCCCGTGCCCAGCGGAGTACCCGTCACATCCATGTGCACCACCGTGTCGACGGCGTGCTCGGCGAGCACCCGGGTGATGGCGGGCCGGCGGATATCGGCACGGACGAATTCCGCGTCGCCGAGTTGATGCGGGGGATCGACCGCGTCCACGGCGATCACCCGGTCGACACCGGGGTCCCGTTGCACACGCCGTACGAAACGGCCGCCGAGCTGGCGGGCCGCTCCCGTCACGAGCACGACCTTGCCCAAGATCAGCGCCTTCCCTAGAAAAGGTCTCCCTACGCGTCACCGTAGCTGGTCGTTATTGCACGACCGTGACCGTACGACGCGTCGCACGGCACTTTCACCGGCAAACACCGCGGCCCTCCCACCGTGCCGGTGGAAGGGCCGCGAATGCACGAACAGCTGCCGCCTACTTCTTGTTGCGACGCTGGACGCGGGTGCGCTTGAGCAGCTTGCGGTGCTTCTTCTTGGCCATCCGCTTGCGCCGCTTCTTGATAACAGAGCCCACGACTACCCTCGCTCACTTCTCTTCACTCGGTGCGGGGCGTCTGGGCCCACACGACCTACGTCGGCCTAGCCTACCCGTCGCCGAGTGAGGGACGTAATCCGAGGGACGTCCTAGGCGGACTCAACCCCCACAAAGGACTCGCGGAGATACTCGTGAACCGCTTGCTCCGGAACCCGGAATGACCTGCCCACCCGGATCGCCGGCAGATGACCGCTGTGCACCAAGCGGTACACGGTCATCTTCGACACTCGCATCACCGAGGCGACCTCCGCCACGGTAAGGAACTTGACCTCGTTGAGAGGCCTCTCGCTGCCAGCAGCCATGACCCACCTGTACCTTCCGCACACGACGGCCACCGGCTTCCCCTCCGGTAACTCTTCGTCGCTGTGCGCTCACATCCAGACTAGGGGCGGGTGATGCGAGTGGGGAAGAGGAGCAGCCTTCGGCCGCCTACTGTGACAGACATGCCCGATTGAGTACATAGCGCGTCAGCGGCAGGTAGTGCGCGGACAGCACGGCATCGTCAAGTGGAACGGCTACGGACACGCGCCCCTCGGCCTCCCCGACGAACAGCGCGGGATCGTCCGCGGCGGCCAGACCGATCGCCTCAATGCCCAGCTGACCTGCCCCGCAGACCCATCCGTGGTCTCCGACGACCAGCCCGGGAAGCGGCCCGCCGGAGTCGGCCAGACCCTCCAGAGCGGCCCGAACCGGCAGGGGCGAGTGGGTATGTGCGCCGGTCTCACGCCCTGCACCCCGCACGCCGGGTTCCCGCACCAGCGCGACGCCCCGTACGTAGTCGAGGTTGCACATGCGTACGCCGAACCGGGTCGTTATGTCGATACATCGCCCCTGCGCCGGGGTGAGGACGAGACATCCCGCCGCCGACAAAGCGTCTGCCAGACCTGCGTAGAAACCGAGCAGCCGGTGCGGATGCCCCGTCCCGAACAGCACCGGCGCCCCGCGTGCCGCGACCGCGCGCAGCCGTCCGGCGAACGCGTCCAGCGCGCCCAGCGTCAGCTCCGGGTCGATCACCTCGCCGCCCGTGACCCGGCCTGGATCCGGCGAGACCCCGCACCTGTCCGCCATCAGGCCGAGCAACTCCCGCTCACCCCATGCCCGTTCGGGTTCGAGTCCGATCGTGACACGGGGATCGCGCGCGGCGAAAAGACGGTAGCTGCGCAGGCTGTCCTCGCGCGAGGTGGCGACGGGACCGGCCAGCCCGGCCGCCAGCAGATGCGCCCGCAGCGCTCCGGTGCTCAACACCTCCCCGATGCTTCCCGCTCCGGCGCCGGGCCGGGGCCGGAACCCCGGATTCACCGCACAGTTGGCGTAACGGACCACCCGTCGGCCCACCGAACCACGGCCGGACGCCGGCGCAGGAGCCAGGGCCGGCAGCGGCACCGAGGCCGGGACCGGGACCGGCGAGCCGGTGTCGTCGGCCGACCGCTGAGTCCTGTCCGAGGGGGCAGGGCCTAGGCCAGCAGCCCCCGCAGCGGGAACACCGCCTTCCGCGTCGCCAGGATCGCCTGGTCCAGCCGGTCGGCCGGGTCGTACCCCGCCTCCCACGGCTGCCAGCTCGGCGTCCGGCCGTCCGTCATCCGCCCCGGACCCAACTGCCGGGTCCGCGCGTACACCTCGCTCTTCCAGGACTCCGGTACCACCGACTCCGGTTCGACCGGGGCATGCCCCGCGATGCCCACGAGATGTGTCCAGGACCGCGGCACCACATCGACCACCGCGTAACCACCGCCGCCGAGCGCCACCCACCGCCCGCCGTCGACGTACTCGTGCGCCAGTTCATGACACGACGCCTGCACGGCGCGCTGCGCGTCGAGCGACACCGCCAGATGCGCCAGCGGATCGTCGAAGTGCGTGTCCGCGCCGTGCTGGGTCACCAGCGCCTCCGGCCGGAAGTCCGCCAGCAGCTCGGGCACCACCGAATGGAACGCGCGCAGCCAGCCCTCGTCGCCCGTCCCGGCCGGCAGCGCCACATTCACCGCACTGCCCTCGGCCGCCCCGCCACCGGTCTCCTCCGCCCAGCCGGTCTGCGGGAAGAGCGTCCGCGGATGCTCGTGCAGCGAGATCGTCAGGACGCGCGGATCCTCCCAGAACGCCGTCTGGACGCCGTCCCCGTGGTGCACGTCCACATCGATGTACGCGACGCGCTCCGCGCCCAGCTCCAGCAGCCGTGCGACCGCCAGGGCCGCGTCGTTGTAGATGCAGAAGCCGGACGCCGCCCCCGGCATCGCGTGGTGCAGCCCGCCCGCGAAGTTCACGGCGTGCGCGGCCTCCCCGTTCCAGACGGCCTCCGCCGCGCCGACCGACAGCCCGGCGATCAGTGCCGAGGCCTCGTGCATCCCGGCGAAGGCCGGGTCGTCCATCGTGCCCAGGCCGTACGACCCGTCCGCGGTACGCGGATTCAGCGAGACCCGCCGTACCGCGTCCACATACTCCTGCTGGTGGACGAGCCGCAGTGTCGAGTCCCCGGCGGCGGGCGCGGTCGTCACCTCCACCGCTCTGTCGAGCCCGTAGGCCCGCACCAATCCCATGGTCAACGAGAGCCGGACCGGATCCATCGGATGGCTGGACCCGAAGTCGTACCCCGTAACCGCGTCATCCCACATCAACCGTGCGCGAGCGCTCATGCCCGCCACCGTATCGGGCCGGATCCGTCCCGAACGAGCGGGCGTACACCAGAGTCACCAGAACCATGACCATCGGCACGAGCATCGCGCCGCGGTGGTTCCAGGCCTCCCCCACCACACCCACCAGCGGCGATCCGATCAGAAAACCCACGTAGTTGAAGACGTTGAGCCGTGCGACGGCGGCATCACTGGAGGCGGGAAACAGCCGGCCGGCCGCCGCGAACGTCTGCGGCACGATCACACACAGCCCGAGCCCCAGCATCGTGAACCCGAGGATGCCCACCCACGCGCCGCTCGCCAGCGCCACCACCGCGAACCCGGCCCCCGCCAGCAGCGTCCCGCAGCGCACGACGGCCACCGGCCCGAACCGCCGTACCCCCAGATCCCCCACGGCGCGTCCCAGCAGTGTGGTGACCATATAGGCGTTGTACGGAACGGTCGCCAGCTCCTCCGAACCGCCCAGCACGTCCTGAAGGTATGTGGCGCTCCAGTTCGACACCGTGGAGTCACCGATGTACGCGAAGGCCATCACCAGACAGAGGGGCAGCAGCAGCCGGAACGCGACAGGCCGCCCGGCGCCTTGACGGTCGGCATCCGGGGCGGCAGCACGCTCGGCGTCCCGTCCGGCGCCCCGCCCCGCGTCCGCGTACCAGCGGCTCCCGATCAGCGCGGCCGGCAGCAGCACCGCCACCACCGGCAGATACGACACCAGCAACGACAGATCCCCATGGGCACCCGCCCAGGCGAGCGAGGCCCCGGCGATACCGCCCAGGCTGTACACGGCGTGGAAACCGAGCATGATGCTGCGCCCGTACGCCCGCTGGAGGCCGACGCCCAGCATGTTCATGGACGCGTCCAGCGCACCGACCGCGAGCCCGAACGCCGCCAGGGCGAGCGCGAGCTGCCACACCGCGTCCCCCGCCCCGACGCCGAGCAGCGCCAGCAGTACCACGGGCTGCGCCCAGCGCAGGACCACTCCCGGCCGCATCCGGACGACCAGCTTCTCGGTGACGACACTGCCGACACCGGCGAGCACGGGGACAGCGGCGAGAAAGGCGGGGAGGAGCCCATCCGATATCCCGTACCGGTCCTGGATCGCGGGGATACGCGTCACGAGCAGGGCGAAGGTCACTCCCTGGACGAAGAAGCTCAGCGCCAGGGACACACGACCGTGCCGCAACCGAGCGTCTCTCGCACCCGCCGCATCTGTCATGGCCGGACAGCGTAGGGCGATCCGCTACCTCTGGGTAGATGGATCACACAAGAGACGGGGCAAGGGCTCAGACGGCTGATCCGTCGAGCAGGCCCGGCAGTTCGGCCATGGTGGAGAAGTACGCGGTGGCGCCGGCGAGCTCCGCGGCCGGCGTCATCGCCGTGAACGCGTAGACATCCATCCCGGCCGATCTGGCCGCGGCGACCCCGAGGGGGCTGTCCTCCACCACGGCGCATCGCGAGGGGGCCACCCGCATCCGCTCGGCGGCGTGGAGAAAGAGATCAGGTGCCGGCTTGCCCCGCCCGACATCCTGCGCGCTGAAGATGATCCGGTCCTCGAACCAGCGGTCCAGCCCGGTTTTACGATGCCCTACCCGGATCCGCTCATGGCTTCCTGACGAGGCGACGCAGTACGGCACACCATCGGCGGCCAGCTTCCCCACTATCTCGACCACGCCTTCGACCGGCTCCAACTCCCGCTCGAAGGCGGCGAAGACACGGGCGTGCAGGGTGTCGTCGAAATCCGCGGGAAGACGCCGGCCCGTCCGCTCCTCGACAAGATCGTGGACGCGATGGACAGCGGCTCCCATGTAGTCCCGAAGGGAGTCCTCGTACGAGGTCGGGTGACCCAATTCCGTGAGATAGGCGGCCAGGATGGTGTTGGAGAGTGGCTCGCTGTCGACAAGGACGCCGTCGTTGTCGAAAATGATCAGTTCGTAGCGCATACATCGACCTTAGACGCAGAACTGGCCGTGAACGCAGAAATGCCCCGCACCATAACGGTGCGGGGCATCCCCACAATAATTGTTCGGCGGCGTCCTACTCTCCCACAGGGTCCCCCCT